>CAZHXL010000083.1:1261-21825 GCA_964536575.1 uncultured Clostridia bacterium | reverse complement strand
CTAGCCATGTAATAGTACCCAAAATAGAATAACCAATAGCTAGTGCTGAACTTGGTGTTTGTACGCTACTAGAATGGTACATAGTTTGTGGCGGAAATGGCATTGCTGAAGGTTGAGACCCTGGTTGATAAAGTGCTTGCCCTTGAGGGTAAAATTGTTGCCCTTGTGGTGGAAACCCATAGTTAGCTTGCCCTTGGGGAGGTTGTGCATAAGGATAGGGGTTTTGCTGTTGTGGAATATTGCCCGGTTGTTGATAAGGGTTTAGCGATGAATAGGGGTTTGGATTAGGTGACATTGGGGTTGATGTTTGTGCTAAAGAAGCAAGAACCGCAGAAACACGATTAAATACATTTTGTGCTAAGGCTGCGATGTCATTTATGGGGAGGTTTTGCCCTTCTCCTTGTGCTACATAAAATTTAACCACTACGGTTTTTACCCTAAATAAATATATATAGCTTGTTACTGCTGTAATTCCCATATCAACTTTACCTCCAAATACATAGCATTCTGTTCCAACTAGAGGAACATTTTGGAGATAAGGCATATTTTCAGAGTTAATTTGTAAGGTTTGCTGGTGATAAGACATAGCCATATCTTCACTAGCAAATACCCAGCGAATATCTACTACACGCTCGATTACTGAATTTATTGGGGCTTGCCAAGCTAGTAGACCAGAACGCAGTCCAAGAGAGCGACGGAAGATTTCGTCGTTTGGATCTGCTCCTCGCATACGGCTATCTTGCACAAGTTGTAGTCCAGAAGGGAGTTCTCTTGCTTCTAGAAAAAGTTGGGCATAAGTCTGATCTGTAAGAGATTGCATATGAAGTTCCTATTAATAGTAGGTAGTCATCTATCTTGTAGCACTTAGTTTGCAAGAAAATTTATCATAGATCTTCCTCTAAGTTAACAGATTTAAAATATTATTTTAATTGCTCAAACTTTGTTAATAGTTAGTTTGATATTGTTTACTCTGCTAAATCTATTCCTGATGTCAAACCAGAATTTAGTTGATAAAGTCGTAGTGAGCCGTTACCAGGAGCAAAAAGTAGGCTAGTTTTCCTAGATTTACCAACTACTGCAATTACAGGATCGCTAGGAAAAGAATCTAAGCGGATTGACCAGACTAAACTACCATCTTGAGCGCGTAAGGCCACAATTTGCCCGTCAGTAGTACCAAAAACAAATTCATCTTGCCCATCATTATTAAGATCTAAGGAAATAATATCTGTAATGGGTTGGTAAGGAGTTTTAGTCGCGAGTAAGCCAGTAAAATAATCATAAATATAAAAAGTATCACTTTCACCAAAATTGCCACCAATTCGATCAAAACCACCACCATTACTAATTTCTGCTAGACCAACTAATAAATCACTAGCTTGACGTTGACTAGGCTTACCATTAATAGTTTTGGCAAAATTCCATAGTAGTTTTCCTTGGTCAGTAATTTTTACTACTGTTCCTGGGCCAATTAATAAGACTTCTCCATTGCCTGATAAAATTGGAGTAGAATTAAAATCACCTCCAAAGGTTGCAACATTAATTGGGCCAACTAATTCTCGGCCTACTGCACCATCAAGGACACGGTAAAGACTATCTGAGACAATATAGATATCATCCTTTCCATCTTGATTAAAATCTTTTACTGAAGGATTGTTGCCAAAAGTAAAAACATCTGAGCGTGACCACAAAATTGACCCATCAGTACCAGAAAGCATTACTGAACGATTGCGAGGAGTGGCAAGAAAAATGTCTATCCTATTAGTCAGTCCAGAAAAACGGCCAGTAGTGATAGCAACGTTAGTATTAGCCGAAATATCAGAAAAAGTGACTCCCCAACGCTCAATTACTTGTAAAGTTTTTCCTTCCACACTACCACGAGTTTCATAAACACTAAGTCTTAAACGGCCATTATCATTAACTGTAGTAATAATTTGTGGGCGGTTTTTATTATTTCCATCTAGCGACTGAATTATAGGAGTAAAACTACCAGCAAATGATGCAATTGTTGTTAGGCTGTTAGTTGTTTCATCTAAACTAAGAATTACAATTTTTCCTCCAGGGCTACGAACAAGTATTTCATTGGCGCGATCCATATCAAGGTCTGAAACTCTTACTTGAGAGCTAAAGTTAGAGCCACTTACAACTGGCGCGCCTAATGCTAATAATTTTTTACGTAAACGTTGATAGATAGCTAGTTGACCAGTGATTTGACCATTGGTTTCTTGGTTAATAAGAAATTTTTCATTATTTAATGCTGTTGCTAGAATTGCTCGAATTAAACCTGGGCGAGGGATATTTAAGTCAGTTTTAACTTTTAACTTTTGTTTTCCATTTCCTTGATCCATTAAAACAAATTGTTCTTGAAGGTTAATCCCACCAGTACTGTTAGTAGAATAAGTAAGAAATCTTGGTAAAGGAGTTTCTAGTATTAAAGCTTTATTACGAGCTTGATCAGAACTCCCTATACTAATAAAATTATTACTAGCAAATGCAGCACGATTAAGTAAGTACATTCCTGTAATAGGCTGATTAGATTCTATAAATGTATAAATATTGCTAAATACTGTAGGTCTATAGAGTTTTAACTGAGAGTTAATAGTTAGGCTAGGAGTAGCAACAGTTTCTAGGCTAGCAAGTAATTCTATAGAACCATCATTATTTAAGTCTTGTAGATCCCAAACATAACTATTTCTAATTGTTGCAAGTAACATAGGTTGTCCAAGATTAATTGGGTCGCCTTCCCCTCGGTAAATACGTATTTGTTGTTCTTGGCCATTCCACATGTTTACTATTATTTCGCTACGACCATCATTATCAAAGTCCTGTACAGCTTTTAGTGGTGCTCGTAAAACCTGAGAGGAAGGGAAAGTAGTCCCCCAAAGCCTTTTAATAAAAGGGGTTAATTGCAAAACAGAAATAGCAGTCATTTTATTGTTTTCAGCTAAAGCAGGGATATCATCTGCAATAATGATAGCTTCTAAATTTTTGTCACCATTAACATCAGCTAAGGTAAGTAGTCCATAGTGCCTTCCTTCAGGGTCTCCTTCGCGAAAGTCTAGCTGGCGTTTTAGCTCACCATTACCAGAAAAAATCATTAGTCTTGGGCGACCTACTACCACTACATCTTGTGTTCCATCGCTATCAATGTCACTAATGGCGAGTTGTGGAAAATTAAGCTGACCACCAAATAGTTGAGTAATAATAGGTATAGCATAAAGACTACCTTGGCTAGAAAAGAAATACCCTTGAGCGTTTTGTTGGGTTTTTGTATGGTCAGGAAAAACAACTATTTCTTTACCAAAATGCTCAGAGGAAATATCAGCTATTTTTATATAATTGCTAGATAAAGTAACAAATTCTGGAAATTGATATTGCCAACGTAGGTTACCATCAGCATTTATGATTAGTAAAATTCGTTGAAATGTATCAAAAGCAATGAGTTCTGGCGTAGAATTATCATTATCTAAATCAATAACAGAAACAATTTCTGTTACACCAAAAAACTTATTAACCAAAATAGTTCCATCTTGACTATTAGCCATTAAACGCCCTTGTTGTAAATATATGATTTCTGGCGATTTGTCGTTATCAAGATCTGCAATTAGAGGCTGTATGGCACTACCACCAAGCTGAAAGTCTAAAAAATTGCTAGGAGTAGTAGTAGGGGTTTTTGTAAGGGTATGACCACTTAAAAGGACATCCCCACGAAAACGAGACCAATCTTGGGCTTGAGACGTGTTAGTTAATAAAACTAATAACATTAAAAAAGCAGATCTAATTATAAAACTAATAATTTTGTAGCTTTTCATACTTGACCCCTAGTAGATTATAGGATGGCGGCTAAAATTTAGCGTTTAGATGCACAATGGCAAAATAAGGTTCTAAAAGAAAATTTAAAATAAAGGCATTTAGTTGACTGAACTATTTGGGGGTGTTTCGTTATCACGAAGAGGTAATTCAATAGTAAAAGTAGACCCAACCCCATAAGTGCTTTCTAAAGAGATAGTTCCTTGCATTAGTTGGCATAAGCGTTTGGTTATAGAGAGACCTACCCCTAATCCGTTATAGTCGCGAGTTGTAGAATTATCAACACGCCCAAATTCATCAAAAATTAAGCTTACATGTTCTGGTTTTATTCCTATGCCAGTATCAGAGACACTAATTAAAAAACGTTTTGTATTAATAAGTTTGGCTTTAATGGAGATCTTTCCTAAACTAGTAAATTTAACTGCGTTAGACACTAAACTTAGTAAAATCTGCTGTACTCTATTTGGATCTAGATATAAGGGAGGGAGATCTTGAGAAATAGAATAAGTAATATCTATAGGTTTGTCTTTTGCCCATTCTTTTGCTTTAGCGAGCACACTGTTTGTTAATGTTACTAGGGAGAATAGCTGAGGGTAAAGAGCTACTCTTCCTGATAAGAGAGCAGACAAATCTAAAATATCATTAATTAAATTAAGGGTATCTTGTCCACTTTGATAAATAATCTTAAACCATTCTCGATGGCGATCAGTTACTTGCTCAATAGGGCTATTTATTAGAAGTTCAGCAAACCCAATGATTGCGCATAATGGGGTTCGAAGCTCGTGAGTCGCACAATTAAGAAACTCTGTTCTTAAACGAGAGGCTTCTTGGGTTTGTTGATACAAAACATGTAGTTGTTGGTTTTGTTTTTTTAGATCTTCATAAAGGCGTGCCCGCTCTATTGCTATAGCTGCATTATTAGCAAAAAAACGTACTACTCTTAAATCCTCTTCATTAAAAGCACTAGTTTTAGAAAGATTATCAAAAGAAATTACTCCAATTACTTTGTTTTTTACACATAATGGAACATCTATTAAAGATTTAATAGGTGCAATCTCATTCTGAGAAGGGAAAAAATAAGTACGGGGATCTATAGAAAAATGCTCTACAATAGCAGGCTCGCGATTTTTGAAAACCCAACCAGCAATACCAGTATCCAAAGATAATTTTAAGCCTAATACCTCTGGGCCATAATTATAAACTGCTCTAACTTCAAGCATATTATCTATTTCATTATAAAGAAGTAAAGACCCTGAATCGGCTGATGGAACCAACTCTATAGCAGATTGGATTAAGGCAGGTAACAGTTGATCTAAGTCTAAGGACTCTGCTAACCAAGTAGATACTTGTAGGAAACCTGTTAATATATCAAGAGATTTAGTCATTTATAATAAAATACCACATTAAGTATTAATATAGTAGACATTATCTAGCCTAGAAGTTTAAGCTACTATAGCTATTGGCTTATAATCACTTATATTGCTCTGCCAATAATGTCTAGTGTTTAACGTAAGGCAAAGAACAATTTACTATGGAAAAATACGGTTATCGAGTTTTTTTAGCGCGAACAAAAATTAGTTAATAACCTAGTAACTTACCTTACCCAACAAAAACAGAACCAATAATTTTCTAAACTATTAGTTCCTATTTCTGTATTTTTTTAACAAGTTTGTCTTAAGTAGCCACTAAAGCAATTCTACTTAGAAAACTGTTCGATTAATTTATTAGCTTCTGCTAAAGATAGTCTGTTACTTTCAATGAGTCGGATTAGATGCTCAAGTTTCTTTATTGTTTCGCTAATAGGAATAGCAGTGTTTCCATCACGCTCAGCCCAAAAAACTAATTCTCGGAACTGATCAATTTGTCTGCGTAAATTATTTAATATATTAGTTAAAGCTGCTTCAGTTGCGTAATTTTGTTCTAGTAGTTTTTCGCGGCTAGTTCGGTCTGGTTGTATTTTTAAGGTTGATAGCTCAGAAAGCTGTTTTGCTTCTTTGGAGAGAGGTTCTTTGGTTGAAGTGCCGATGGTCTTGGTAAAAGAAGCATCTTTTCCTTTTTCTGAACTAAGACGTTTAGTTTTATAAAGATCATCTCCAGAATCAGTTTTTGATTGGGACTTAAGTTTAGTTTCTGCTTTTTGTTTTTTACGTTGTGCCTCGTCTTCTGGATCAAAGGCTGCTAAAACTTCAATATGAGTAGTAAGACGAGTTACTTGTTCAGCAGGTCTAAGTCCTTGGCCATCAAATTTTGCTAGGACAATAGTAATATTGTCTTCCCCTCCACGTTCTTTAGCTAAATCAATTAGTTGCTTACAACATTCTTCTATAGATGAATTACTTTCTACACATTGAAGTAACTCTTCTGCTTTAACTTTTCCTGTTAACCCATCAGAACATAACAGCAAGTAATCTCCCGCAGTAAGCTCAATAGAACTTACTGCTACCTTAATCTCTGCATTACATCCTAAAGATTGTAAAATTATGTTACGTCCAGGGGCAGTTTCCGCTTGTTCAGCGGTCATTAAGCCTCTATTAACTAAAATTCCTACTAGCGATTGATCGGTAGTAACTTGTTTGATCCGGCCAGAGTGGATAACATAACCACGAGAATCACCTACCTCGGCAATATAAGCGACATTTTGTTCTATTAAAGCGGCAGTAATTGTTGCTCCCATACCGCGTCTTTCAGAATTGGATTGACCTTCGTTCCAAATTAAAGTATTAGCCTTTTCTACTGCTTGTACCAAGCGTTGAAATGGATCAGGTGTGCTATTACGGCGTAGCAATTCTACTCGCATAGAATGTACTGCCATAGAAGATGCTACTTCTCCACAACTTGCACCACCAACACCATCTGAAACAGCTAAGAGCAATCGATTTTCTGGCCCTTTATGAGTAATGCGTTGTGGGATGAGAAAAGCACGTCCTGTAGCCAGATCTGCAATCAAAAAATTATCTTCATTATTGGTTCTTACCACCCCAACATCAGTAAATCCTGCTACAGTAGTAATAATATTAGCGGTTGAGTCTGTCATTTTTACCCCACAAATTTAGAAATTAGCCTAAGTATGTTTGATATAATTATTGTCAAAACGAAAAACTTGTTTGCCTACTAACACAATGTCTCCATTTTTAAGGATTAATTCTTTTTTAATACACTTATAAACACCAATTTTTGATTGCTTATCAATAAGAAAATGTCTTTAGTCACGACGCACAATATGTATATGAATAGACTGACATATAATTATCTTCAGGACAGAAAATGTAATGTTGTCCTGAGTACAACCAATAACAAGCCCGTTTCCAGTTATATCATAAACTTCACTTTCTCCGCTATCCTTCATTAACTGTAACTTAGGGTGATTTGCAAAATCTATTAATTATAGCCATTTGATTAAGAACTAGGATATACTCGGAAAAAAATAAATATCAAATTTATTTAGAGGCTGAAATGGTATTTCAACTTAAAGAACAACAAGTAGATGAAGATGATCCGTTTGAAAGACAAAGACGCATTGAATGGTGGGATCAAAATATCTTACGTAAATCTAAGATGATGATTGTTGGGGCAGGTGCTTTAGGTAATGAAACACTAAAGAATTTGGCACTCCTAGGTGTAGGAGGTCTTTTTATTGTTGATTTTGATACTATTTCTGGATCAAACTTAAGTCGAACAGTACTTTTTCGTAAACAAGATATTGGCAGGGAAAAAGCTGCTGCTGCTGCTGAAGCCACTCGTGCTTTAGCTCTAGAATCAACAGCACAAGTAGAATATTTTCATGGAGATATGGTTTGGGATCTAGGTTTGGGCGTTTATAGAAGAATGGATATAGCACTTGGTTGTGTTGATAACGATGAAGCTAGACTTGCTACTAATCGTGCTTGTCGTAGTGTTGGAGTCCCTTGGATAAATGCTGGCATTTTAGGTCTATCAGGAAATGTAATGATTTTTGGCTCTGATGGAGTTTGTTATGAGTGTAATGCTACTCCAGAACAGATCCAGGATGCTCGCTCACGTTATGATAGCTGCGAAAGTGTGCGTAAGAGATTTTTACAGGAAGAAAAAATGCCAACCGTACAAGTTACTTCTGCTTTAATCTCTGCACTTCAAGTTCAAGAAGCAGTAAAATTAATACATAATCAACAACCAGCTACTGGTAAGCGTATTGCTTTTAATGGTTTAACTAACGGATATCTAGTCATTACCTTACAACCCCTAGATGAATGCCTAGCGCATGGAACTTATGAAAATATCAGAGAATTACCGCTAAGTGCTCATCAAGGGACTTTAGACGATTTATTTTTAGCCATTGAAGAAGATTTAGGACAAGATGCAATTTTAGACCTAGGACGCAGATTTATCTTAGAGATTCGTTGTCGTTATTGTGGTAAAATATTGCCCTTAATGCGACCAGCACACCGTATTTTTGATGATGAGTTAATTTGTAGTGATTGTAATAAACATACAGAAGAAATAGGCAGTCATACTATTGCTGAACGGATAGAAGCTTTTGGTAATAAAACAGAAGATAAAACCTATATTAAAAGCGTTTCTCGTTTTTCACGTAAAGAAATCCCACGAGAGCTATTAAAATTAACCCTTTGGGATTTAGGAATTCCGCCTTTACATATTCTTTCTGCAAGTGGCATTAATGGGCAATATAAAGCCTTTGAACTAACAGCCGATTGTGCTAAGGTGTTAGGTAGTTTAATTAGTATTTAAGCAACCTTAACTAAAATTAATGATTTTAAGTTAAACTAATTAACATAGCGTGTGTTTCAATACTGGCTATTGTGATTAATTTAGTTTAAAATGCCAAACCGACACTTGACAATTGACGATTAAGATCTGACACTTGGTGAATGTTTGAATTGTGTTAAACACAAAACAGAGGTGTTTATGGACTTCATGGCGTTTTTGTTTGGAGTGCTTTTCATTGGCTATCTTGGCATTAACATCTGGGATCGTTGGGAAGAGCGTCGCCATAGCCTCTTTACAGAAGATGGTCGATTTTTGCGACATCAGTTTTTGCGAGCATTAATTTATTCATCAGAACCTGTTGAATATTTGTCGCCAAATGCCAAGTTTGCTATTCAACAATCTAGGGCTGCTGACCGTTGTGAAGTGTGCCATCAACCTGATTGTTTTGATCTTGAAACAAGTTTTTGTAATCGGTGTAATCACCGCACCTTGTGATCCTAAAAAATCAAGGAGATTTTTCCCATGCCAGATATTGATGTCACCTTCCGCAATGAGAACAATGGTAAAGAAGTTGAGGTGACAGTTTCCGACGATATGCCTGCAGATGCAATTTTGCGTAATTTGGCGGAAGCTGGCTTGATCCCAAACACCCCAGGTACAGCACTTGTCTATCGTGGTATGCAGTTGCGACCTAATCAAACACTAGCGCAATTTGGTGTGGCTAGTAGCGATGTCGTGAGCATATTCTTAAATACACGCGGCGGATCGTAGACGCTGCTATTTTCTCGTTGAGGTACAAACTATGGCAACACCAGAAGACGTTAGGCGGGCTCGCCTAGAAGCCGACTACGAAGAAATGAAATCTATTCAGGGGAATGTCATTAGCTGGCAAGCTTATGGCACCCCACCACATGAATATATTGTCAGTTTTAATATTCGTAGTTATATTAATACTTCATTAACACGTGACGAGCATAGGATACGCATAATTCTTTCTCCTAGCCATCCATTTGAAAAGCCTGTAGTAATGATGCATGAAATGGTGCCAATCTTTCATCCTCATGTATGGCCTGATGGAAAAGTATGTATTGGGGGTTGGGATTATCGTGAAGGCTTAGGATCTTTTGTTGTAAAACTGGCTCGCTTGTTCCAATATGATCCAGATTTAGTTGATCCTTATTCTATTGCTAACTATAATGCTGCAGATTGGTATTATGCTAATCCTACTCTTTTCCCTTCAGATCGCCAAATACTGCCTGTACCAGGACGTGAGCCATCTTCGTCACAGACTTTTCAAGTTAAGAAAGTGATAGACTCTCCTAGTGGAACGGCTAATCCTAATCAGCCCCCACAACCGCCACCTCCACCAAGACGCACTTTCTTGATTAGGAAATAAAGCTATGAAGTTTGTGATTAAGAAAGTTAATGAAGTAGAACCAATAAGGCGGCGGTTACCTGAGATTGTAGAAATTGAAGGAGAGCCCCCTACAGAAGATTTTCGTATATTTTTATCACGCCAGGCTAGAGAAAAAATATTTATTGCTGGGTCTCATAACCCTGATGGTGTTGCTTCAATCTATCGCCGTGAAAATGAGCGAGGAGGAGTATTATTAGGTAACCTTTACTACGATGAAGTTAATGGTAAAAAGATAACCTATACTGTTGTAACAGATGCTATGCCTGCTGAAGAAGCTCAAGCAGGTTCAACACATGTGGAATTTGATGGCGGTATGCTCAAAAGAGTTATGGAAGAGGCCAGTGATTATATTCAAAAAACAGGTCAAAATGCCCGAATAGTTGGTTGGTATCATACACATCCAGGGTTTGGAGTGTTTATGTCTGGTACAGATCAAAACACCCAAAGACAAATTTATGGCACAGATTGGCATGTAGCCATAGTCTTTGATCCTATTCGTAGAGACTATGGCATTTTTTATGGAAAAGATTCTGCTCCCGCAACAGGCTGGGCTATTTTTGATTTAATTGCAGAAGGATTCCCCCCACCAATGAAACTAAGACTTAGGGTTAATAATGTTACTAATCGCCAAGTAGAAGAAGATTTTGTACAACTTAAAGCAGCTTTGTTAGAAGAATTTAGGGAAATGTTTGATCCTATTAAAGATGTTATTTAAGCTCTTAGAAACTAGATTGTCATAATAGGTTTAACTATCACTACAACTTATCTAATACCTAACATTTGTACAAGTTTGGTTTTCAAAATCGCACTTCTTAGAACTTAAATTAAAAGTTAAAAGCAATATTATAGCGCAGCTACAATCTCGAAATTAGCGAGGTAAAAGCATGGATAATAAACTTGATAACCAAGTTATGACAGAAACAGCAAATGAAATAGACGTAAACCTTAATGACGCAAAACAGCTTGAATCTCTTGCTAATAATTGGTTAGAAAAAAAATTACTTCAAGTCGCTAGTGCTTTAAGCCTAGAGCAAATAACGAGTATTAGTGAACAAATAGAGAATCATTATGTTGCTTCAGTTGTTTATAAGGAGTTACAAAAAAATCTAACAGAGAGAGAAAAAATAGTAGCAGAATTTAAGAATAAGCTTGTTGAAACTCATAACAAAGCACAAGCTTTTATTGAGCAGAAAAAATTACTTAAGGTAAAAGTTGATAAGTTAGTTAATAGACAAAAACAGTACCTAAAAGAATACCAAGAAGGGGTTCAAGAATTAGAAGAAGAAGTTGGTGAAATAGAAAAACAAATTATTGAGTTAGAAAAACAAATTATTGAGTTAGAAAAACAAATTATTGAGTTGCAAAGACGTAAATCAGAAATAGCAGAACAACAAGAAGTACGCTTAAAAGAACAAGACACTACCCAGCTAGAGCTACAATCAGAAATTGATACTTTAGAAAATGATGTCACTACTTTGCAAAAACAACATAATGATTTTGAAGAGCAAATCAAAACAATGTCTCCAGAAGGACTAGTTGCCCTAGATAGTAGAATAGATGATCTAGTCCATCATATTTGCTCTATCTTTGAAGTTTCTTTGTCTACAGATTTAACAAATAAACAGACAGAAAATAACTCAACCTCACCACCAATTTTTCAGATTGAGCCTTGGGCTACAGAGGAAAACCAAGGTTTAGCACGAATTTCTATTCCTGTAGGGTTAAAACATATAGTCCTTTCTTTACATACTCCAGGAGATAAGGTTTTTGAACGTTATAGCGCAGAGCTATACTCATCTAATGGCCGTCGTGTCTGGAATAGTGATAAGCTTGATACTAATGGTCGTGCAATAGTAATTACATTTAATTCCACTTTTTTTCTTTCTGATGATTATGAACTAAGGCTGAGAGGACGTAATTCTGAGCGTAATTATACCCCTATAGCAGAATACTATTTTCATGTTAATAAAAAATAGTAGCTATTATCAGCGGTTGTATTAGTGATTAATACTAGGAAAATATTACTTGTTGATTGGCTTATAGAATTTATTCTCCAGCCAAGAGGTTAATTAAGATGAAAATATCTGGTTGGAAAAAAGGTGTGTTTTATAGTTTTCTTTTTCTTATAGGTGTACTAGTTGCCTTCTTTTTTATTGCTCCTGGTCAAGTAGAAGAAAGTAATAATAAAGTATTACACCGCCCTCCCTACTTAGCATCTGATAAAGCAAAAGAGTTACATAAAACTTTGTTAATTGGTGATTTACATGCGGATTCTTTACTTTGGGATCGTGATTTACTTAAGCCTGGTGTAAGGGGACAAGTAGATATTCCTAGGCTAATAGAAGGTAATGTAGCAATACAAGCATTTACTGTAGTAACTAAAACTCCACGTAAATTAAATATTGAGAAAAATGACGATAAAACTGACAATATCCTACTACTTGCCTTATGTGAACGTTGGCCCATTGCTACCTGGACTAGTTTAACTGAACGAGCACTCTTTCAAGCCAAGAGGTTACATGGTTTTGCTAGTAACTCGGAAGGAAAACTACGAATTATTAAAAGCAAAACAGATTTAGAGAGTTATTTACAAGATCGAGAAAAAACTCCTAGTATTACCGCAGGGTTCCTTGGTATAGAAGGGGCACATGCTCTAGATGGAAAAATTACCAATATAGATGTGCTTTTTGATGCAGGTTTTCGTATGATGGCACCTACACATTTCTTTGATAATGAAATAGGGGGTTCTGCTCATGGGCTAGAAAGAGCAGGGCTGACTGATTTAGGTAAAGAAATGATTAAGAAGATGGAAGCAAGACATATGATTATTGATCTAGCCCATGCTTCGCCAAAAACTATAGATGATGTTTTAGCCCTTGCTACTGGGCCAGTAGTTGTTTCTCATACTGGGATAAAAGGGACTTGTGACAATAATCGTAACCTTTCTGATGAGCAAATTAAAAATATTGCTCATAAAGGAGGGATTATAGGGATTGGTTATTGGGATACAGCAGTTTGTGGTAAAGATGCTAAGGCAATTGTTAAAGCAATTCGCTATGTTGTTGATTTGGTTGGCGTTGATTATGTTGCTCTAGGCTCAGATTTTGACGGAGCAGTCATAGTACCTTTTGACACTACAGGAATTGTTCAAATTACAGATACTTTACTAGAAACTGGTTTGACAGAAAAAGAAATAAGAAAAATAATGGGTGGAAATCTTTTAAGAGTGTTGATGGAAAGCCTTCCTTAATTATTGTGTTTGGATAAGTTGCATTTTTTGTTAATCGTAAAAAGCTAATTTTGTTGGCTAGACTATCCTCTAGATTAATAGTAAAATCCCAGTTATTCTTTTTCCAATTGAATTCTACATTCTAGAAAATACTAATAGTGTTTTCGTTACTCTTAGTATTAAGTAGTCTGTTTGATTGGAGTTGCGAACAAAAATTACGGTTTCATTGTCTGTTGGTTGGTTTATACAAAGATATTTTAATAATAACTTTGTACTTAAGCTAAATAGGGTTTTTAATCTAAATATGTTTTTAGGAGTAAAATTATGGAGCAGAAATATAAGGCTAAAGTTTTTAATATACTAAGTATACGTAATGTTATAATCCTGATGTTTTTTGTGGCTATCGCTGCTGGCGGTTCTTTTTTAAGTAGTGCTAGTAAACATAGCCCAAATTTCATTAATTCTGAGGTTTTTGCTTTTCCTGAAAAAGAACTAGAACCAGGAGCAATACAGAGTTATTCCCTGACAGTAACTAATAATGGGCAAGCACAAGCTAATGATGTACAAGCACGTGCTAGTATTACCCCTAATTTGCAAGTACTTGATGTTACAGAAGGTAGCTTTGATCCAGATAGTAATTCTGCTGTTTGGCAGATTAATAGCATAGCCCCAGGGCATTCTATAACAGTTTCTTTTATGGGACGCTTAAAAACAGATGCTTTGGATAATGAATTAATAGACGTGCAAATGTACGTAAGTAGTAAAGAATTGAGTGAGCATAGGGTAGAAAATCGTACTACTAAAGTAAAGCATTTAGTGAATGGTCGCTCAGCTAAACTAGTAGCTTTTCAAACGGTTAGCCCAAGCAACCCTCGACCTGGGGAAGAAGTAATGTTGCACGTAATTGTTACTAATGAAGGACAATTACCAGCAGAAAATGTTGTTACTTCTGAACAATTACCAGCAGAACTAGAATTATTACCTGATACAATACACCCTCATTTAAGTAATTTTGCTAGATCAACTGAACCTGTTGCTAGTTTTGATACACAAAAAAATACAATAAGAGTTAAAGTTGATCAACTTATGCCTAGTGAGTGGGTTGCTTTAATGTTTAGTGCTCGTGTACGTGCTAATGTCGAAACAGGTAAAGAAATTAATCCTCAAGCCTTGATTAAAGCAGATAGTCCTAATTTTCAATCACTTGCTTCAGTCAAAATAGGCGTTATTGAACCAAATGCAGCCAGCCTAAATGTAGATGTTCAAGCAGACAAAAACATGGCAGGTGCTGGTGACAAGATTACTTATACAGTTAAAGTTACTAACAGTGGAGATAAAGCAGCTGGCAAATTAAAGATCACAAATAAAATCCCTCAAGGTTTGACTTTAGTCTCAGGCAGTTCCACTACTAGCTGTGGTCTAAAAGTAACTGAATCTGCTGGGCAAGTTATTTGGAAAAAAGGGACTGTGGATGCTAATAATGCCAGTTGTAGTGTTAGCTTTCAAGCTACTGTTAACACTGGTCTTACTAATGGCAGTGTAATTACTAATACTGCTAGTGTTAAATCTCTAACTATTAGCGCGTCTGGTAAAGCTAGTACTACAGTGCAAAACTCTGCTGCTGCTACAGCAGAAGTTAATGTAATGGATAACTTCTTTTCTCCTGCTACTTTAATGGTATCAGCAGGAACAATGATAACTTGGTCACAAAAAGGTAATAGTATTCATACTGTTACAGGATCAAACTGTAATTCTTCTAATAATTTCACTTTTAGTTCTGATGCACAATTTCCTAGTGGTATGCGTTCAGGTGACAAATATAGCTTCTCTGTCCCTGCTAATGCTAAAGCGGGTACGTTAGTCTATTATTTCTGTCGTTTTCATGGAGCACCAGGTAACTGTACTTCTATAGGCCCAGGTATGGCAGGTGTTGTGATTGTAAAATAGTGGCTTACTAGTAAGTGAGAAAGGAATTATTCCTTTCTCACTTACTGAAGTTACTAAAATAGATTGATTAGGAGAAAGTTGTATGGATGATTTAGAAAAAATAATACAGGAACTTGCTTTTCCTATTGTCTTACCTCCAGGATCAATACTGGTTATGGGGAAAAGAAAAATTCCAAATTTTGACCTTATTCTGGCACAACTTCCTAGTCCACTAGCTACGTTAGTTAACCCTAATGCTACTGCTCCAGGAGGGGGCGCAGATGGTTATTTTGTTCCTCTTAAAGATGGACGTTACTTAAAAATAGCTTTGAAAGATATGGAAATAGTAAGCTTATCTATAGTTAGTACCTAAAGAAGTTTTTAGAAATGTGAGACATAATTAAAGGGTTTTAAACAATAAAATTTATTATCATTTTTGTAGTTTTGATTTTATAGGTTGTTTTGACCTGATTTTTTGTAATTAAGTATTATTGGCTTAGGAGAAAAAATGTCTTATAAAACATTATTATTTGAAGTAGATGAAAATATCGCAAAAATTGTGCTTAATCGCCCAGAAGCAATGAATGCTTTAAGTACTGATTTAGCAACGGAATTGATAGAAGTTTTTCAAGATTTAGCAACTAAAGATAATATTCGTGCAGTAATACTTACTGCAACTGGTAGGGCTTTTTCAGCAGGCGGAGATGTAAAACAAATGTCTACAGTATTAGGTGAAGACGCTCCAGCAAAATTTCGCTTGGCTTTAGATATCTATCACAGACTGATTTTACTGATGAGACAACTACCTAAGCCTATTATTGCAGCAGTAAATGGAGTTGCTGCAGGAGCAGGATTTAACCTAGCACTTGCTTGTGATGTGCGTATAGCAGCAGAGGCAGCCAAATTTAGTCAAGCTTTTATTAGAATAGGGCTAATTCCTGACTTTGGGGGCACTTTCTTTTTACCTAGAATTGTTGGTTTAGCTAAAGCAATGGAATTAATGATGACAGGGGAATTGATTGATGCAGAAAAAGCTCAACAGTTAGGTATCGTGAATTTAGTAGTAAAGGGTGATGAATTAAATGCAACCGCAGGGTTTTTTGCTAAACAAGCCGCAGAACTACCTACAGTAGCGATTGGGCGACTGAAAAAACTTTTAGACTCTAGTTTTACTTCTTCTCTATCGGAACAATTAGAATTAGAAGCAGAAATGCAAATGCAATCTTCTTGCACAGCAGATTTTGCTGAAGGTGTTAGGGCTTTTGTAGAAAAACGCCAACCAAAATTCCTAGGTAAATAAGGCCACATTTGCGGCCTTATTTATGTCTATCTATTCATTAGAGCTTATTTATAGACCAGGAGAATAATCTTTTCCATCTTTATTCTTATGTTGAGTACTACTAAAACCAGCTTCATCTACTTGGATACTTCCCAAATTAACTCCTGCCCCAGTAACACTTACTTCACGAGAAAGTTTATTTAGGGTTTCTACCGTTGCTTTTTCATGCCAAACTTTAAGTGTATATTTACCATTAGGGACATTATCTATTTCCACTTTGCCATTTTCATTACTTAAGCCATAATAGGAGGTTTTTACTGAAATAACAAAAGCTTTCATTTGTGGATGAATGTTACAATATACTGGTACAACACCAACACGGTTCATTAACTGATCTCGGCTATCCCCTGCTTGATAAAGACCTAAATCAAACTTTTTAACTTCCGAAGGCGAGAAAACATTATGGGGAAATGGATCGTCATTAGGGAAACTAACGTAGTATCCATTAGGAATAAACAAGACTTTAGGAATAAATTTTTTGCCTTTTTGACGCATAGTTGGGTAGGGCATAGTTTGTTTGGGCAAACGTCCTGCGCTACCAACAGGCTCTAACCATATAGCAATATTAGAAATATCGTTCTTTTTAGAATTTACTAAAGATATAGTTGCTTCAACTTTAGCTGCCACCACCGCCGAGTAACTAATTTGGAAAGTAGAAAAAGAAGTCACTAATAAGACCATTAAAACTAACAGTCTACTGAAAAAAACTTTTTTATTTACTTTTTGCACATCTAAACCCAAAATCATATTGCCTCCCATCAGAGGTATCACTATTACGTGCTGAAACACGTATTTTACTGACATCTGTGTACCAAGACCCGCCGCGTAAAACTTTAGCTTTGCCTTTTGTTGGACCCTGAGGATTAGTCTCAGGAGAATTAAAGTAATAAGTCTTTTCATGCCAATCACTACACCACTGCCAGACATTTCCAGCCATACCATAAAGCCCATAACCGTTTGGTGGATAGGCTTTTACTGGCTTAGTTGGAAGTGGTACTTCTTCTATTAAGCTCGCACCTGCTAAATCAGAATTACCAAAATTAGCATGTTTTGGTGCATCGTCCTTACCCCAAGGGTAACGCTCACCTATCAATCCTCCGCGAGCAGCATATTCCCACTCTGCTTCTGTTGGTAAACGCTTATCTGCCCACTTTGCATAAGCTACAGCATCATTCCAGGAGATGCAAATTACTGGGTGATCTGCGCGATCTGAAGAAGCATAACGTTGCCAATCATATTCTTCACTAGCTTTCTCAGCGTCTGTTATATGCTTTGTTTCATTAACAAATTGTTGAAATTGGGAGTTTGTTACAGGGGTAACATCCATATAAAATGAATCTATTTGAACGTCATGAATAGGCCGTTCATCTTCTTGCCCATCCTCACTACCCATTTTTGTCCAGCCACCTTTAATTAGAAGCATTCCTGTGAATCTTTTATCATTTTCTTGACTACCTGGGGGAGCTGGTGCTTTGGTGAAAAATTTATTTACTGCAAAATAACCGCCGCCTGCCAAAAATATTAATAGTACTATTCCTAGTAAAGGATAAAGCCAGACAGGGTTTTGCTTTTGTGTAATGGTTTCCTGTGTATTTAACTGAGTAGAACTAACTGCATTAGCACCAATAGTCTTAGGAGGTTTATTATAATCACCTGTAGAGATCCCACTTACTGCTGGAAATTCTGTATCTTGATCATATAATCCTTCACTATGTGCTGCCTGTAATAACTCATTTGCAAATTCTCCAGCACTAGAATAACGGTCTCTGGGTTCTTTACTAAGTGCTCGAAGCACTACTTTATCAACACTTTCAGGGATTTCAGGGATAATAGAACATAGTGAAGGAGGAGGTTCAACTATATGTTTTACAGCTAACCCTGTAGGTGTTGGAGCTGTAAATGGCAGCCTCCCAGTCAGCATTTCAAAAGCTACTACACCTAAACTATAAATATCTGAACGTAAGTCTATAGTTCCTTCTCCACGACATTGTTCAGGAGACATATAATTTACAGTACCAACAATTGTTCCTGCTCGCGTTATGGAATTGTCTTGTTTACCCTCAATTATCATTTTAGCAATGCCAAAGTCAAAGACTTTAACAATATGTTTTTTACTGCGATCTACTTTAATCATTACATTATCTGGCTTTAGATCGCGATGGATAATTTTTTTAGAATGTGCATCATCAAGTGCCGCACAAATTTGTGACATTATATTGGCAGTAGTACTAGCAGAAAGAGTCCCTTTTTTACGGATTAGTTGAGTTAAGTTATAGCCAGGAACATATTCCATTACCAAATAAAGCATACCATCAGCACGACCAAAATCTGTTACTTTGACTGCATTAGGATGGTCAATTGCGGCAGCAGCACGGGCTTCACGTAGAAAACGCTCTACTATTTCTTCATGTGAAGCTAGTTTAGGATTGATTAGCTTAATAGCTACTTCATTATTAATAAAAGTATGTCGAGCCCGAAAAACCCCTCCCATACCTCCTAAACCAAGCAAAGTTTGTATTTCATATTTGCCATCTACGGTTTTCCCAATTAACGCACCTACATCAAAATCAGCTAGTTTGGTGGTATCATCAGGACAAACTTCAGCACTATCTGGAAAGGATTTTTGGCATTTAGGACAATATTTCATGAATTATTAATAAAACCTAATAATAGTGGTAGTAAATCTTCCCAAGCTAACAGCTAATCTATTATCTCATTAGATTTTGTAAATACTTTTGATTCTAGAAGATGGCTTTATGTTGCTATTAGTATTTAACTAACTACTTAGGATAGAGCAGTAAAAAAATTAAGCAACAAACCAAAACAGCTATAGTGCAATAACCTAATAGCCACAGGTGAATATATCAGAACTGATATAGATTGAGCAACCCGTTTATAAACTCTTTGCTATAAAATCTCCTATTTCAAGCTAAAGCGTTATTTTACTATATGATAGTTAGAGAGATTTTAAGAAGTTTATCAGATCTTTTTGTGTTGTAGATTTAAGCTTCAAAAACCTATCTCTAGAGGCTGCTGCTTCACCGCCATGAGCAGAAATTGCTTTAGAAACATCTGTAGTCCGACCGTCATGTAAAAAGAATTTTTTACTAGATAACCCCCATAAAGGCTGAGTGCGCCACTCACTTCCTAAAGCAATTCCTGTTTGGATACCATCCCTAAGTTCATCTCCCATATCATGTAGTAAAAGATCAGAGTAAAGATTAGCTTCTTGGTTAGCCAAGACTTGAGTGATTAAATCTGGTCGTTCAGAAAGATTTGCTGTTCGTAATGTAGGGATGTGACATTTAACACAACCAATAGAATGAAAAATAGCTTTACCATTTGTGGCAGAAGTGTCTAGCTGATTTTGAGGCGGTGGAGCAAGTAGGGTCATAAAATCAAAAAAAGTGTTTGTAACACGGCCATCAAAGTCCTCTGGGCCATTAGCAGTATCACATATAGATTTTTTCCCATTAGTTACACGATTACGAGGGAAATCAGGGCTAGAAATACCTATTTCCACTATGTAAGCATCCCCTGTAAAGTCTATTAAGGTAGGCCAATGAGCTTTCCATCCGAATCTACCAACCCTAATTTCGTTAAAACGTGGGCTAAAAACCATATTAGGGCGACCACTAATACCGTCTTTGTCTGTATCGTCAGGGTCAGCATTTGACAAAATAATTGCTTCAGAAATAGCATCAATGAGTCCAGATCCAAAGAGTTGTTGTGCTGCACGAGGAGAGACAAATTGTGCTTTAGCTGGCACCATTTGTGGTTCACATCCATCTACTACTTTTTTACTAGATAAAGGTTCCCCTCCAAGACGCTCTAAATCATTATATTTACCTCGGGTTATTCGCCCAATCCGAAAAGTTATATCATCAATAGCGTCAAGAGAGCCGCCTGTAACGGGAAACCCATGGCAAGCTACACAACTAAAATCATTAAATGTGGGGCCAAGACCCTCTTCTATAAGATGGTCACGCTCAAATTCAAATTTACCACTTTGAAAACGACCTAGTATTTTACTATCAATGCCTGGTAGAGGGTCTCCTAATCGAGTAAGTGCTAGCATTGTTGGGGGCGTAGTATTTTGTACTTGTGCCTTTGCTTTAGGGTTAATAGTGAGAATCTCAAAG
>CAZHXL010000083.1:0-1251 GCA_964536575.1 uncultured Clostridia bacterium | reverse complement strand
AAGTTAACAAAAAAGACTGGCATAAAAACCAGAACTATTAATATTATTATTAGTTTAAAGCGTTTCATCGCCAATCCTCCTTAGTTGCTATTTTGATATAACTTAGAAAGAGTAAGCAAATCCTACATTAATATGGTTATTTACCTTATTACGTTCAATAATAGGAATTGGTCTGGTTGGACTCTGTTGATCATTACTAAAGTAAGTCTGCATGAATCGATATTCAGTAGAAATAATAAAGTTTGAACGGAAACGGTAAAGAACATTACCAGAGAAAGTTCTATTAGCAGCACGAGAAACTCCTGCTGCCAAATCAAATCTGGTATCTATTAAGTCTTCACTATAAGGATCATCTAAGCCATAAGCTAAATGAATGGCTACATTATTCTTAGGCCGGATTTGAAGTTGTGACCAGCCACCAATACTACGAACCCCAATTGCTCGACTACCATAGAATGGGAATACAATTCCTTGTACAATACCGCCACCCAGACCACCTAGGGAACGTCCCCAGAAAACTTCTCCAGTTAAAGTCATTTTACTTGTAATAGGTATTACATAGTCTCCTGTAACAGCAACAGAATTGATTGTTGTGCCAGGCATATTATCTCTAGGTGGTACAGCTAAATGTCGTGCATAGTGAACCCCTACTCCTACTTGGAAAGGTTGTGGGTCAAAGGCTAGATAGGCATTAGTTGGAATAGTGTCCAAGTCTCCGCGTATATAACTTACTCTAGTTTCAATAGCAGGCATACGAGAACGCTCGCCTGCGTCTGGACGAGTTTCAAACTGGAATTCTGTGTTTGTTTGTCCATTGTAAGGGGCTAAAATGCCTCCTTCAATTATAAGACGTTCATTTTCACGAGAAACTAAACGGTATGCAACCTTAGCTTGAGGTGTCCAAGACCATAAATTACCGGATTCAGCTAGGGCAGGAAATCCTACCTGAGCTATTGAAGTAGGGTTAAGTGGTGAAACAATAGGATCATCCTGGCCAACAATAAAGGCAAAACGTTCTGATTCTAATCTGGCACGAGCAATTCTAAGTCTCAGTGGGCTAAAGGCACGACCATTATAAACAGGGGGGTTACCACCAAAGAAATCTAATTGTACATCACCAGATAATCTCCACTTGCCTATTTGAGGGGCAAAGAAGGAAAAGCCTAACTGAGTTTGTCTAATAGTGGCACCAAAGTTCGCGCCATTTTCTAAGGAAATATTGTTACCGCCAAGCAAATAAAGTCCTGTTGG
>CAZHXL010000082.1:21596-22626 GCA_964536575.1 uncultured Clostridia bacterium | reverse complement strand
TGGTGTGGCGGTAGTGCTTAGTGATGACGATCAGGTAGATTTACACCTAACAGATACTCTTGAAGCAGGTGCAGGGCTATGTGATGAATCTGCTGTGAGAGTGCTTGTTGAAGAAGGCCCAAAATATATTACTGAATTAATTAATTGGGGAACTAGTTTTGATACTCAAGAGGGGAAATTGCTTTTTACCAAAGAAGCGGCACATTCTCGTCACCGTATTTTACACGCTCATGGAGATTCTACAGGGCGAGAAATAGTACGCGGTTTACTTGCACATGCCCAAACTATTCCGCAAATAGCCATTACACCTCATGCAATTACTCTTGATTTAATTTTGGAAGCAAATCAAGTAGTAGGGGTTAAATATTTGGATATAGAAAGTAACGAGCTTTGTTACTTGTATGCTCGTAGCGTAGTGTTAGCCACTGGTGGGGCAGGACAAATTTATGCTCATACTACTAACCCAGAAGTGGCTACTGGTGATGGGATGGGAATGGCTTACAGGGCTGGAGCAAGGATGTGTGATATGGAATTTATGCAATTTCATCCTACAGCATTAAATGTAGACGGCGCGCCAAATTTTTTACTCTCTGAAGCTATGAGAGGCGAAGGCGGTTATTTAATTAATAGCGATGGTAAACGCTTTATGGATAAGTATGACAAGCGAGAAGAACTTGCTCCTAGAGATATTGTTAGCCGTGCCATTGTTTCTGAAATTCGACGTAATCATTCAAATCAAGTGTATTTGGACGTAACACACTTAAAATCAACTTACTTACGTGAACGATTCCCTAAAATTTTTCTTACTTGTCTTAAGTATAACTATGATATTACTAAAGATCCTATTCCAGTTAGTCCAGCAGCACATTACATTATGGGAGGAATACGTACAGATTCATTTGGGCGTACATCTTTGGTAGGACTTTATGCTGCTGGGGAAGTAGCCTCAACAGGGGTACATGGAGCTAATCGATTAGCTAGTAACTCACTTTTAGAAGGACTGGTTTTTGGCGCACGCGCTGCCGAAGCT
>CAZHXL010000082.1:16313-21586 GCA_964536575.1 uncultured Clostridia bacterium | reverse complement strand
AAAAATTAAGCCAAAAGAAATTGTGGACTCAATTAGCGATAATTACCAGCTAGACAAAAATATTCGTTTGCAAATAAGTGAAATAATGTGGCGTTATGTTGGTATTATTAGGAGTGCTAATAGACTAGAAACAGCTATTTCCCAGCTAGCAGAATTAGCAAAACAACCACTTAACCTTGTAAGTAGAAACTGTCTTGAAGTAGCACAAATGATTGCTCGTGCTGCACATTACCGTGAGGAAAGTCGAGGAGGGCATTATAGGGAAGATTACCCAATACGTAATGATGATGAGTGGCACTGTCATACTATAGATCAACTAAGGAAGGATCTTTCAAAAGAGCGACTGGATTAACTATAAATAGCTAGTGATCATTAATGAAATTTTGCGTTTAGAATATGATAAAATCCAAGTAATTTTCATAAACCACTTAAGTCTATAATTTTCTCTATTTATTATATTTATTAATTAGTTGACTAACAAAGCTTATCGTAGAAGATACTTGCGATAGCAAAAGGGGAACTCCCATGTCAGTAGAGCAAATACTAAAAAGTGCTAAAGCAATTAATGCCGAACAAGTGCTTTTAGAAGCAGGGAAAACAGCATTAATTGTAATTAATGGCAATACTAAGGAGTTAACAAAAACACAGCTTACGCCCTATGATATTTTCAAACTAATTGCTCCAATTATGCCAGAAGATAAAAAAGTTGCTTTAGTTGGACAGCCTACTACAGAATTTACCTATCGATTAGATGGAGTTGGGGAATATAATATTTTTGTATTAAAAGAATCTAATGGGATTAAAGTTGTTTTTAAGGATAAAGCTTTTAAGGCTAACCGTGGAAATTCAGGAGACTTAACCTCTGCATTAGTTTCAACACAAGCATTTACAGGTAAACCACCAATGGCACAACCAGTAATGGCGCAACCAGTAATGGCACAACCAGTTATGGCACAACCAGTTATGGCACAACCGATACCTCCTCAACAGCTTTTAACACCAATGGGGCAGCCACTACCCTTTACAGGATTTACACCTATTTCAGATAGTACGGCTTTTCTTGATGCGCAACAAAAAGCTTTAATACAAGGACGTCCACCTGATCCACAGCAACCTTTAGCTCCTTTACCAACACCACAATCTTTTGGTGCTATTGCTACTCCAGTTACACCAACGCTTATTAATCCTTTGCCTGCACCGTCTCAGCAAAACCCTAGTGTATTTTCTACTACTGGGGTAGGAACTAACACTTTTGCTCGTACTATGAGTGCTGGGCCTAGTGATCGCCAACGCTTTAGACAAGAAGTCGATAGACTATTAGAACGTACCTTAAAAATGCGTGGCTCAGACCTACATCTTGCTACAGGCGCACCTCCAATCGTAAGACGCTTCGGTTCATTAATTAGGGTGGAAGGCGAACAAATAGAAATAGAAAAAGCTAGGTTTTTAGTTAGAGAAATCCTTACGGATGAACAATATAAGCATTTTGAAAAAACTGGCGATCTAGATTTTAGCTATGAAGCAATAGGAGTTGGACGATTTCGCGGTAATGTTTTGCGACAAAATCGAGGAATAGACTTAACTTTTCACGTTGTAGCTTCAGAAATTTTACCCCCTGAAGCCTTAGGACTTCCTTCTTTAGTACGTGACTTAGCCAATTTTCACCAAGGCTTAATCTTAATTACAGGTGCTGCTGGTCAAGGAAAATCTACTACTATTTCATCTCTAGTAGATGTAATTAATAGTCAGCGTGCTATGCATATTCTCACCGTAGAAGATCCAATAGAGTTTGTTCACCCAATAGATAAAAAAGCAATTGTAAATCAACGTGAAGTAGGTAGACATACAAAATCTTTTGCTAATGCCCTAAGAGCAGCATTACGTGAAGATCCTGATGTAATTGTAGTGGGAGAAATGCGTGATTTAGAAACAATTTCACTGGCAGTTACTGCCTCTGAGACAGGTCATTTGGTAATGGGAACATTAATGACTTCTAGTGCTCATCAGACAGTTGATCGTATTTTAGAATCTTTTCCACCTGCACAACAAAATCAAATTCGGGCAATGCTATCTGACTCGTTGCGAGCAGTTATTTCACAACGCCTTTTACCTAAGGCAGATGAAAGTGGTATGGCTTTAGCAACAGAAATTATGTTAGGCACAACAGCTATTGCTAATTTGATCAGAGAAAAGAAAACCTTCCAAATTCCTAGCGTAATACAAACTAGCCGTCATTTGGGAATGAAGCGAATGGATGATGCTTTGTTAGAACTAGTTCAGTCTGGTAAAGTACTACCACAAAAAGCCTTAGACTTTGCTTTTGATAAAAAAGGCTTTGAAGTGGCTATTAAAAGAGGGTAGAAGTTTTTATTTGGAGAAGAAAAAATGCCTCAAATAGATCATTTGTTTCGAGAAACTCTTAAACAAGGGGCATCAGACCTACATATGGTAATAGGGCGACCTCCAATGCTAAGAGTGCGTGGAGAATTGGCACCAACAGCCTTTCCAGTACTAAGTGCTAAACATAGTAAAGAATTGATTTATGAAATTCTTGACCAAGAACAACGAGAGAAAATTGAAAACCATTTAGACCTAGATTTTGCTTATGAACTACAGGGAGTTGCTAGATTTCGTGCCAATATATTTTTTCAGCATCGTGGTATGGGGGCGGTTTTTCGATTAATTCCAGAAAAAGTACTTACTTTAGAACAACTAAATATGCCTTTTGTACTGAAAAAATTGTCTGATATGCGAGCAGGCATGGTACTAGTAACAGGGCCTACTGGAAGCGGTAAATCTACTACTCTGGCTGCAATGATTAATTATATTAATGAAAATCGTGAGGCACATATTCTCTCTATTGAAGACCCTATAGAATTTGTTCATCAAAATAAACGCGCCTTGGTTACTCAACGAGAAGTAGGACATCACACAGAAAACTTTAATGTAGCTTTGAAAGTAGCAGGACGACAAGACCCAGATATTGTGTTAGTAGGCGAACTAAGAGATTTAGAGACAATTTCTTTAGCTCTTACGCTTTCTTCTTTTGGTATTTTGGTATTTGGCACACTGCACACTAATAGTGCGATGAAAACAGTAGATCGTATTATTGATGTTTACCCACCAGAAGAACAACCACAAATTCGTGCTATGCTTTCTGACGCGCTGCGCGGGGTAGTTGCTCAACAACTGCTACGTACAGCAGATGATAAGTCAAGAATAGCTTCAGTAGAAATCCTAGTAGGAAGTCCCGCCTTAGCAAATATTATTCGTGAGGGTAAAACAAACCTAATTACTTCTTATATGCAAGCTGGTGCAGCAGAAGGAATGCAAACAATGGATCAAGCTTTGATTAAATTAGTAAACGAGGGACATGTTAGTTTAGAAACCGCACTAGAAAAATGCCAAGACCGTAACTTAGTACAATCTAAATGCAGAGGGTAATATTAAGCTTTAATACTCTAAAAATAATATGAAAACAATTGCTGCTCGTATTTTAGATCAAATGAAGATTATTTATGAACTAAAGGATTATGAAGTTAATGAGGATGAGTTAGACGCTCGTATTGTGGCTAGTAAAATTGGTTGGCCTGCTGAGCAAGTTTTTAAAACCTTGGTCACCCTTAGTAGTCATGGCACCGTATTAATGGCTTGTGTTCCAGCAACTAGCGAGTTAAATTTGAAAGCTCTCGCGCAAATACTTGGGGATAAACGAGTAGATTTAATTCCTGTTAAGGAGATACAACAGCTTACAGGCTATATTCGTGGAGGAGTATCTCCATTAGGAACAAAAAAGCGATACCCTTTATATTTAGACGATTCGGCACTAAACTACAACAAAATTAGTATTAGTGCAGGGAAACGTGGATTACAACTATTAATTGCCCCTAAAGATTTACAAACAGCAACACAAGCAATTGTCGCAAAAATTGCGATAGAATAAATCTAAATTAACCTAGGGCTTTGTCCTAGCTCTAAAGATCTAGATTAATGGTAGATATGTTACCCCAAAAAGCTGTTTTTATTATTGCTAATGGTTTGGATCAAGTTTTTCTTAAGTTTATAGGTATTATTTTTTTTAGCATTATATTATAATGATGCGGGTTTTGGCTTTTCTTATAATCCATTGAGAAAAACTTTATAAAAATAAAATAATTAAAAATAACTTGAATTAATTTGGTGTAAAATTTTCGGCTAGGCTTTATATATTAAGTAATATAGGGCAGTTAAGCTCTAAATATTGAGTTGCTGGTAAATATCCCTAAAATAAACTTAAGTACGTTCTATCAACTACTTTCGTCGCTTGTCTTGCTGTATTTCTGAGGAGAAGCCAATATGTTCGTAAAATTGAAGTATCTCAATGGGACACATCCCGGCAGTACAAAAGAGTTCACCCAACCAGTGATAAAAGTTGGACGCGCACCTAGTTGTGATTTCGCGCTTTATGACAATACTGGACGACACTCAATTGCTTCACGTATACATGCAGAATTACGTTGTGAAGATAATCAGCTTTTTCTTTGTGATCTAAATAGTAGTAATGGTACTTTTGTTAATGGCGAGCGAATTAAGAAAATCCCATTAAAAAATGGGGACATGCTTACTTTTGGGCCTGATGGTTTAGAATTACAAGTTAATTTCCTTATTTCTTCAAAAGACGAAACAGAATTCCTTTCTTCTTGCCCACTATTTCAAGACCTACCTTGGGAAGTTTTATATGAAATCACCCGCCGAGGCGATATTAAGCATATGGCTGCGGGGAGCTATCTTTTCCGTGCTGGAGAGACTTGTAGCACTCTTTATGTAATCTATAGTGGACTGGTGGAGATTTCTGCTGTACGTGATTCTAGTAGTAAACTTACTATTATAGGGTTTTTAGCTAGTGGTGAATCTTTAGGTGAATCATTAGCTTTAATTGGTGGTGTGCATCGTACTGAAGCTAAATTAGAAGAAGCAGCAGAGATTTTTACTCTAGGAGCAGAGGCTTTAAGAGAGTTAATTCATAGTATCCCAGATTTTGCACTGAGATTTACAATGGCTTTGTGTAATAAATTAGCTGCTAGTGAAGGTCAGTTGCAATCGCGCCATAATAAACGTCATCTACAAGGAGACCTGCAACATTTTGATTTAGCTACTATTGTCCAAACCCTCAATGGACTTCGTGAAAGCGGCGTTTTGATGCTTTATCCTAAAATGGACAATGATATTGGAGGTAGTGGAGTAATAGGAGTATTGCCTTTTGCAAGAATTTACTTTGAAGCAGGTGAGGCACG
>CAZHXL010000082.1:1351-16303 GCA_964536575.1 uncultured Clostridia bacterium | reverse complement strand
CTACATCAAACTTGGTTCTCGCGGTGGTGAAGAAGGCTTTTATCAACTCTTCCAAATGCCACTAGCAGGTAGCTTTACTTTTGTCCAACAAGAAGTGCCAGATGATATGGCATCAACAGATCCTATTCGCATGCCTACTATGAACTTGCTTTTAGAGGCACATAGACTACAGGATGAATTAGAAACTTTTAAGAATAAACTACCAGATCTTACTACTGCCTTCCGTCCTTTGGTAGAAGAATTACAATGGTCTGAAGAAATAACTTTAGGCTTTGCTAATCAAATTTGGTCTTTGATTTTAGGTGGTGCGACCCTGTGTGAAATCTTAGGTAAAACAGATTGCAGCAATTTTACTGCTTACCGGCTTTTGATTGAAATGATCGGTAAAGGACAAATTAGCGACGAAAAGCTCCCAGCAGATATGTTAATTTCAACTAAAACTATTAGGGTAATGGCTTCTCGTGAAGAATAAATGGTGTAATTCTTAAAGGTGCATTTTGATAATAGTAGAAAAATGCTTGAGTATTATTCCATTGTTTCCCAAAAAAATGTTTCTATAGGAAACTCAGCACTTAAGATTTCATAGGCTAAATTAAATTTAGCATTATGATGGGCGACTATAATTTGGTGAGAATACATTGAATCTGGATTAGCAAAATTAGCTTCAAACAAAGGATTACGACCAGATAACTCAACCTGAAGGTTTCTTTTTAATAACCCTCCTCCCAACACAAAAAACTCTATATAAGTATTATTTGCTTCAGTGCCAAACATTTGATTTAAGTAGTTGCGTAATTTCCCTAAAGCCATAGTGCTGTCTGTAGCATTTGCTGGTAAGATACAAAGAAAAAGCTGATCGATTAAAGCCACTATTAACCATTGGTACTCGGCACGTTTTTGTTGTTTTAATTCTCCTGTTCCAGCAAAAGCAATAGAAAGATTAAATTTATCTTTTGGTTGAATGGACTGGGTTTTCTTTAATACTTCTTTTAACTGTGTATTAGTAGTGTCTATTTGTGAAAAATAATTAATGACCATTTGTTGTAAAGGTTCAACGGGCAGATTATTTTCAGTATAGTTGCTTTTGTATTCCAAGACTTGTTGCCAAATATTTTCTAAAATCGATGGGTAAGTAAGAATTTGTTCTCTGTCACTAGGGTTAGAAAAAACTTGTTCTGCTAACTTATGAGCAGCCATTACATTGTGAATAACCAAGCGACGCCGATTTTGACGCATTAAAGCTAAGGATTTTAGTAGATTAAGGTTATTATCTTGGGATTGACCAAGAAAATTAGTATAAAAGTCTAGAAAAACTTGACAGTCATGCTCAGATAAAGGAGTATCGTAAATTTTAGGAGTTTCTCGGCTCACGTTTTTTTAAGACTCTAATTTTTTAAGATTGTAAACTATAAGCTAAGCCTAATAGCAAATCCTTTGTCAATAGGACTGTGCTAATTAAGCTTAGCGGTGAACAGTGCTTTATTTCATAAGAATTTTTAAAGAGTTATTAATTTTTACAAAACAGTAAGTTCCTAGACAAAAGTTACTTGGCTAAATATCCTTGACGGGTAATAGTTGATAGGTTTTTGCGTCCTATAATACGGACTTCTATTTGGCGGAACTTGCCATCATTAGTATTATTTGGTTCATAAACTACTACGTATTGGTTACGTAAGAAGTCTGTTACTTGGCGGAAGGCTTTTGTTAGTGCTTCAATATTATCAGGGAAAAACACTTCTCCTCCTGTATCTCGGCAAAGCTTTTTTAGTTCTCGATCATCAGTATTAAGATAAGGCGAGCCTTCTACTCGAAACACTGATCCACCTTTAGTGCTAAGCGCGTAGATTGTTGTTTCTGTACGTTGGGCAATAGAAATGGTTTGAGCTAATCTGTGAGTACTATTAGTATCTGCTCCGTCGGTAACTATTACTAGCACACGTCTACGCGAGGTAGTACGAGGCATATCTTCACGGCAGACTTTATAAATAGCGTCATAAAGGCTAGTTTGGCCTGTAGCAACTTTAATTTCATCTACCGTTTTTGCTACTTGCGAAAGATCCCCTGTAAAATCATTGCGCACTTGGACAGTAGAATCAAAAGTAATAAAAGCAATACGATCCTTTTCTGTGCGTAGTACCGAAGCTAAAAATTGCTTAATTGCTGTTCTTTCAAATTCTAATTTATTACGAACACTTGTAGAAGTATCCATAAGCACAGCAACATTTAGTGGTAAATTAGCTTGAGCATGAAATTCTATTATTGATTGAGCTTCTTTGTTTTCAAATACTTGGAAATTATCTTTTTTTAAGTCAGGAACAAACTTACCTTTATCATCAAACACAGTAATAGGTAAGTTTATGTTTATAGTAGTAATTTTAAGTACTGCATCCTCATCTTCTCTGCTATTAACAGTGTCATTAGATTGACTAAAAGCAGTGTTTACAAATATAAAAGTAACAAAAATGGCTAATAAGATTAATTTTTTCATAAATTTACCAAAATAGAAATCAATGTTTTCAGGACTTTTGATGTTACAGACTTAGTTACAGGTTGCAAAAGTTAGTTATGTTAAAATACTTGGATAATTATGAGATTTTATGTTTTCTAAAACAAATTATTACAGTAATTTATACTAACTGTCAACCTCAATATTGGCTAAGAATTGATCTAATTCTGGTGGTAGTGGGCTAGAAAAATCTAACCACTCATCAGTCCTAGGATGAATAAATGCTAACTTTGCAGCGTGTAAAAAATGGCGGTTTAGATCTTTAATAGAGGTTTCTAGCTTTTTCTTGTATAGCATTTTTATTCGACCCGCGCCATAAACTTCATCCCCTACTACAGGGTGATTGATATGTGCTAGGTGAACTCTAATTTGATGTGTACGGCCTGTTTTTATTTCTACTTCTAAAAGAGAAAAATTTGACCATTGTTTGCTAGCTTTATAAGAAGTCCAAGCTGGGCGACCTGACCTAGTCATTACAGCCATTTTAGTGCGTTGGTTTGTATGTCGTCCAATAGGTAAATCAATCACACCACTTGGAGTTTTCATTTGACCATAAACTAGGGCTAAATACTGTTTTTTTACTTTACGTTCAGCAAATTGTTCTGTTAGGTGTTTATAAGCAAATTGATTTTTAGCCACTACCATTAATCCTGAAGTGTCTCGGTCTAGACGATGCACTATTCCTGGTCTCATTGGTGAGCCACTACAATTAGACGGCTCTAAATAAGCCGCTAGTCCATTGGCTAGCGTTCCTGTAACAATTCCTGCTGCTGGATGTACCACTAAACCCGCTTGTTTATTTAGCACTAACAGATCGTCATTCTCATAAATAATATCTAAAGGAATTGGTTCTGGGATTAGCTCAATAACTAGTGGAGGTGGAAGCTCTATTTCTATTGTATCGGCAGTGTGAATACGATAACTAGATTTAGTGGGTTTGCTGTTTACTAGGACATCAGAATTAGTAATTTGTTGTTGTAGTTGTGTACGACTAAAAGAGGGGAATTGTACTGTTAAATATTGATCTAGGCGTTTTCCTGCATCATCATCCATTGCTATTAAAGTCGTTATTTCTATAGGGGTAGTTTCTAGGGTAATTTTATTTCCTCCAAAAAATTGAGATTTACTTTTCTGTTGTTGGCTCAGGATAGCTAACTTTTGTATGTAGATTTATTGGCTGAGGGTCTTTTTTCCATTGCCAATATTTATAAATAAAAGCAGTTAATGCTATTGGAGCAATTGTACCAGCAATTAACTGTGAAGTAGAAAGCCCAAGTAATCCACCACGAGGATCATCGCGGAAAAATTCTATACTAAAGCGTGCAATTGCATAGGTAAATAAATATGTTAATATAACCTGCCCGCGAAACTTACGTATTTTTAATATGTAGAGCAAGAAAATCGTTACTAGTAACATTATTGATGATTCATATAGTTGAACTGGATGAAGATGAACATCAATTGGTACGCCTGTAAGTTGATGTGCTCGTTCAGTAAATTTAACGCCTATCCAATAATCTGTAGGTTTTCCCCAACAGCAACCAGCAGAAAAACATCCTAATCGGCCAGTAAACTGACCTAGTGCGATTCCTGGAGCACAAACATCAGCTAGAGTCCACCAAGGGATTTTATAACGGTTGGTCATAAAAAAACTTACACTTAAAGAACCTAAAAACCCACCGTAAAAGACTCCAGCAGAACGAATAAAATCTAGTTGAAAAATTAAACTAGGATTTTGTAAAAAATTTTGCCACTCAACAATAATTAGTAGTAGTTTTGACCCAACCAACTCTCCTAGCAACATATAAAGGCCAATATCATATATTTTATTTTTATCATAGCCTTCGCGTGCTCCTAGTGTAGCCGCAAGCCAAAGACCTGCTAAGAATGATAGTGCTAGTAATACACCATAAGTGTTTACAGTAAAATTAATACCAGGAATACGAAAAAGTTCTGGTAACACTCCAGAGTCCTTTCTTAAGACCCAGCCCTAAAGGACTGACTATTATCTTCTTAAGACCCAGCCCTAAAGGACTAGGCTATTATCAATAGCCCCTCTGGGGCTGTAATTTATGCTTTAATCTTTTACTGAGTCTATTTCAGCCGTTACTTCCTTAGCTTCAGCCAGTATATCAATACTAAGCAAGCCTGCGCCAATGCATATTGCCATATCAGCTATATTAAAAGTTGGCCAATGATAATTACCTACATATAGCTCAAGAAAATCTATTACTACTTGTAAGTGTAAACGATCTGTTAAGTTACCAATAATGCCTCCTAAAATAAGTGCTAATGCTATTAATAACAATTTTTTAGTCGGAGGAGCATTAAAAATAAAATATGTAACTAAACTAATAGCAATAAACGAAACCCCAGATAGTAGCCAAACTTTTAGATTTCCACCAGTGTCAGAAAGTACACCAAAGGCTATACCAGGGTTTTCAGCATAACTTAGCTTAAAAAAACTATTAATTACATGTACATCAGGCTTAAAACGTAAATTATTATAAGCCCAATATTTTGTTGTCTGATCTAGTAAGACAACTAGTAGAGACAAAGGCAAAAACCTTAATATTTGATTCAAGGTGCCTCCACAATTTTTAAGATTTAAGGTTAAGATTTAAGATTCCCTCTCAGTACGTCTTTAACATACTGAGAGTTTCTCTGAAATATCAAGTTTTTATTGGTTTGGCCAACCAGCAATAATGTTATTGGCGCAACGACTACACACTGTTGGATAGCGAGGGTTTGCTGCTGTGTTGTCTGTAAAATGCCAACAACGCTCACATTTTTGCCCGCTAGCCGCTTCAACCTTGACTTTTAGCTCTGTGGCTGACTCATCAGCAATTACTTCTGTTTGAGAAGTAATAAAAATAAAGTGTAACTGTGACTGATAACCTTGTAAGAATTCTAGCTCTTCGCCTTTAGTATAAAGCGACACTTTAGCTTTTAGTGATGAACCACCGCCAAAACCGCCTTCCTCAAGAGCTTTTTTAACTCGATCTCGAACAGCAAATAACCTTTCCCAACGTGTTAACAAATCAGCTTCTACTAAAGAACTATTATAACTAGGGAATTCTGCGATATGGACGGATGAGGCTTCATCACCTTCTTTAGGTAAAAAGTCCCAAATCTCATCTGCGGTAAAGGCTGTTAGTGGTGCAGAAAGTAGAGTTAATGTCTTGATAATAATATAGATTGCAGACTGCGCCGAACGTCGCTCAAAAGATTTTGGTGGATAGGTGTAAAGACGATCTTTTAAGATATCAAAATAAAGTGAAGATAACTCTAAAGAGCAAAAACCAAGTATTTCTCTATAAGCAACGTGGAATTCATATTCCTCATAAGCTTTACGAACTTTTTTGATTAGCTCTTGGCTGACAGATACAGCCCAACGGTCAATCTCCATCATATCCTTAAAGGCTACTGTGTCAGTCGTAGGAGAAAAACCAGCTAGGTTTCCTAATGCATATTTAGCAATATTTCTAATCTTGCGATAGCTTTCTGAAACACGCTTAAGTATTTCGTCAGAAATGCTCATATCCTCAGTATAATCAATACTTGAGGCCCAAAGTCGCAATATATCTGCACCGTGTTGCTGCATTATCTTTCCTGGTTCCATAACATTGCCTACAGATTTAGACATTTTTTCTTTTTCTTTATCTAGAACATAACCATGAGTAATACAGGTTTTATAAGGAGAAACACCTTTCATTTCTAAGCAGCAAACCAGTGAGCTATTAAACCAACCACGATATTGGTCTGAGCCTTCTAGATAAAGGTCAACAGGCACTTGATAGCCACGTCTTTCCATTGTCATCCAGCTTACACCAGAATCTAGCCAGACATCCATAATATCCATTTCTTTTCTAAAATTAGTACTTTCACACTTAGAACATTTTGTTCCTTGTGGCACTAATTCCTCTACAGGCCGAGCATACCAAGCATCAGCACTTTCTTTTTCAAAAATGTCTGCTACATGGTCAATTAAATCTGCTGAAATAAGTTCTGTGTCACAGTCTTTACAATAAAGTGCTGCTATTGGTACTCCCCAAGTTCGCTGGCGGGAAATACACCAATCAATTCTATCTGCAAACATATTGTGCATTCGCTCATCACCCCAAGTAGGCTTCCATTTGATTTCACGAATAGCTTTTAATGCACGTCCTCGTAAGTCCGTTTTATCCATAGAGATAAACCATTGTGGTGTAGCACGGAAAATCACAGGCTTACTACATCGCCAACAATGCGGATATTCATGCTCATAGTCTTCATGCTTAAGTAAAATATTTAGCTCTTTTAGTAATTCAATAATCTCTTTATTAGCAGCAAAAACCTGTTTTTCTCCAAAGCGTTCTACCTCGGACTTAAATTTTCCACGGCTATCAACGGGACAATAGACTTCTAAACCATACTGTTTACCAATAATATAGTCATCGTGACCATGGCCTGGAGCCGTATGAACACAGCCTGTACCAGCCTCAAGTGTGACGTGATCACCAAGCATAAAAAGCGATTCTCGATTAATAAAAGGATGTTGAGCCGATAAGCGGTCTAGCTTTGCTCCCTTAAACTGAGCAATTACTTTAGGGTCTTGCCAAGCAATTTTTTCACTTACCACTTTTAACATATCGCTTGCAACTATATAAACTTCGCCATCAACCTCTACCGCACTATAATCAAAGCTAGCACTAAAAGAAATACCTAAGTTAGCTGGTAGGGTCCAAGGCGTAGTAGTCCAAATAATTACACTTACTTTCTTGCCTGCAAGCTGTGCATCTATTTGGCTAGGGTCGCTTTTTAGAGGGAACTTTACATAAACAGAAGGGCTAATGTGTTTTTTGCGAGTAACTTCAGCTTCTGCTAGAGCAGTTTGACAATTGATACACCAATGTACAGGCTTGAAACCACGATAAACGCTACCTTGGCGAATAAAATTACCTAAAGCGCGAAGTGTATCAGCCTCATATTGATAGTTCATTGTTTGATAAGGGTTTTCCCATTCACCTAGTACTCCTAAACGAGAAAAATCATTATTCATATCTGCAATATGACGCTCAGCAAAAGCGCGGCAACGCTTGCGAATCTCTAGAGCAGAAAGATCTTGTTTCTTTAGCTTAGCTTTTTCTAATTCTTCTTCAACCTTTTTTTCAATAGGTAAACCGTGACAATCATAACCAGGAATATAAGGCGTGTCATAACCCATCATAGAACGAGATTTAACCACAAAATCTTTTAGAATTTTGTTTAGTGCCGTTCCCATATGAATTTTCCCATTAGCATAGGGCGGCCCGTCGTGTAGGTTATAGATAGTTTTACCAGCGCGAGCATTTCTTATTTGTTGGTAAAGATTGTTACTAAGCCATTTTTGTAAGCGTGCAGGTTCAGCCTGTACTAAGTTGCCTTTTTGGGGAAAACTATTATCAGGCAGGTTTACAGTTGATTTTAGGTCACTAGGAGCTTGTGTTGACATTATTTTTAATCCTCTTTCTACAAAAATACAAAAGCACCTGAAGTAACGCTCAGGCGTTATCAGGTGCTTTGACGGCAGGCACACCTTTGCCTGCGATTAAATGAACATCTCTTCGTCTTGATAGGCTTCATCAATTTGTTTGCGTTCCTGAGCAAACAATACATGCAGGAAACTTTGTACTCCAGCTAGTACCGCCGCTATTTCACTAACGGGTGTAAGAACCCCTGTTTGAACCACTTCTGCGGTGTGATCTAACCTATTTGTTGTGCGGCTTACTAGTTGATCTACTTTTTGTACTTGTAAATCAGCTCTTTCTCTTACAGAACTGACAAGCGCACGAACATTTTCTGCTTCTTCTATAGTAATCTTGGCTAGCTCTAAAGTAGTAGTTTTGATTGCTGCCAGACAACTCTCAGATTCTATCTTAATATTTTGAGTGGTTTCTTTAGCTAAAAGGGCAGTTTCCTTGGCTAGTTGGGTAGCAACGTAGGCTTCTTTCATAATTGGTTTAGCTAGGGTTAACAACTCATTAATTTGCTCCATTGCTGGACGAGCAGCCAAAATCAGCTTTTGTGTTTCTTCTAAAATTGGCTCACCACGAGTTTGCAGAAGCTGCATTTTTTGGTGTGCATCTTCTAGTAGTGGTTCAGTACGGTTTTGTATCCGTCTTAGATTTTCTTCTAGCTTACTTTGTAGTGTAGTTGCTCGTGCCATTAGTTGTTGAGAAACAATAAAAAGCTTAAGCACTGCAACTAGCAGAACTATAGTAAAGATAGAAATAGTAAAAATAAGAATCCACTCTAGGCTCACTGCGCTGACCTCTGTTCTTAAGACGGGTTAAGCTAACTTTGTTCACTTGATTCGACTAAAGCTCCAGCTTCTTCTGCTTCAGCAGCAGCTTGGGCTTTTTTGTCCTGATAAGCGCGTTTACCAGCTTCAATAGCAGCCGCTACACGATGTTTTTGATCAGAAATAACACTGCGACCAGCTTCAACTATATGAGAAGTTTTTTCCCTGCTAAGTCCATAAAGCTCATTTGCTTTTTCTCGGCTAGTACTATAAACATTAGAAGCTTTGTGACTAACAGCCTTAGCGCGATCATTGGCGTAGTCGATACTACGTTTAGTTGCGCCAGAAATATCTTCGCGTAGTTCTTTTCCTGCTTTAGGAGCAAAAAGTAGTGCAACAATTGCTCCTACCCCTGCGCCGACGAGAAAATAACTAAGTTTAGAGCTTGTATCGTTGTCGCTCATTACGACCTCCTAAAAATATTGTGAGATTGCACTTTTTGTTAGCAACTATAAGAAAAATGTTATTGTTATAGGAAACATTTTCTTAGTTTATGTTAGTTAATTTAATTAACAAATAGACCAAAAATATACATCACAATAACAATCTGCCGCAAGGCAGACACACGGCAACGACAATTGTTTTTCTTAACCACGTCGCCAGTCTGTGCCGTCTTTGGTGTCTTGTAAAACAATTCCTTGTTCAGCTAAATACTTACGTATCTCATCAGAGCGAGCAAAGTTTTTACTTTTCCTTGCCGCTAGTCTTTCTTCAATAAGATTTTGAATCTCAACATCTAGAATTTCTTCTTTATAGCTACCAAAAATACCTAAGACTTCTTCTACTTTATTAAAAAAGTCTAAGGCAGCTAGCTTATCGTCTGCTAAGAAGTTTTCTGTTGAAATAGCTTTATTGATTTCACTTTCCAAAATTGCTACTGCTGCTAGTGCTGATGAAGTGTTGAGGTCATCATCCATTGCTTCCTCAAAAGACTCTTTTGCTTTCTTAATTGCATAACTAACCTCTGGTGATGAGCCAGCTTGACATTTTGATTTGTGCAATCTACGTAGAAAGTCTTGTAGTTTTTTTACACGAGTTTCATCGCCGCGCAAACCATCTAGGGTAAAGTTAAGCTGTTTACGATATGGAACAGAAATTAGAGAATACCTTATACCTAAAGGAGTAAAATCTTGTTTGGTTAAATCTCTGATGGTAAAAAAGCGGTTTTCTCGTTTGGACATTTTTTGCCCATCTATCATCAAGTGTTCGCAATGTATCCAATGTTTTACAAATAACTTTCCTGTAGCTCCTTCAGTTTGAGCCAGTTCATTTTCATGATGAGGAAAAATTAGGTCTACTCCACCACAATGAATATCAAAGCTTTCCCCTAAATAGCACATTGCCATAGCAGAACATTCAATATGCCAACCTGGTCTACCTTTGCCATAAACTGTATCCCAAGAAGGTTCGCCTTCTTTAGCCGCTTTCCAAAGCACAAAATCACGAGCGTCTTCTTTGTCATAGTCATCAACACTAATTCTTTTACCAGCAATATTTCCTGATAGCTTAGCTCCAGATAATTTACCATAATCAGCAAAAGAGGAGATTCGGTAATAAACCGAACCTTCATTGACATAAGTTAATCCATTTTTGTCAAGTCGTTCTATTAACTCTATCATTTCATTGATATGATCAGTTGCAGCAACAATTTTTTCTGGTCGCTCTACTTTAAGTAAGTCAAGGTCTTCGAGAAACTTTTCTGTAAACTCTTTGGTATGTTCTTGAAGTGCTATGCCTCTTTCATTGGAACGTTTTATGGTTCTATCATCAATGTCTGTGATATTCATTATGTTAAACAATTTGTAGCCTTTATATTTTAAGTACCGACATAACACATCAACAAACAAAAAATATCGAAAATTCCCTATATGCGCAAAATCATAAACAGTAGGGCCACAGCTATACATTTTGACTAGGTTATCTTCCTGGGGATGAAATTCTTCCTGACGACGCGTTAAGGTATTAAAGAGTTTTAGCATAGTTATCCTTCACTTTACTTGAAAGTTTTTAATCAACTTAAGGGTATTTAATCAATCTGCTAAGCGCAAATAAACAAGTAGTTTAGATCTTGCTTAGGTCAGTTGACAATGGCATTTGGCTAAGCTAGGCTACCCTCTTCTTACCTACATATTAGAGAAATCCTAACTACTAGCTGGAGATTTTATGGCAAAAAGTAAAACAGACCCTCGTCTAATACAATACTCTGTTGAAAATAATATTGCTATTATCCAAATTAATGATCCTCCTGCAAATACTTATAGTTATGCAATGATGTTGCAACTAGATGAAGCTATTTTACAAGCACGCATGGATTCTAATGCACATGTAATATTACTAAGGGGAGCAGGAGAAAAATTCTTTTGTGCTGGGGCAGATATAAAAATGCTTACCGAAGCAACCCCAGAGTTTAAGTATTATTTTTGTTTACATGCTAATGAGACATTAAATCGTTTAGAGCAAACACCAAAACTCGTTATAGCAGCATTAAATGGACATTGTGTTGGTGGTGGGCTAGAGGTCGCATTAGCAGCAGATATTCGTATTGCTCGACGTGGAGCAGGAAAAATAGGACTTCCAGAAGTAAACCTAGGAGTACTTCCTGGTACTGGAGGGACTCAAAGATTAGCACGATTGGTAGGTAAATCTAAGGCTATTGAGCTAATGATCTCAGGGCGTACCTTAGATTTTGATCAAGCTGTCTCATTTGGTTTAGTTAATGAAGTTTGGGCTTATGAAAACTTCTTTGAAAAAGTCCTAGAATATGCTGCAAACTTTACCGCTCCTAATTCTGCTATTAAAGCAATTGGTCATATTAAACGAGCAGTTCAATCAGGCTTAGAAATGGGCTTTCACGAAGGATTAGCCCTAGAACGCGAACTCCAACAAGAACTTTTTACTAGCAGTGATGCAAAAGAAGGCTTGTCAGCTTTTACAGGAAAGCGTAAAGCGGTTTTTCAAGGAAAATAATAACTTTCAGTTCCCAGCCCTAAAGCCCCAGCCCTAAAGGACTGGGCTACTATAAAAAGCCCCTCTGGGGCTAATTGCTTAAGGATTAGCTTTTAAAGTTTATGTATGAAAATATCACTTTAGTAAAAGAAGACGCTGTTTTGTGGCTAACACTTAATCGACCAGATAAGCTAAATGCTTTGGTTGGTGCAGCGCGAGAGGAAATCTTTGCTGCTTTAACTGAGGCAAGCGAAGACGAAAGTGTTAGAGCAATTTGTATTACTGGAGCAGGAAAAGGTTTTTGTGCTGGCGGTGATATAGGTTATATGGCAAACCTTCAAGCAGATAATAACTTGGCTGCTTTTGAAAAACTCTTAGAAAGTGGTCGCCAAATTGTTACCAAACTTCGTTCAATTGAAAAGCCTGTAGTAGCAATGATTAATGGGGTTGCCGCAGGTGCAGGACTAAACTTAGCTTTGGCTAGCGATATTCGTATTGCTTCTAGTTCAGCACGTTTTAGTCAAGCTTTTATCAAAATAGGGCTTCATCCTGATTGGGGCGGAACATTTCTTCTTCCTCGCTTAATTGGTACTGCCCGCGCTTGCGAGATGATGTTTACAGGTGATGTGATTGATGCTCAAACAGCTTATCAGATAGGGTTAATCAACCAGGTTGTGTCAGATAATGATTTACGAGTAAAAACCAAAGAACTACTACAAAAACTAGTGTCTCGTCCTAAACAAGCTTTAGCACTAGCCAAACGCGCTATTTATCAAGGAGTTGAATATAGTTTAGCTGAAGCACTAGATTATGAAACTAAGGCACAAACACAGTGTTTTCAATCTGAGGATGCTAGGGAAGGCATAGACGCTTTTCTTACACGTCGTGACCCCAAATTTAAATAGGTAATTAGTAGGTAATTAATTAATGGCAATTCACTTTAATAGAATTCTTCCTAATCTTTATGTTGGCACTGTCCCAAAAACTTTTGATGATGTAGAAAGATTAATTCGTGAAGTAGGCGTAACAGCAGTAATTAATCTGCAAACAGATGATGATTTTGAATGGTATCAAGTCGATTGGACAAAAATTCAACAATACTATGAAAAACAGAATATAGAAGTAATGCGTAAGCCAATACAGGATTTTCAGTTAGAGGATCTAAGAGACAAATTGCCAGAATGTGCCAACACTGTAGATGAATTTGCTCGCAACGGACATATTATTTACTTACATTGCACGGCTGGAATTAATCGTTCTCCTACAGTGGCCATTGGCTATTTATATAGTTATCTTGGATATGATATGGAAGCAGCAATTAGTGTGGTAAAAACTAGTCGTATTTGTGATCCCTATCTAGAAGCACTTTATTCCGCAAAATTTAATATTTAACCAATATAAAGGATAGTTATGATCGAAGTTATTAGTGTATTAGGAGCAGGAACTATGGGCCATGGTATTGCTCAAGTTGCTGCTATGGCAGGCTATCAAGTCTATTTATATGACATTAAAGAAGAGTTTGTTATACGAGGGTTTTCTAGTATTAAAAGTAACCTAGATAAAGGTGTAGAAAAGAGTAAAGTAACAAGTGAAGCACGCGATCAAGCTTTAGCTAAAATAAAAACTACTATTGATTTGTCTGAGGCTGCAAAACCAGCCAATTTAGTAATTGAAGCAGTACCAGAATTACTAGAACTAAAACGTACTATTTTTGCTAAATTAGACGAGTTCTCTTCACCAGATTCAATTCTTGCCACTAATACCTCTTCTTTAAGCATTAGTGAAATTGCTGTCGCTACTAAACGCCCTCAACTAGTTTTAGGTATGCATTTTTTTAACCCTGTTCATATCATGAAACTCTTAGAGATTGTTCATACTACAGAAACTTCTCAGGAAACTATACAAACTGTTTTAGAAGTTAGTCGTCGACTAGGTAAAGAGCCAATACTAGTTAAAGATAGCCCAGGTTTTGCTTCTAGTCGTTTAGGTATTACACTAGGACTTGAAGCAATGCGAATGCTAGAACAAGAAGTTGCTAGCCCTGCTGATATTGATAAGGCTATGGAACTTGGTTATAACCATCCAATGGGGCCACTAAAACTAACAGATTTAGTAGGCTTGGATGTACGCTTAAATATTGCTGATTATCTATATTCTACCTTGGGGAGCGAAGTTTTTCGCGCTCCAGAAATCCTACGCCAAAAAGTTGCAGAAGGTAAGTTAGGCAAAAAATCTGGCGAAGGCTTTTATAAATGGTAATTGAATGCAAAAGTTTTCAAATTATTTAAATTAGAAATAAACCTTTTAATTTTAGGGAGAAAGTTTAATGTACGAAAATATTATTTTAGAAATTCAAGGCCGTATTGGGTTTATCCGTGTTAATCGTCCTAAAAAGCTTAATGCACTAAATATTCCTACTCGTGAAGAAATCCTCCAAGCACTAGGAGAGCTAGGGAAAAATGATGAGGTTCGAGTAGTGATTTTTACTGGCACAGGCGAAAAAGCTTTTATTGCTGGTGCTGATATTAGTGAGTTTGAAGGTCGTACAGCACTAGACCAACGCAATGTTATGCGGGCTACACGTATGTTTGATGCTTTTTCAGAATTTCCTAAACCTGTTATTGCTATGATTAATGGCTTTTGCTTAGGTGGTGGTTGTGAAGCAGCTTTAAGTTGTGATATTAGAATTGCATCTGATAACGCCAAATTTGGCCAACCGGAAATTAACCTAGGCATTATTCCTGGTGGTGGTGGTACACAGCGTCTGACTCGCTTAGTTGGGGAAGGTAAATCTATGGAGATGGTTTTAACTGGCGATATGATTGATGCTACAGAAGCAAAAGCACTTGGCCTAGTTAACCATGTGGTTCCTTTCGCAGAATTAGAGCAATTTACTTTAGCAATGGCTAATAAGATTGCAGAAAAAAGCCCTGTGGCTTTACGTATGGGCAAGGAGTCTGTCAAAAATGCTTCACGTATGAATTTACGCGAAGGCTTAGACCAAGAAATAGACCTATTTGCTCTTTGTTTTTCTAGTGCAGACAAAGAAGAAGGGGTAAAAGCTTTCCTAGAAAAACGTAAAGCAGAATTTACTGGGAAATAATTAAATAGGGATAGAAATAAAATGTAAAGGTAAACAAGAATGAAAACTATCAGGATCGCAAATGGTCAAGGTTTT
>CAZHXL010000082.1:0-1341 GCA_964536575.1 uncultured Clostridia bacterium | reverse complement strand
GTACGTCAAGTAGAAGGCGGGCAAATTGACTACCTAGTATTAGATTACCTAGCAGAAATCACTATGTCAATTATGCAAAAACAACGTGCTAGAGATCCTAAGTCAGGTTATGCCCGGGATTTTGTGCCTTTAATGGAACGGATTCTACCAGAATGTTTAGAACGTAATATTAAAGTAATTGCTAATGCAGGTGGAGTTAATCCTCGTGGCTGTGCTGAGGCTATCGTAGCAGTAGCTAACAAACTAGGTTTAGGCAATAAAGTCAAAATAGGTATTGTTGCTGGCGATGATATTATGGAGTCACTCGATGAATTACTTGCTACAGGGGTTGAGCTACGTAATATGGACAGTGACGAAACCCTTTCTACTGTGCGTCCTCAAATTCAAAGTGCCAATGTTTATTTTGGTGCTTGGCCAATTGTTGATGCCTTAAAACAGGGGGCGCAAGTTATTATTACAGGTCGCTGCACTGACACAGGTTTGACACTTGCACCAATGATTTATGAATTTGGATGGGCAGAAGATGATTGGGATAAACTAGCAGCAGGAACAATTGCAGGACATTCTATTGAGTGTGGCGCGCAAGCCTCTGGAGGGAATTGCCAAGTAGATTGGGAAAACATTCCAGATTTAGCCAATGTTGGTTATCCAATTATTGAAGCTAGCGAAGATGGCACATTTGTTATTACTAAACATGACAATACAGGCGGACGCATAACTACGGCTGTAGTTAAAGAACAACTTGTTTATGAAATGGGAGATCCTGTTAGCTATATTACTCCTGATTGTGTAGCAGACTTTACCACTATTCATTTGGAAGACTTAGGAAGTGATAGAGTAAAGTTTTTTGGTATTAAAGGCCGTCCTGCTACAGAGTTTTATAAAGTTTCTATTAGCTATCAGTTTGGTTATAAGGCTGTAGGATCACTAGTTTATGCTTGGCCAGATGCTTATCAAAAAGCAAAAGCAGGCGATCGTATCCTTAGAGCTAGGTTAGAGGGCTTAGGTTTAAGCTTTGATGAGACTTTAACAGAGTTTGTTGGTGTAGACGCTTGTCACGGTCTAGGACTTTCTGGTGAGCCTAGTGCAGAAATTGCTGAAGTTCAAATGCGTGTAGGGGTTCGTAGTGCTAATAAAGCAGCAGTAGAGCGTTTTACTAAAGAGCTTGCTCCACTAGTTTTAACAGGCCCTCCTACAGTAACAGGTTTTGCTGGTGGACGACCAAAAGTTGAGGAAATTGTTGCTTATTGGCCAGCTTTAATGCCTAAAACTTGTATTAATCCAAAAGTGGAAATAATCTAACTTTCATCAGACCAAACTAGTTTTATAATAGGTTTTTCA
>CAZHXL010000081.1:17119-22630 GCA_964536575.1 uncultured Clostridia bacterium | reverse complement strand
AGGAGTAAAAGTTATATCAAAATAATCGCCTGCTTTTGCTCCTAAAGGTAAGTAGTTTATAGGAATATCTAAGCTAATTTCTTCATTATCTGAAATTAGCATTACTGCTAGATCGCCTTCAATACGATCAATAACAACTTTCATAAAAGTATGTCCTAAAAAGAGTTACTAAGTGCTTGCTTTATTTAGCGCGAAAAATTTAGAATGCAGGCTTAGTATATCTGTGAGTGACTCGCGCACAAAAGCCTATTTACCGAACACCAATTATTTCAAAAGGGAGAAAATTTAGCTATGCGGGGAGAACTAAGCCAAGATTGCTTACCTGATGTATTGAGACAGCTTTATTTAGAACGTAGATCAGGATGTTTGCGATTAACGCAAGACCATACCCGCAAAGAGGTGTTTTTTGAGTTAGGGGCAATGATTTTTGCTTCTAGTAATCGGCGGGAAGACCGTATAGGCGAGAGTATGTTAAGGCATAGTACAATCACTCAAGAACAGTTTGATCAAACCCAAGCACAAATGGGACGTGGTAAGCGATTTGGTAAGATTTTAGTTGACTTAAAGATAATTTCTGAGCGTGACTTAATTGCTAATGTAACCTTTCAGATTTTGGATATTATTTATTCAATATTTAACTGGACAACTGGACATTATGAATTTTATGAAGTGGACAAAACGATTTCTGAAGACTTAAAACTAGAACTTTCTACTGCCAGTATTATCCTAGAAGGAGTTCGTCGTACTAGTGACATGGATGTAATTGAACGAGGGTTAGGGGACTTAAATAGATTGGTTGGCCCTTGTACTAATCCGCTATTAAGATTACAGACTCTTTCTCTAAGACCTTTAGAGCGACAGATTATAGAAGTTATTAAAGAGCCGATGAGCCTAATTAAGCTACTAGTAAAGATAAAATCTCCATCAGAAACAGTACTACGCTCTTTATATGGCTTGCTTTCGGCAGGAGTTTTAGAGCGTTTTGCCCCCGCAGAACTTTCCCAAGAAAGCGGTAAAATGGAAGTTCCTGAAAAAGTTGTTCGTCAAACACTTGGATTAGGTGAGGCTGTGCCTGTAGTTTTAGCTAGGCCAACTGGAGCGCATAAAGTTGATGAAATGGCACTACGACGGCGTATTGATTTAGTTAAAGCCCGTATGAAAGACGGAGACATATATCAATTATTTAGTCTTTCTACAAATAGTCAGTTGGAAGACCTGCAAAATTCCTACTATAAATTAGCTAGAGAATTTCATCCAGATCGTCATTTAACTGCTAGCAAAGAAATTAGGGCAGAAATAGATGAAGTTTTTACTCACCTTACTAGCTTATATGATCATGGGCGAAGTATCTTAGTTTGTGAAACAACAGCAATGCCAATTCCCACAGGAGTTACAGGGTCAATTGCTCGTAATACTGCTCCACACCCGATAGAAGGAATGCCTCTAACCCCTCCAATGCCAAAGCGAGGTGTAAGCAATAGGGTTGCTAATATTCCACCTTCATCTACTGTAGTTTCTGCTATAGAAACAATAGTAATCTCTGAAACTACTGAAGCTTTGCCAAGCTTTGAAGAAACACTATCTGAAGGACTAATCACTAATACTATAGAAGATATTGCTTTAGAGGAAATAAATGTCCCTCAAATAGTTTCTCAAATGTCTAGTGAGCTGAAGACGCCAAAAACAGGGTATAACCTAGCTGTTTTACCGTTGGAAAATAAATTAAAACAAACGGTACTAGACGCGCCTGCATTTACACAGTCTTTAGAAGTTATGGACTCTACTACTTCTACTAAAGGATTGGTTAATACATCAGAAACAGAAGCTTTAATAGATGCTTTAGATGAAATGTCTGTTTTATCTATGCCATTACTTTCTGAGAGTGATACTAGTTACCGAGGTGCAACAGAACCATTGTTGATGTCAGAAAATGAGCAATTTGTTGCTCCAACAAGCATAATTGCTGATCAAGAGAACTACCTACCAATATCAAAAACCGAAACTATGTCAGAATATGCTCATATGGTTAGCGAAGCAGACTCAGCCACAGATCTAGGAGATTTATTTACAGAGGAGATAATAGATAGTTTAGAAGAAATAGAAGAAATAGAAGGAATAGAAGAAAATGGTACAACACCATTACTTATAAATTCTCCAACAGTTATTGATGAACAAGAGCAAGCTGAACGGCTTTTTGTTGATGGGCGTAATTATTTTCAGTGTAAAAATATTGGTGGAGCGGTAAAATGCTTACGTGAAGCAGTTAGGCTCTCTCCTAGGCAAACACGTTATCGTTTACTGTTAGGGCATGTGTTGTCTAATAATCAACGCTGGCAAAGGGAAGCAGAAGAACAATTTAGACAAGTACTAGATATTGAACAAGTTAATGTAATGGCACATTTAGGTCTGGCACAACTCTATACCAAAGTAGGATTGGCGCGGCGTGCGGAAGGAGAATTTCGTGAAGCATTAAGAATTGAGCCACAAAACCCTGTTGCTAAAAGAGGGCTAAACGCACTATTAGGTGATGAGACCGCAGGAATACCTAGTTTTCTTGGTAAGTTGCTCCAAAAAGAAAATTGAATTGGACATTTTATTAAGTGAGAAGAAATATAGATATTGTAGGAAAAAGTTATCTACTCTTAATTTTCTAATACATCTTAAAACCATTCGAAAATAAAACTTATATGCAACCTATAGAACAATATATATATTATAGAGAAATAGCAAAAACTCTAATTGGTATTAAAGTGCCAGAAATTCTAGGCAAAAATGCTTTAGGGAATTCAGGAAAAATGTTAGGGCTAGTTCAAGGAGAAAGAACCCTCGTCTTTGAATCAGAAAATGAGATGAGTTATCTAATGGACTTTGCCATTAATGAATATAGAGAAGATGGCAAAACTGCTGTTGAAAAGTATAGAGATACCATAGGGGGGGAAAATGAGGTAGAAAAAGAAATATTAGAAGCCGCTTGTTCATCATATACTACTTTGTTCAAAATAGACTCTATCTCAAAAGAAAAAAACACCTTAATCATAGATGACCTTTTTTATGTTAAGGGCAAAATAGAATTGACTGACATTGGTTTTAGTCAAAGTGCAACTCCAGAGCTTTTACTATTTACTAGAATATTTCCCTTTAAGACTTTTAACATGACATCTGGAATATCATTTATTTTTGCTCGTAAGTCAGAAGACAACATTATTAAGAAATACAAGAAATTATACAAACGAATCAATCTAGAAAATAAACAAACAAAGCGGTTTATAGCTTTTTTTAAATTAAATAGAGCAGATGGTCTTACAGTAAAACTCCAGTAGCCAGAAGGGTTATTGCCTTTTGGTATCTTAATGCTGGAAACTATCCTATGACTGTAAACTGCTTTATTTAGTTAGCAAGATTTCCAAGAATTAATTTTGAGTAATTAAATTTACGATTGTAGTGAGACTTTAGGTTTTTAGTATCTTAGTTTGTTTGGTAATATAACAGTAAATTGTTATGCTTAATTTCTTAAAGTTATGAGAAGAACCGTTTAACTCGCTATAGGTTTTGATAAACCTTAAATTAACCCTTAACATAAAGTATTCCTAAAACTAACTAGTTTTTAGGAATAAGTAAAGCCCTACACTTTTAAGTCAGAACGAAAATTAACTTATAGAAGACAAGAAAAATAATGTCTGTTTTGAGTTTCCTAGAGTGCTTATTAATACAGGTTATAACCACATTGATTTAGACAAAACTTTTCTTGGCTTCTATTAGGAGATAAAGTTTTAAGGAAATATATGAATAATAGCAACCAGCGAAACGCTTCTAGGAAAACTACTAGCAAAGTAACTCAGCCACTATTTTATGTATTATTTATAGTGATCTGTTTAAGTTTGCTTTTTTTAACAAGTAACCAATTATTTAATAGTACCTTAGTACAAGCAAACTCACCAAGTACTAGTACTGTTAATAAAGCTCAAGATCAACCACAAGTCTTAGCCGATGCAGGTTCTTTACCTCAAACGGCTCAACAACAAATAGCTGCTGTAATAGCAGAAAAAAATTCACGTACTCCACAACAAAGAAAAATGGAATCACGACTAATTCGTGTAGTTAAAGAAAATCGTGGCCAAACATTTGTTGATGGTATAAATACACTACGCCCTGTGAAATTGAATGTTGATAAGAGTGGTGTGCTACTTGATCTAAAAGTAACTACAACAGATGATAAATTCCAACAAATACTAGCCCAATATGGTGCAAAAGTAGTGTATGACGATCCAAATGCATTAAGCATACGGCTTAGAATGCCAATGGATAATATAGAAAGTATGGCAAGTTTGCCAGAAGTTCTATATATTCAACCAGCAATAGAAGGTCAACTTGAGCGAGTAGATAATGTTAGTAATTCTAGTTTAGTTGGCCCAGTTGTCACTGGCTATCAACCAGGTTTTGCAACTAGGGAAGCAAATGTTCGTGAAAACCTACCACTATTGCTTTCCTCTTTAGACAAAAATAAAAAACCTAAAATCAATCCACAAACAGGTACTGTTAATTCCCAGGGCGATACTACTCACCGTGCTGCTCTTGCTCGTACTACGTTTAGTACAACAGGCGCGGGAATAAAAATAGGTGTACTTTCTGACACTTTTAATGCTCTAGGTGGAGCTAATAATGATGTTCTAACAGGTAATTTACCTGGTGCAGGTAATCCAAATGGCAATACTACTCCTGTAACAGTGCTACAAGACTTAGCTAGTGGAACTGATGAAGGTAGGGCAATGCTTCAAATTGTTCATGACATTGCACCTGGCGCACAACTCTTTTATGCAACGGCTTTTGGTGGTGTAGCAAGCTTTGCTGCTAATATTCAAGCACTACGCACAGCAGGTTGTGACATTATCATTGATGATGTTTTTTACTTTAATGAATCACCATTCCAAGATGGCCCAATTGCTCAAGCTGTTAATACAGTTACAGCAAATGGCGCGCTCTATTTTTCTTCTGCTGGTAATGCTGGTAGTTTAAGAAAAGGTACTTCAGGCGTTTGGGAAGGTGACTTTGTTAGTGCTGGAACACTGCCTAACTTACCTAATGGCACAGTTAATAATTTTACTCCTAGTGGCCCTGCGCCAACTAATGCTAATCCTGTTCCTGTTACAGCAGGTTCATTCTATACGCTTTTCTGGTCAGATCCATTAGGTGCTTCTAATAGTGATTATGATTTTTTTATTTTTAACTCAACTCTAACTACTCTATTTGATATAGGTACTAGTGTACAAAATGGTACTCAAGATCCTTTTGAAATCAGTGGTGGAGCACCATTTGCTGGGGATAGAGTAGTAATTTTCAAATCAAATGCTGCTGCTCCGCGTGCGTTACACCTTAATACTAATCGTGGTCGGTTAATGATTGCTACTCAAGGTCAAACCAAAGGTCATAACAGTGCAGTTAATGCTTTTAGTTGTGCTGCTACTCCTACTGGCCCTGCGTCTGCTGGCGTAACTGGCCCTTTCCCAAATCCAT
>CAZHXL010000081.1:16477-17109 GCA_964536575.1 uncultured Clostridia bacterium | reverse complement strand
CTGCTAATTTGTTAGAAACATTTAGCTCTGATGGCCCACGTCGAATGTTTTATAATGCTAATGGTACAGCCATTACTTCTGGTAACTTACTATTTGCTACTAATGGTGGAAATGTACGTAACAAACCAGATATTACTGCTGCTGATGGTGTTTCTACTACATTGACAGGAGGCTTAAACCCATTCTTTGGCACCTCTGCTGCCGCTCCACACGCTGGTGCGATTGCTGCACTAGTTAAATCAGCTAATCCAAGTCTAACTACTACTCAAATTCGCTCTATCTTGACATTATCTGCAATAGATATTGAAGGTGCTGGGCGTGATAACAATGCTGGTTTTGGTATTCTTGATGCTTTTGCAGCAGTGCAAGCCCTTCAAGGTCAATCAACTATAACCTTTGGAGGTGTTGTTGCCACTGAGAGTGTGCCTAGGAACAATAATGGATTTATTGAACCAGGTGAAAGGGGTAACCTGGCTATTACTCTAAATAACCCCACTACAACTACTGCTACAAATGTGTCAGCTACTTTAGCTCTAACTACTCCTGTTGCTGGTGTAACAATAAGTAATCCAACTATTAACTATGGAAATATTGCTGCTACTAGCACTGCTACCAACAACTTTGTAGTTACG
>CAZHXL010000081.1:0-16467 GCA_964536575.1 uncultured Clostridia bacterium | reverse complement strand
AACACTGTTGTTTGTAGTGCTAACCTAAACTTTAGGTTGACTGTGAGTTTTGGCGGGGGGACTAGCCCAGTAATATTTAACTTTAGTGTTCAAACTGGTAAGCCTGTAGTAAACACTACTAGTATTACAACAGTTTTAGATGCTACTGCACCTACACCTGGAACTGGTTTTACAACAACTACAGGTACACAAACAGGTCGTTTACTGCGTAATACTGTAGCTTCTACTTGTGCTGTACCAAAGGCCAATCCTGGATTAAATGATGCAACTGTGATTCGTCGATATGATTCTTATGTCTTTACTAATACATCAGCTTCAACCATTTGCTATACAGCAACATTAACCCAACCAAGTACCACGCTGTTCCAGCTTTCTTACAATAACAATGGGTTTGTTCCTGCTACACCTAGTGTTAACTACTTGGCTGATGCAGGTGTTAGTGGTACAACTACTAGTTTCTCTTTTAATGTAGCTGCTGGACAAAGGTTCACTGTAGTTGTACATGAAGTAAATGCTAATGGTGGTCTTAATACAACTTACACCTTAAATGTTTCAAGTGCTGGGTTTATTTGTGATCCCGCTCCTACATTTGCTCAAGAGCATGCTTCAATATTTGCTGCTGATACTCTAAATAATAGAATTCAACGTACAGATAACGAAGGCGTAAGCTGGACAACTGTAGGATTTGGTGCTGGTACTACTCCTGGTAGGTTTAATGCTCCTCGTGGTGTAACTTCTAGTGGCGATAATACAAAGGTATTTGTTTCTGATACGGGGAATAATCGTATTCAACGCTCTACCGATGGTGGTACTTCTTGGACAGTGATTGTTGGGCCTGGAACTGCTCCTAATGCTGTAAATCAACCCACAGGTCTCTACTATGACGAACCAAATGATAAGCTCTACATTGCTGATACTCTGAACAATCGTATTTTAGTTGTTAATACTGCAAGTACTGCTACTGTAACTACTTCAATTTTTGCTGGAGCAACTGGTGGTGCTGGGTCTGGTCAGTTTATTCAACCACGAGGTGTTACTGTTGACCTAAGTGGTAAAGTTTATGTTGCTGATACAGGAAACAATCGTATCCAAGTAAATACCACTGGCCTAACAGGTGGGTGGACAATTTTTGCTGGTGCAACTGGTGGTGTTGCTGTAGGTTTTGTAAATGCTCCTCGCGGTATTTTTGTTGATTCCAATAATAATGTTTATATTGCTGATACAGGAAATAACCGTATCCAAGTAAACACTACTGGTGTTGTTGGTGGCTGGTCGACCTTTATGTCTCCTGGTACTGCTATAGGTAGTGTAAATGGTGTTGAAGGCGTAACAATGTCCTTTGGTGGTAATGTCTTTATTGGTGACACACTAAATAACCGTGTTCAACGTAAACCTGCTGTGGGTAATGGTGCCACTGTTATAGTTGGCGCACCAGGTCTTGGCACAGGTCAATTTAACGCACCAACAGGTGTTCGTTAAACTTGGTAAATAATAGCTCTTTTGTAGCTAAGTGTTAGAACAAAATAGTTTAGAGAAAGTAGTTAATATTTCTCTAAACTATTTTTGTTTTATAATCACTAGAAGATTTTTGACTATTCTTTACCTTGACGACTAAGGAAAAGTAGGCTAATACCTGTTACTAGTAGTAAGCCTCCTAGAGTATGAAAAATTATCAAATACTGAGGCATATTTAATGTACGTTTAACAATAATACCTGTAGCTATTAACCCTAATGCAATAACTATTGCAATAATGCCAGGAACTTTACTTTTCATGCTTATTTTCCTCCATTTTTCAGAAATTTAGCAGTAATACGTTTAAGGATTTCTACCCCAATAGGCAAGGCTTCTTCATCAAAATCAAAAAATGGGCTATGGTGAGGATGTATTAACCCGCGAGATTCATTTTGAGAACCAACAAAAAAGAAACAACCAGGGACTTTGTCTAAAAAATAAGCCATATCTTCACCTGCCATAGTGCGAGCACGATCATCAGAAATAATGTTTTCTGTTCCTACTACTTCAGAGGCAATTTGGCGAACAAAATCTGCCATTACAGGGTCATTGATTGTTGGTGGCCCTAGTCGCTCATATTCAATATTACATTCTGCTCCTAGTGCTGCTGCTATGTTAGTAACAACTCTATGAAAGATATTAGGAATTTGGTCATAAAGTTCACGACTAAAAGTTCGCACTGTGCCACGTAAATAAGCCTGCTCAGCAATAACATTAAAAGCTTCTCCAGCATGAAAACTACCAATAGTTACTACAGCAGAATCCAAGGGGTTAACATTACGTGAAACAATAGTTTGAAGAGCAGTAACGATTTGGCAAGCAGCTAGGATTGCGTCCACTGTCTGATGTGGCATAGCACCATGACCACCACGTCCTTTTACTGTAATATAAAACTCATCTACAGAAGCCATTACTGGGCCATTAATCACACCAACTTGCCCTACTGGTAAGCCATTCCAAAGATGTATTCCAAATGCTGCATCTACTTTGGGCGACTCTAACACCCCTTGTTCAATCATTCTTAAAGCCCCATTACCACCTTCTTCTCCTGGTTGAAAGACAAGTTTAAGTATGCCAGAAAGTTGAGGAACCATTTGTGCTAACTCTTTGGCAGCAGTAAGCAGCATTGCCATATGCCCATCATGTCCACAAGCGTGCATTACTCCAGTATTATTAGAAATATAATCTGTAGAATTTTCTTCTTTTACTGGTAAAGCATCCATATCCGCTCTTAACATCAATGTGGGGCCAGGACGATTAGTGTCAATTACTGCTACTACGCCTGTTTGTGCAATGTTCGTTTGTACTTGATAGCCAAGACCAACTAGTTTTTCTGCGATAAATTTAGAACTTTTATGTTCTTGGAATTTTAGTTCTGGGTTTTGGTGTAACCATCTACGATTAGCAATTAATTCGCTTTTGTCTAGAGGAGAAATATCTACTATGGGCATTATTGGCACTGCTCCTAGATCAGAAGATTAGTGAGGCTGATATTAGCTAACTTGATAAAACTTAACAAGCTTAGTAGTCCATTAACATAAGTCCCTTAGCCTTTTATCTGTTCATAATGGGGATAATTCAGTAACTCCTTGACGCTATACTAAATAGAGTGATAAAATTTCCTCTGTAAGTTTTCACCTTAAATAAACAATTCTTTTTATCATAATCTTTTTTATCATAATCTTAATAGAATTCTAATGATTAAAGAGCCTGCGAAAATATTTTAAAGCTTAAAAATGTGATTTCTAACTTGAACATATATTATTGTAACTATATTAATTTCTTAGGGGAGGTGTTTTGTGTCATTTTTTAACGTTGGCGAAAAGGTGGTTTATCCTAATCATGGGGTTGCTACCATTGAAGACATTACTACTAAACGTATTGAAGGTAGTGATAATTCTTTTTATCACTTACGCCTTTCCGCTACTAATTCTGTTGTAATGGTGCCAATTAATAATGCTAAACAAGTAGGTTTACGTGAACCTATTCCAAAAAATGAATGCGAGCATTTGTTAAAAATGCTAGGGGATAACTTTTCTGAGCCTCCTTCAGACTGGAAAGATCGCTTCAAAGATTTTTCTGACAAGATGCGCACAGGTGATATTTTTTCTGTCGCAGAAATTCTTAAAAACTTAACTTATCTTAGTAAAGCTAAACCACTTTCGTTTCGGGAAAAACGTATGCTAGAAAGAGCACGTTTTTTAGTAGTTAGCGAATTAGCAATTGTTTCAATGTCATCAGAAAAAGAAGTAAATGAAAGAGTAGATCAATCCTTAAATAAAGCCTGTGTTAAGCATGAACGTAAACACATGCTTGCTCATGCCTAAATTAAACCCTTACTAATTAAACTAGAAACAGGGCTTTTTAAATAGTCCTTTAATTGTAACCATTTAAAAAAATAACAACAAAAATTTCTGCTTGCACAATTGCTTTACCATTTGGTAAAGCAATTGCAACCTTAATACTTAAACTCTTCAATGTATGAGTATTATACCACTACTGCTGGTTTTTTAATGGGAAAGGCTGGTAAACTGCTTTCTCAATGCCAAGTAGTTGAGTAAAAATAGGGTACTAGAAAGAGGTACTAATGAAAATTTATGACGTTTCAGTGCCAATTAGCCCTGAAATGCCAGTTTATCCAGGCGATCCTAATGTTAAAATTGAGTTAAGAGAAAGTATTGCAAAAGGTTCTGCGTGTAATGTTAGTTCTATTTCTCTAGGTTCTCATACTGGCACACATATAGATCCACCATATCATTTTATTGAGTCAGGTATTAAAGTAGATCAAATACCACTTAACCTATTGCTTGGACGAACACATGTAGTAGAAACGACATCTGCACGTATTGATAAATTAGTGCTTAAAGAAATAAACTTAAATGATCTTGTGAGGCTCGTTTTTAAGACACGTAACTCTTATTTATGGAGTGCTAATAGGTTTGTAGAAGACTATGTTTATCTTACCCCTGATGCCGCAGAAGTCTTGGTAGAAGCAGGTATTAAACTAGTAGGAATAGATTATCTTTCTATTGAGCAGTATGGTTCAACTACTTATCAAACACATAAAACATTACTTGGTAATGGAATTATTATTGTCGAGGGGTTAAATTTAGTTGAAGTCGAAGCAGGCGATTATGAAATGATATGTCTACCCCTGAAAATAAAAGATGCAGATGGTGCACCAGCTAGAGTGATTTTACGTAGTTAATGATAAATGACAAAGGAAAGCTAATTCTAAAGAATGGTATTGTAAGGCCCACTTCTACCTAAAAATATATGATAGATTTTTCGATATTAAGCATTATTGAGCACCATAAGGTTTTTGCTTTGGTTAGAACAGATTCAGCAGAAACCGCTCTTAAAGCGGCTGAAGCTGCTATTATTGGAGGCATTAAGCTTATTGAAGTCTCGCTAGGGACACCAGGAGCAGTAAGAGTAATTTCTGACTTGCGTCGCAAGTATGGCGATGCAATTCGTGTTGGGGCAGGGGGGGTAATTTCAATAGATGGTGCTGATAGAGCTATAAAAGGTGGTGCGCAATTTATTTCTTCTCCTCATACTAGTGCTAGCATTATAGAATTTTCTATCAGCAAAAAAATTTTTCCTATTGCTGGTGCGGCTACCCCAACAGAAATTATGTCTGCTTGGGATTTTGGTGTTCCATTAATTAAAGTCTTTCCTGCTTATGCTTTTGGAGGCGTACCATATATCCGCTCACTAAAAGATTCTATGCCAGAAGTCCGGTTACTTCCTGCTAGTGGTATTACAGTTAGTAATGTAGCAGATTTTTTGCAAGCAGGGTCTTTTGCTGTTGGTATTGGAGGCAGTGTTTTTAGATTAGGTGATATTAATAACGATAATTATGCAGGCATTGCTGAAAGAGCTAGGTTATTAGTAAAATCTATTGAGGAAATGAAATAGGTTTTGATTATGGTTGATTAAGCTCTTTAGCTAGACTAGTATAAGCTTCTATTAATTTTTGTTCAATATTCTGCCAGTCTTCTTCTGTAACTTTACCTGCTTCTTGTTTATTATCTCTTTGTATCATTGCTACTGTACGAGCACTAGCGTAATTTTTTACTAAATTAGGATCAATACCATAAAATTGACCTGTTGTTGTTGCAATAGCATTTACTAAAGCCTCTTCTCCATAGGCTTTGCGCTCACGGTGAACTATCCACCATTCCAACTCTGATTTAGCTATTGTGTTTGCGTCACCTTGTAAATTACCTATTGTGTTTAAGGTATTAAAATAGTCTACTAGATAAGGGGTTGCTTGTTCATAATCAGAACGGTTTTGGCCTTTTTTGAAAACAAATGCTGCTTTAGCTGCACGATAAGCATTTAGATTAGCTTGCCAGAAGGGTAATTTATTTTGTGTTCTTAACATTTCTACTAATAGCCAATAAAGATGTACTGCCTTTTTATCGTAATAGGCACGCCACATTTTTGTTTCAAGTTGAGCAATTACCACAGGATCAAATTTACGTAAGTTAACAGACCAGGGGCCAAAAATATCTACTAAAACCCAAGTAGTGAATAAAAGAAACAGCATTAAAAAGATTTTTAATACTTGGGTTTTTCGTGATTTTGCTTTTGGAATAGGTGTTTTTTCTTGCATGTTACTTATCCTAAGATCTAAATTATGTGCCCATAGATAAATCAATGGGCTGCTCTCAGATGCCTTTACAAGGCATTAAGATTCTATAGAATCAATAGATTACAAAGGAAAATCTATGATGATCAAATTCTGTTATAAACTACTTAATCCACGCATAAATTCTTCGACTTCTGGAGGAGTGCAATAATTTGTTAATTCTTGGATAAACCCAGGATAAAAAACTGCACCATCAAAATCTTCTATCAACTGAGAAGTTTCAGCTTGTCTAATTAAGGTAATTACTCGTAGTAGAATTATAGCGATTGGCCAACCCATTACAGCCGTCTTATTACGTGCCCAGTTAATAATAGTTTCTACTAGTTCTTTTTGGTTAATATGAGTAGGGGGTTTAGTACGTAACAATTTAGATAGAGCATCTGAGGTAAAAAGTGGTGCACGACGATCGTCAAAGTAGTCTAAAAGCTCACTAATGGCTTGATTTACATCAAGGTTTTTTTTCTGTAGTGCAGAAAAAGGATTTTTTTCTCCTTTATATTCTATTTCATCTGACACAGCACGAGTTATAGAGCTACGTTTAGTCGCTTGTAATTGGGCTAAAGGATTTATTGAAGGGTTAGATGCTTGTGGATAATACCCTCCCTGTTGAGGAGTAGCATAACCGCCTATTGGAGGAACTTGGACTTGTGGGACTGCACCTGTTTGCCAAGGATTCCTAACTGTACCTGTTTGCAGCCTAGTATTAGGCAGTGGCATAGCAGGAGTTTGTAAAGGTTGTTGCAAAGGCTGTAATGGTTGCAAAGGTTGTTGCATAGGCATATACCCTGAGCTTAAGCCGCCATAATTAGGCATTTGTGTAGGGGTTGGTGGTGCCATAATAGCTGGAGTAGGAGGTGTAATAGGTGCAGTGCGAATAAAGTTATAACTATCGTTAATAGCATTAAAAATCAGTTCTAATTCAGCTTTTAGTTGTTTAGGAGCATTAGCAAATTTATCTGGATGAAACTTTGTTGCCAGCTTCAAATACACATCATAGACCTCATTAATATTATTTTGTGTTTGTACCCCTAAAATGACTCTTGGGTCACGCGAAACTATTCTATTTCTCATTGTTTCCACATCTGTTGTGGTGACATCTGTGCCAGAAAACAATAGAGTGGGTTGTTGCGTAGCTTCTAACTGACTAACTGTTTGAGCTTGGGGTTCGTCTATTTGTTCTATCATTCCTATAACTAATAACCCATAAATAGACTGTAATACCTTTTCAGGGCGTTCTTTGCACTGTACCAGTACTCTTAGCAGGTCTATTGATTCTTTGGCCATATTCATTAAATTTAATTCTAATGGATTAAAAGCAATAGCCTGAATTTTAGAGCGTCCTGCTGTTGTAGTATGTAGTAGTTTGGCTGCTGAACCAATACCTCGTCTAACTAACTCAAAATCATTAACCCTACGCATTCCTTCTAGTATTATTGTTGGGGTAGAAAATTTTAGTTTTAATTCATCAGGGGCATTATTTTCGCCGTTAGTAAATTGATAAGTGCCATCTTTCCAAGTAAATATTGAATAAATAATATCAATAAACTGTAAAGTAACATAGTTAACAAGCTCTCGGTCGCTTAAAATACCTGAATCAACCAAAGCTTTTCCTAATCGCTGTCCAGAGGGTAATTGACTAAAGACCTGATTTAGCTGTTCCCGGCTTAATTTATTGTAACGTACTAAGGTTTCACCTATGCGGTCTTCTGGTTGGCTACTAGAGGCAAAAACTACTTGCCCGCGCTCAAAATAAACATGCTTTTCTATATTAGCACTCTCTGTAGAACGTCTTACTACTAGTTCACCACTACGCCGTTCATTGTAGATAACCCGCAGTATTTCTGGGAGTGGAAGAGATGAAAGTGAACCTTGCATATGATATAGCCTGAAAAAATTTGTTAACTTTAATTCATAATACTTTGCTAGTTAAATAATTGCAAGAATAGTAAATATCAAGAATAGTAAATATTAAAAATAGTTTAGTAAAATATATCAAAATAATTATTAATCAAAATATTTTTTAAGGAAAACTAAATGGATTATAAAATCTTGTTTACAGTATTTATAACAGTATTTATTGCTGAGTTAGGTGATAAAACTCAGCTTGCTACAATGCTATTTGCTTCAGGGCAAAATGTTAGTCGCTCTAGTGTTTTTCTTGGCTCAGCATTAGCTTTGATAACTACTTCAGCTATAGGGGTTTTAGCTGGAGGTTTAATCTCTAAATATTTAAGTGAGAAACATCTTTCAATAATTGCTGGTGTAGGTTTTGTTGCTGTAGGCATTTGGACATTGGTAAAAGTTTTTTGGTTGGTAAATAAAGACTAGATTTTTTGATACTTAAAAAACAATAAGATGCTTACTTTTTACAGCAAGCATCTTACTAGTTTTCATAATTAAATCTTTTTAACAAAAGACTTTAGAAGATAATTTTACCACCTATTTGGATAACACGAGGAGCGGTTAAAGTCTGATTAATTCTACCAAAAGTTGTGCTATTAACATTTAGATCGCCAACAAAGAAAACCGTATTGTTAAAGGCATTAATGAAGTCAGCAGAGAATTCAAACCCTACTTGTTCAGTAACTTTTGTCTTTTTGGTGATACGAAAATCAATATTGTAAGCAGTAGGGCCATTAAATTCAAAACGGCCTAAACTACCAACTGTTCCTGGTTGAGGATTAAAGAATGCTTGACCAGCAAAAGGAGCTTGGCCATCTGGAGCAACTCCTCGTCCATCTGTGCCGACTACTTTTGGATCAATAAAGAATATTCTTCCATCAGGCAATACAAAAGTGCCAAATAGATCTTTAATTTGATCCCTTGAAAGACTTGTATCAACTGTATTGACTGCTGAACGCCCACCACGATTTAGTGTTCCACGACCAGAGAAGATAGAGAGAGGTGGGCCAGTTTGAACTGCAATAATTGATGAAAGCTGGAAGCCAGAAACTAATTTTTGTAAGATTTTGTTTGAAGGGCTGAATAATTTGCCAGGGCCTTCACCAAAAGGCAACTCATATAAGAAGTTTGTTTTGAATGAGTGGGTTACATCAAAGGTAGCACGAGAGCGTTCTAGTTTAGGTTGAGCATTGTCAAGTAGTGGTTCAAAACGGGTTTGGCCTGTACCTTGAGCATCAGTTAATGTCTTACTAAAAGTATAATTTGCTTGAAGTACTAAGCCTTTTGAAATACGACGACGCCCTTCTATTTGCAATGAATTGTAATCTGAGCTAGACCCATTTAAGAGTACGTCAGCTACAAAAATATTTGGATTAGGAGTAAGTTGAACAGAACCGCCAAGTCTGTTTGTAAAATAGACTTGGGCTAAACTTCCTGGTTCGCCGCTTAAAATTAGGCCGCGAATAGTAGCATTATTAAGTAAACCACCACCTGCTAGTCTAGGAAATACAGTTAATTGTTGGCTCCCTGGGATTGAGGCACTAAATGCTGGGTTGAAAACACCAGTTCTTGCTAGAGAAAGGAAACCATTTTGACGAGCGCGAAGGAAGTCTTGAAGAAAACCATTACTATTAATCTCAACTTGGTTAAAGTCTACGCCACGAGCTAGGTTTGTGCTGCGATTACCAACATAACGAACTGTTAATACTGTGTCCTTAAAGATTTCTCTTTCAAGGCTTATATTATATTGTTGGTAGTAAGGAGTCTTAAAGTTAGGGTCAACAATAAAAGCTGCTGAAGTAGGGTTGATAGCAAAGTTTTGAGCAAATGTGATAGGTACTCTAAATGGGGGAGCCGCTAAAGCAGATGAAAATGCACCACCATTACCAGTTATTGTACCAAATAAGGCAGTATTATTAACTGTTGTAGCAAGACCTGAGTTAGCAGCAGTGGCATTATCAGGGGCGCGGAAGGCTTCATCATTAATATATTGGATTGAATAGCCACCACGTAAAACAGTTTGGCGCCCTAATCCTGGTATATCCCAAGCAACACTAATATTAGGTGCAAAGTTGTTTCTATCAGAATCAAAGAAATTTCCATTCACAAAATCAACTCTACCTAATGGGTCAAGTACAACTGATCTTGGATCTGATTTACCATCAGGACGGCTATTTAACACTGGTTGTAAAGCAAAGTTATTTGCTTCCTGCAGTGGAGTAACAAAATCATAGCGTAGACCTAGGTTAACTGTGACATTAGGGCGGACACGCCAAGAATCTGTAACATAACCAGAATATTGTTCAAGTTGAAGCCTAGTAACTTGTCCTGCTCCTTTAACAAAACCAGAGGTTTGAGAGGTAGCATTAAAAGTAGCTGCTGTACTGGTAACAGTTCCGCTAAGGAATGAAAGTAAACCATTAGCAGTAGCTAGTTGTGTTCCATCAATACCACCAGGGAAATCTCTTGCTACTAAACCAAAACCTGCTGGTGCTCCAGTACTAATGCCAGTAGTAAAGGTTGGTATTATACCAGCGTTATTAAATGAACGAACTCTAGTAATATCAGCTTGACCACCAAAACGGACAAAGTGGGAACCAAGTTGTAGTGATGCTCCATCAATGATAGATGTAATTTCTGTTCTACGGCCTTGGCCTAAGAATGTTGCTATTGGGTTGGTGAGCAATGCTGCTGGTGTATTAATAAAAGAATTACTACTTAGATCTTCTTTAGTAATAAATTCTGGGGTTGTAACATTGCGACCAACTCTAACTTCATTATTAAATGTTGGGGAGACCGCAAAATTCCAAGCAACAACAAAGAAGTTTGTTGTTCCCACATTGCTAACTAAGGGAGTTTGGTTAAATGATACATCTATATCAGGGCGAGCAACATTTTCTGAAGCATGTTGATATACACCTTCAAAGTGGTGTCTATCATTGTAATTATAATCAAGACGGAAACCTGCAACATCACGATCATTTGGTGCAGACTTATTAAAAGCAAAGCCACCAGTATTTCGCCCATCACCAAGTTGGGTATTAGCTTGGCTAGGTGCTTTACTTAAAATATTGGCAATAGCAGGATCTATTCCAAGGTTTTTAAGTCCTAAAATATCTAAAGTACGTGTTTGGCCACTATTGTCACGATATGTAAAGATTCCTTGGCGTGCGGCAGGTAATAGAATTGTTCCTGTAGCAGAGTTAGATGATCTTTGGCGGAAACCTTCAAAATAAGTAAAGAAGAATAACTTATCTTTACCTTTGATTACACCAGGAATATTAACTGGGCCAGACAAAGTATATCCATATTGATGACGGATAAGCTGAGGTTTTTCTATACCAAACTGGTTGTTAAAAAAGTCGTTTGCACCTAGAGCACTATTACGATGAAACTCAAAAATCGAGCCGTGGTAAGCATTTGTACCAGATGGAGTGGCAAACTTGACTATTGAAGATCCTGATGATTCAGCACCTGGATTTAGTGTTGTAACACTAAACTCAGAAACCTGAGCGATTGTTGGACGATTAGGAGAAAAATCCAAAGCATTAGCACGAATAAAGAGATCCTGAATATTAACACCATCTTGAGTAACATTTGAACTAGATGAACGTTGGCCATTAATAACAGTATTAGTACGAGCTAAATCGCCATTGACTCCAGCTTGTAATTGAATTAAGCGTAAAGGGCTACGACCATCAAGTGGAAGTTCTTGAATTTGTTTTTCTGTAACAATGTTTTTTACTTCAGCATTAGTGGTTTGAACAAGTTCTTCACCAGCATTAACTGTAATAATTTCTGATGTGCCACCTGCTTCCATAGAAACATTAATAGTATAATCTTGACCAATATCTAATTTAACATTCTCAGAAACAGCCGTTTTAAAGTCTGGTGCTTCTACAGATACTTTATATCGACCAATTGGAAGTAGAGGTGAGATTAAAGTACCAGACTCATTAGTTGTTGCGTCAACTTCTTGGTTTGTTCCTTCGTTGATAATTTTTACATTAGCTCCTGCAATTACTGCACCTGTTTGATCTTTAACTGTAACAACCAACCGACCATTAGTAGTTTGCGCTAATGCTGCATTTCCAGATAATAAAAGACCACATATTATTAAACACTTTGCAATAAATACCTTAAAGCAAGAGTGCGCCAAGCTTTCACTCGTTTTCATAGTGTTTTCGGTATTCAAACTAGGTGCTTTATCCTAGTAGGGATACCATCTCCTTTCAAATAGGAATTTTTTGAGTATTATGGATTTTAACTATTATTTGCTATTGATATAACTATTTAGAGAGTTATGTTTGTATTCTATAATAGAATATTTGTATTCTATCTAGAATAATAGTTTTTGCAAAATAATATTGTGCGTAAATGACTTATTTTTCCCTTTTTTTCTTTGGTTTTCAACTCTTTGATGCTATTTGTTTCCTAGCCATTTATCCAGACTAATAGCTACTAAGTTTTTAGGTAGGGCAATAGTTTTGACAAAACCATAAAGACTAATCTATATTGTGGGCAAAAATAAAGCAAATTTCAGTTTTTAATAAGTACCTTATAAGTATTGGTGTTTATATAAACGGTTTATTTTAAGTATGTTAAGACTAGAAAAGTTGGAAGTGCGAGGCTTTAAGTCATTTTCTGACACAACAGAAATTCAGTTTCACGAAGGTATTACAGCAGTTGTTGGCCCAAATGGTTGTGGAAAAAGTAATATTTTAGACTCTATTGCTTGGGTGTTAGGAGAACAATCAGCTAAATCTTTACGTGGTGGTAAAATGGAAGATGTCATTTTTAATGGTACTGCGTCACGTAAAGCTCTTAGCTTAGCAGAAGTAAAATTAACTCTAGTTGCAACTCAAGATATTTCTCCTCCTAGTTCAGAGATCGATGATATTGAGATTAAAGAAAAAGAAATTAATTTTGAAATAGCTTTTGCTAATAGCACGCAAGAAGCTAATGATGACTCAAATAGCGATACTAATATTAAATTACAATCTAATAAAAAAGTTGGTAAAAATCTAAATAAAAATCTAAATAAAAGTCTAAATAAAATCCCTAGTGTTGTTGCGGGAGAAAAAATAGTAGTTAGTCGTAAGCTTTACCGTTCAGGTGATAGCGAATATTTGATGAATGGCCATACTTGTCGATTACGTGATATTCAGGAATTTTTTGCTGGTACAGGGTTAGGTGGAGCACAATATGCAATTATTGAACAAGGGCATATTGGACAAATCCTTTCTTCTAAACCACAAGAAAGAAGAGCGTTAATTGAAGAAGCTGCTGGGATAACTAAATTCAAGGCAAAAAAACATTTAGCAGAATTAAAATTAGAAGCAACCAAGCAAAACTTAACTCGCTTAAATGATATTTTGGCAGAAATAGAACACCAAGTCGCAATACTAAAAAAACAAGCAGCAAAGGCTAGACGATATCGACGTTTGCGTGAACAAATAAGATATTACTTAAAATATATTTTTGTTAATGAATATTATCGTCTCAAAGACCTTTTAGCTATTGTTGAAAAAAACTTAAACTTATTACAAGAAACAGAACAAACCTTGCTAGGTGATTTTACTAGCCAAAATGTTAGTTATCATAACAACCAGCTAGAATTGGATAGGTTTATAGAAATCCTAGAACAAGCTAGGACTAATTATAAAGACCTGCAAATAGAGTCAGAACGTACTAATAGCCGTATTGTCCATCAAAAAGAACAGCAAAAAGAAATAGACTTTAGAATCATGGAGTCAGAACAAGAGTTACAAAATGTTGCTCAAAAAAAAATACTAAATGGTCAGGAAATATCAGAATATAAGGAGCAAATAGAAAAAATAAACCTTGAGATAAATAGCATAACAATAGAATTAAATACCCAAGAACATCTTTATCGCAATCATCAAACAACGCTACTAACCTTGGAAGCTGAATTAGAGACACTCCAAAGCCAATTACTTGCAGAAGTAAGTAAAACTGAAAAGCTAAAAAACTTAAGACAACAACTATTAGACAATCAAAAGCGCGTAGATATAGAGAAACAGAGCCTAAGCAATGAATTAATAAAGGCACAAGAACAAGTCTCTTTATCTAAATCAGAATACGAGCAACTCCGTAGGGATTTATCTCAGCGTGAAGATCGGGTAGAGACTTTTTTAACACAACTAGATGAAATTACCGAAGGATTACAAACAGTAAAACAACATACAATAGAGGCTCAAAAAAACTTAGATGATTTAGTACGACAGTATTCTAGAGCAGAAGACCGATTAAACTCTCTTAGCCAACTTAATGAAAAACAAGCTTATTTTAGCGACTCTGTACAAAAGTTACTTGGTAATAAAAAAGTACAAAAAGACTTTAATTTAATCGGTACGTTAGCAGATATACTAAATGTTGTTCCTAGAAATGAAGTTGTTGTAGAACGTATATTAGGAGAAATTTTACAAACGGTTTTAGTAAGTGATATTAATGACGCAGTTAATGCAAAAGATTGGTTAAATAAGCAAAAAGCAAGTCAAGTAAGTTTTTTACTTATTGATAGTAAAGATAAAATAAAGACTAATTATCTTAATACTGCGACTGATAACGAAACAGTATTTTTATTAGACTTATTGGGGTTAAGCGATAAATATAATATTTTGTTTAAACAAGTGTTTCCTAATTTAAGCACAGCAATTGTGATTGACACTTTATCTTATGCTTTGGAGTTTTCTAGGCACAATCAAGATGTATTAGTGTTTACTACGGCGGGCGAACAAATAAGAGCAGGTAAATTGTTGATTACTTTTGGAGGTGCAGCTAGTAGTACTAATGTGCTACAGCTTAAGCGAGAAATAAAGGAACTTAGTGACAACCTAATCAATTTAGAAATAGAGCAAACCAAAGCTAAGGCACAGTTAGCTAGCCGAAAGGAAAAAGAGTTAAGGTTGGAGCAGGAAAAAAAAGAGATAGACCTGCTACTACGTTCTGAGGAGAAGACTCTAGCTACTAGTCGTGTGGAGCTATCCCAAAGCAGTAGAGAGCTAGAACGAAATCAGCAGCAAATCAAGTCAATTACCTTGCGACTTGAGGAAGTAGAAAAAGAAATAATAAACTTAGCACAAAAAGTTAGTTTAACGTTTGAACAAGTAAGGCAAGCTGAAGATTCTCGTCAAGAAACAGAGCATAAGGTTGAGCAAAAGAAAATAGAAATAGCTAAGCTTAAGCCTGATGTAGAGACAGCTAATCAAAAGCTTTCACAACTCCTTACCATTAATGCGACTCAACAGGAACGCAAAAAGGCTTTTACTCAAGCTCTTAACAAGTTAGAGGATGAAAAAGAGCAATTAATAAAACGTACTGAGCGGATTTCTTCTGATCTTATTCAGCTAAAAGAACGCAATCAAGAGTTAAAAAACAGTCTTGTTGTTGCAGAAAAGGTTGTTAGTAATTTAGAAAAAGAAATGTTGGGGGCAAAGAAAAATGTAGAAAAAGCAGAAGATAGTCTAGTTAAATCCCGTGAAGTAACAGCAAAACAAGAAGAATTCCTTACTAATTTAAGGAATCAAATTGCTGAAGTTAAAGAAAAAAAATCTAATATCCAAATAGAAAACGCCCAGTTACAAAGCGAGTTACAACATTTAGGGCAAAATTGCTTAAATGAACTTTCAGAAAACATTACAGAATTATTAGCAAATAGTGCTTTAATTAACAATGATTTAGAAGATAATCAACTAGCTACTGATGTTAATAATGCTCAGCAATTGCTATTAGAAACTCGCAATAAACTTTCAGATTTAGGCCCAGTTAATATGATGGCATTAGAAGAACTTGATGAAGCTGAACAAAGGCAAACCTTTTTACAACAACAATATAATGATATTCTAGTATCAATACATTCTACTGAAGAGGCTTTACGTGAGATTAAACTTCGGTCACAAATTAAATTCCGAGAAGCTTTTCAAAAAATTAACATTAACTTCTCAGAAATGTTTCAAGAACTTTTTGGAGGCGGTCGAGGTGAAATGAATTTAATTAATGAGGAGGATGTTTTAGAAAGTGGTATTGATATAAATGCTCAACCTCCTGGTAAAAAACTACAAAATATATTGCTTCTCTCAGGAGGAGAAAAAGCTATGACAGCTTTGGCCTTGGTGCTAGGAATTTTTCGTTTTCGCCCTAGCCCCTTTTGTGTACTAGACGAAGTTGATGCTCCACTAGATGACGTTAACATAGGACGATTTACTGAAAAAATAAAACAAATGAGCGAGCAAACACAGTTTCTAGTAATTACTCATAGTAAACGTACTATGGAAGTCGCATCTTCTATTTATGGAGTAACAATGCAAGACCCAGGTATTTCAAAATTAATTTCTGTGAGATTAGGGTAACAATACTAATTATTTTATTGTA
>CAZHXL010000080.1:11600-22636 GCA_964536575.1 uncultured Clostridia bacterium | reverse complement strand
GTTATCTACGAAACAGATCACCCGGAAATGGGAGCAGTATATACATTCTGGGGATATTGGTTAACATGGAGCGAATTGCTGGCAACAGTTCTCATATACGTAGCCTTATTTCAAATTGCGATTTCTGTAACAAAGAACCCTACAGCCGAAGCGCTGGTGGAGCAGTTGGAGTATAAGGAAGAGAAAAAACGGAAGTACCTGGAGTAATGCATCTCAACTTTTCGTTTTATATCACTTCTATATTCGATATTCTTCACCCCAGGTGCCGCTTAATATCCTTCTCCACATCGCGGTTCCTGATGGTTTCTCTTTTATCGTATAATTTCTTACCACGGCCCAGGCCAATCTCAACTTTCACCAGGTTCTTATCCGTAAAAAATACTTTTAACGGAACAAGTGTATAACCCTTTTCTTTCATCCGGGTTTGCAGTTTATTTAATTCACGTTTGGTAAGCAGCAGTTTTCTGTCGTGCACTTCTATATGGTTATTCGCCGTGCCATGCGTATAACTGGCAATGTATAATCCGCGTATCCAGAGTTCTCCCTCATCAAACATGCAGAACGCGTCATTGAAACTCAGTTTTCCATCCCGTATCGATTTCACCTCGGTCCCCAGCAATACAATGCCAGCTACATATTTATCTTCTATGAAGTAATGAAAATAGGCCTGCCGGTTGTTCATTTCGTTTGCCATCCTAAGTAATTAATAATTAAGAATTAATAATTATTGAGTGAAGAGATTTTAGAATTTATGTATAAACAATGTATGATGTGTTACGATAGTTACAAACAGTATCCTGCTTCTGTTAAATTCTTAACCGAATCCCTGATGATCAGTTTTGAGTTAAGCACAACATTTTTTGGCTTTGTTTTATTATTTTTATCTAATTGGTCCAATATTATTTTAAGTGAAATGCTCCCCAGATTTTCATTCATGTGCGACACTGTTGACAATGGCGTGTACAATAATTCTGAATACACTTGTTCATCAAAGGAAACAACCGATAGGTCGTCAGGAATTTTCACACCTTCTTCTTTAAAGGCTTTTAATAAACCTAAGGTAATTTGGTTCCCCATAGAAAAAATGGCAGTTATTTTAGTTGTACCAAGATTTTTAATTAATTTTTTGGCACAGGTGTAGCCATTCTTAAAACCAAAATCATTTCCCATTACTAATTTTGCATCAAATGGCAGCTGATTAATTTTCAATGCTTGTTTGTATCCATTAAGCCGTTGGTTGTTTACCGAGGTACCGGCAATCCCCTGGAAACAGGCAATTTTTTTATGCCCGTTATCTATTAAATATTGTACGGCTTCCAGGGATCCCTCAAAATCGTTAGAAGAAATGTATGGTAAATCTACTCCTTCAAAAAAACGGTCAATCAAAACCAATGGGATACCTCTTTTTGAAGCTTTTAGTATATGTTCAGACTCCAGGCCTATAGGGGCTATTATTATTCCGTCCACCATCCAGCTTTGAAGTAAGGCGATGGATTTTTTTTCTATTTTAAGGTTGTCATTGCTATTACACAAAAAGATATTGTAATGGTGTTTTCTGGCTTCTTTTTCTATTCCCAATGCCAGTTGCGCAAACCATGGATTAGCGATGTCTGGTATGATAAGCCCAATGGTAGATGATCTTTTTAAGCGAAGTCCCTTGGCAATATTATTAGGACTATAGTTTAATTTATCCGCGGTAATAGTTACTAATTCAATTGTTTTTTTACTAATCCTATATTTCTCGCCCAGGCCATTTAAAACCCTTGAAATGGTAGTTACAGAAATGCCAAGACTTTTGGCAATAGAATGAATAGTAACATTTTTTTCTCTCATTAAGCTAATTAAAGGTTGCTTTTTAAACTTTACAGGTAAATAATGCTTACCGAAATTAATGGTATTTTAAGAGCTTTGGTTGAAATAGGCAATTAATGTGGCAACGCTTACTCTTTTAGAATATTATAAAAGGTATCTATTTTTGGAATAAAAGGTAATTTTTTCTGCAAAAGAGACAGGATTTTTTGCAGAAAAATCAAAATTTATTTGAAGTATTCAAATAAATCACTAAGTTAGCGCAACCGATTGTTCTAAAATAAACAAACGATTGCGCAAATAAGACACTTACTGATATATCCTCTGGAGACATTGAATCAATCAGCGTCCTGAAGGGAGCAACCGCTTCTGCTCTATATGGTTTTCGTGGAGCAAATGGCGCCCTGTTGATTTCAACCAAAAATGGTAGTACTAATCAAGCAGGCATATCCGTAGATTTTGCTTCTAATACAATGTTTACTGCAGGATTTTTAGCTATTCCTGAGAAGCAAACAGTCTATGGTCGCGGTGGTAATAATACCTATGATAAAAACTCTAATAATGTATGGGGTGCAAAAATGGATGGCGGTTGATGCATTAAGAAACTTGAATGATCGCAGCTTGTTTTATTTCGCAGAGCCGGCACAATACCTGATTAATGATGGTTGCTTCATCAGGAGATATCAGGTTATTGGATAATTATGAATTAAATATTTAGACATGAATAGAATATTCCTTAAAATGACTAATCCGCTACTGCTTTTTTTATTTTGCCAGGCAGCATTGGCACAATCAATCAATTTGCCCAAAGAAAGCAGATTTAAGTTTGGCGATAATCCCGAATGGGCAAACCCAACGTTTAACGATACCGATTGGATACACCAACCTTTAGGGAAAAGTTTTACTAAGGATTCATCCTATGCCTGGTATAGAATAAAAATAGTTATACCATCAAACATGAAAACCAGTACAGGTAAGGGTATTAAGTTGCAGCTTGGCAAAATAGATGATGTGGATCAAACCTATTTCAATGGCAGATTGATAGGGGAAACAGGTTCTTTTCCGCCAAAGTATATCACCCAATGGGAAAAACAGCGCACCTATGCTATTCCGGATAATATGGTGCGATGGGATAAAGAGAATGTAATTGCTGTTAGAATTTATAATTTAATTGGTGGAATGGGAATGTGGGAAGGGCCTTACAGCCTCGAGCCGATTGGTTGGAAAGATGAAGTGTTGTTTACCCAGGAGATTAATGAAACACCCGATAATGGGTTCTCGGCAAAAATTACTTTCACCAATAAAATGGGTAATGCATTTAGCGGAACTATTAAATATTGGATTACCAATAAAGCGAATAATATCATTTTATTTTCTGAAACTAAGGAAGTCCAATTGCAGGCAAAAATTGGATATGAGGCAGTAGTTACATTCCCGGATTTTAAATCTACAAGCGAAAATGTGTTTAATACAGGCTATCAAATTAATGATAATAACAGCGCTCTTTTTGTTAAAAAAGAGCAGTTGTATATCGCTACAGGTAATCTTAGTATCCCATTTATAGGGGAAGTAATGCCCTTATTTCATAATAAATCGCCCAATAAGTTTATTGCTATCCCATTCCAACACCAGCAGTTCTACGGATATTTGAATACCCGCTTTACCAAAAATTTAGAGCAACGATTATTAAAGGTGGATGAGTTTGGTCTGATAGGATCTTATTTGCAACGACCGGGTATACATCCCTGGGCCGGTGAGCATGTAGGCAAATATTTGGAAGCCGCCTGCAATGTTTGGAAACTAACCCATAACCCTTTATTAAAAAAACAAATGGACCGGTTAATGTATGAATTAATCAATACGCAATTAGATGATGGGTATTTGGGTACGTATACCCCCGACCAATATTGGACCAGTTGGGATGTTTGGTCGCACAAATATAATTTGCACGGGTTATTGGCCTATTATTCAACTACAGGCTATCGGCCTGCATTGGAATCCTGTAAGAAGATGGGTGATTTATTGTGCAGGACATTTGGAAAAAAAACAGGGCAAATGGATATAATTTTAGCCGGTACCCATATAGGAATGGCTGCTACCAGTGTATTAGATGCCATGGTTGAATTATATAAGTTTACGGCAGATAAAAAATATTTAGACTTTTGCTATTATATTATCGGTTCATGGGAACAGGATAATGGTCCCAAAGTTATTAGTACAATCTTAACAACGGGAAAAGTAAAAAATGTTGGTAATGGTAAAGCGTATGAAATGCTCTCCAATTATGTTGGCCTGATTAAGTTATACCAGATAACAGGTGATAAAAATTTCTTGAAAGCTACAGAAACGGCATGGCAGGATGTGGTGGATAATCAATTATACATTACAGGTACATCCAGTTCTCACGAATATTTTCACGATGATGACTATTTGCCTGCAACCAATAAAGACGATATGGGCGAGGGTTGCGTAACAACTACCTGGCTGCAGCTTAATCAAAATTTATTTGAACTAACCGGTGACGTTAAGTATCTGAACCAATTAGAAAAATCGGTCTATAATCATTTATTAGGGGCGGAAAATCCCGCAACAGGCTGTGTTAGTTATTACACGCCGCTGATGAATAAAAAACCGTATACCTGCTTTATCACCTGTTGCCAGTCGAGTGTGCCAAGGGGTATTGCTTTAGTACCCAATTTTACTTTTGGGAAAATACAAGATGTACCAACCGTATTATTCTATGAGCCTGCCGCTTATAAAGACAACATTGCAACTACAGATAAAAAAAATATTGAAGTAAGCTTTAAGTTAGCCGGAAACTTTCCGGAAACAGGAAATTGTATTTTGTCTGTTACACCTTCCAGGTCAGCCAGTTTCCCGGTTGCATTACGTGTGCCCATCTGGTGCACTAATTTTATTGCAAAAGTCGGGAACAAAACATACAGAGGGATCCCCGATCAATTGGTTACTATACATAAAAAATGGAACCTGGCAGAAAAGGTAACCATAAGTTTTGATATGCCAATTCAAAGGATATCAGGAGGAAAAAGTTATCCTAACCATATCGCCATTCAACGGGGTCCACAGGTTTTAGCTTATGACTATTCGCTAAATTCCGGGTATACTAATCATTTTATTTCTACCGCAAATGAAAACGTGGAAATTGTGAAACAAAAACCTGCGAATGAAATCAAGGTGTTGCCTAAAAACTGGATTGGGAAACAAGCTTATTCATTTGATGTGTTATTTAAAAACGAAACAAGACTAAAACAAATTTATTTGGTGCCATTTGCGGATGCCGGTCAAACCGAAGGGGATATGAGAGTGTGGTTGCCGTTAAGGTTTAAAAAATAAGATTTGTATAATTAAGGGAATGGAATATTTTGGAAAAGTGATTTTCGCTAAAATGTGGTAAACCGGTTAAAGAGATAAGAAATGAAAATTGTCGGTACTTTATTTTTAACCATGATGTGCAGCTACTTTTCTTCTGCACAATCAAAGCCTGAAAATAACCTGGGTTTTTTGCATACTTCCGGTCAGGACATCGTTAATGAATCAGGGAAAAAAATATTCTTAAAGGGAGTTTGGCTTGGAAACTGGCTTTTGCCAGAGGGGTATATGTGGAAATTTGGAGACTTGGGTGACCGCCGGGGGAAAAAATTAAAAATAAAAAAATGAATTCGAATCAAATTATTGTAATTGGCAGCGCCAATACCGACATGGTTGTAAAAGCGGTAGAACTTCCCTTGCCCGGTGAGACGATATTAGGCGGCACTTTTTTTATGAATGCCGGGGGAAAAGGCGCTAACCAGGCCGTTGCCGCTGCCAGGTTGGGTGGTAATGTAACACTGGTTGCCAAAGTGGGCAATGACATTTTTGGCAATCAAACAATTAAAGGGTTAACAAATGAAAACATACATACTGATTATGTTTTTGTGGATGAAACAGCACCCTCAGGCACTGCTTTAATTATGGTTAATCTGGATGGAGAAAATTGTATAGTAGTTGCGCCGGGCGCCAATGCCAACCTGTTACCAACGGATATTGAAAAAGTACAAAATATTGATAAGGCAGCGATCATTTTAATGCAATTGGAAATTCCGATGGAAACAATCGTGGCGGTGGCAAAATTTGCAAAAGTAAATAGGAAGAATGTAATCATCAATCCGGCGCCCGCACAAAAACTGGATGAGGAATTGTTGAATGGCTTATTCCTTATTACACCCAATGAAACAGAGGCGGCTATACTAACAGGTATCACGGTAGATGATGAGGCCTCAGCTTCAGCGGCAGCCGGTGTATTTCTAAGCAAAGGGGTTAAGAATGTGATCATCACATTAGGAAAGCAGGGCGCCTACTTTCAAAATGAAAATATAAAGTTAATGATACCCGCGCCCATTGTTCAGGCTTTGGATAGTACTGCAGCGGGTGATACGTTTAGCGGCGCAATAGCGGTTGCGTTAACTGAAAACATGGACCAGGCAGCCACCGGGTGGGAGCAAGCATTAAAATTCGCTATTGAAGCCGCTTCCATTTCGGTAACAAGGTTAGGAGCGCAGTCATCAATTCCTTATAGAAATGAAATTAGTTTGGAACTAATCACCACTTTAAAATCTACTATATGTTTATTGTAGAAAATTATGGATTAGCCATCATGCTTTGTGTAATCACCATGCTTTGCTGGGGTTCCTGGGCCAACACAACCAAACTTACTACCCATACCTGGCGGTTTGAACTCTTTTATTGGGACTATGGCTTTGGTATTTTGATTACAACATTACTACTTGCTTTTACTTTAGGAAGCAATGGCAGTGAAGGCAGATCGTTTATGAATGATATTAATCAGGCTGCCAATGGTAATATGCTATCTGCTTTTATAGGCGGTATCATTTTTAATTTAGCCAATATCTTATTAGTAGCGGCTATTGGTATCGCGGGAATGTCAGTAGCTTTTCCTGTTGGTATTGGTATCGCATTAGTATTAGGTGTTATTTTAAATTATATGTCAAATCCGCAGGGAAACCCGCTGTTGATATTTGCCGGTGTGGCATTAATTGCATTGGCCATCCTTCTTAACGCTAAAGCTTATCAAAAACTGCAAATGAATTCATTATCGGCAGTTTCAAAAAAAGGATTGATATTGTCGGTAGTAAGCGGATGTTTAATGGGCTTGTTTTATAAATATGTTGCCGGTTCAATGGTTACTAATTTCACTGTTCCGGAAGCTGGTAAACTTACACCTTATACTGCCCTGGTAATTTTTGCCGCTGGTATTGTCATTAGCAGTTTTCTTTTTAATTCCATACAAATGAAATTTCCGTTTGTGGGTGCCCCTGTTTCCTTTGGAGATTATTTTAAAGCCAAACTAAAAGACCACGGAATGGGTATTTTAGGCGGCATCATATGGAGTATCGGCATGTCATTAAGCATCATTGCCTCCGGAAAAGCCGGCCCTGCGATTTCCTATGGCTTAGGGCAGGGAGCAACCGTTGTTGCAGCTCTTTGGGGTATATATATTTGGAAGGAATTTGATAAAGCGCCAAAAGGAACCAAGCCATTGTTGAATAGTATGCTGCTGTTATACATTGCGGGATTAGTGTTAATTATACTGTCTAAATTAATTAATTAATACGTTTAGCTTCTAAACAGCAACACCAACTGTGCTAATTTATGTTTCAGGTTCTTCCTGTCTATAATAAAATCCAGAAAACCATGTTCTAATAAAAATTCACTGCGTTGAAATCCTTCCGGAAGGTCTTTTTTTATGGTTTCTTTAATTACCCTGGGGCCTGCAAATCCAATAAGGGCGCCTGGTTCAGCAATATTCAGATCACCCAGCATGCCGAAACTGGCCGAGATACCGCCAAAGGTTGGGTCGGTGAGGAGTGAGATAAACGGGAGCTTCGCATCGCTTAATTGCGATAGTTTACCGCTGGTTTTTGCCAACTGCATCAGGCTGAATGCACTCTCCATCATACGGGCGCCACCACTTTTACTGATGACCAGGTAAGCGAGTTTATGCTTAATACAATAATCCACCGCGCGGCTGAATTTTTCTCCCATCACACTGCCCAGAGATCCGCCAATAAATTCAAAATCCATACAGGCAATAACAATGCCTTCTCCATGTATGGTTCCGGTAGCTACCCGCATCGAATCTTTCAGGTCCGTTTTTGAATGTATATCATCCAAACGCTTTTGATAAGATTTTAAGTTATCTCTAACAATGGCACCCTTACGATTATCTTCTCTAAGCTTGGTTAGTTCTTCTTGTTTTTTTCTAGTTTCTTCACGAGTATCAGCAAAAAGGAAGTTGCCCCCTGCATATCCTATAATTGCACCGATCAAAATTATGCCAACAAACTGAACAAACCAAGGAACTCCAGCTAAAAAATTATTGCCTTTTGCTACATCGGCCATAAAACTTCTCCTTATAATTAGTTACTAGCTGTTTGACCATCTGCTGGTTTTTGATTGGCAACAGGTGGGTTATAAACACAACGAATAGTAAATTTAGTAATTGGTTCTGTAGTAGCTGTACCAGGTTGTTGTTCAGTTTGAATTTCAATACTAGTAAAAAGACCACGAGAAAACTCTAAGTCCTTGGCAAAACTAGTAATTAAAGCCTCTGTGCTAGTATTACCTACTATTGTCATCGCGCTACCACGTTGAGTAACAGAATCTAGTTTCATTCCAATAGGAATAAGTTCGTTGATATTAGAAAGTACTGCTACAGGCCCACGTTGTTCTGCACGAAGTTGCTTAATGACTTTTACTCGATTTTCTACCAAAGTAATTTGCTTTTGCAATTTATCTGCATCTTCTTTTAATTTAGCTAACTCAGCCGCCACCTTTTGTTCATTAGCTAGGTCTTCTTTTACTTTTTTGTTTTCTAAGTCTGTAACATACCAGCTATAAACAAGCCAGGATACAACACCTAACACTACCACTCCTACCATTACAATGAGTTGGCCAGTTTGGGCACTAATAGAACTAGCCTTTGAACTAGTAGATTCTGATGTAGCTTGTTGTAATAAATTTATTTTTGGCATAATTTAATCTCCACTTCTGAGAGCTAACCCAATAGCAACTGCCATATTGGGCGAAAGCTCACGAATATAGCCTTCGTCAAAATTTTTGGTGTTATATTTAATTGTTCGGAAGGAATCAAACTTTTCTACTGGCACTCCAAAACGTTCTGCTAAGTAAGAAGTTAGACTTGGTACTTTAGAACTACCGCCAGAAATCAACATACGATCAACTTTGCTAGAATCAGACATTGAGCTAGTGGCACGAAAGAAATCTAGAGTTTTTTGTACTTCTAAAGCTAAAATTTCTGAAACAGATTGAATTAAAGGCTGAGCATCGTCTGGTTTAACCCCAGATTCTGTTGGCATTCCTTTTTTGAGGTTTTCCGCTTCATCAAAAGTTAGGTTTAGTTCTTTTTGTAGTAGATCAGTGTATTGATTGCCTCCAACAGAAATATCGCGTGTGAAAATCGACTGTGCACCACGTACCACATTAATATTCATTACACTAGCTCCTATATCTAGGAGTGCTACTGTGGTAGTAGGTTGGGGCTTATAATTAACTTCATAACAAGTTTGAATAGCAAAAGAATCAACATCAACAAAATTAAGCTGTTTCCCAGATTGGTTAATGACCTGAGTATACTGAGCAATTTTATCTTTTTTACAGGCTACTAACAGAACATCCATTCCATTACCTGAAGCATCATTACCAAGGATTTCATAACTAAGGTTTACTTCATCTAGGGCAAAAGGAATATATTGCTCTGCTTCCCAGTGAATTTGTTCACCAAGTTCTTCTGGACTCATAGTTGGTAGGTTTATTTTTTTGACAATTACAGAATGGCCTGAGACAGAAGTGCCAACTAAATTAGTTTTAATATTTTGTTCTTGGAATATTCTATTGATCACATCAGAAACGTGATTTAAATCAATAATATGACCATCTACAATTGTGTCAGATAGTAATTGTACATGACCTATACTTACTAACTCATAATTACCTCGGGCACCTTTGAGTTCTACTGCTTTTACTGCACTAGAGCCGATGTCTAATCCTACAACGCTCTTTTTACTGCTAAACCAGCCCATAATAGTTATCCTCACTATTTAGCTTAAGATTTTCTTACCCAAGACCTATTGCGGGTTCAATGGCTGTTACTCAAGAAAATACACTTTTTGGCAAAAGCCAAAATCTAATAGTTTAGAAAGTACTCCTCAAGCTATTAGCTCACTAGAAAAAAATAAATTGTATCGCTTAATTGTTTAATGACAACCTTTTGATAATTACTGTTGATGAAAGACTTAGGTCGCCATTAAGGTTGATTAATACCTTTGCTGGCGGCCCGGCGGACATTGATTACGGAGAATCTTTAGTCCCGTAGCTCTGCGTCTTTCGGTTTCCCGAAATTTGCTCTGAGCAGTAAAGGTTTCTACTCCAGGTTTTTCATAGATTTACCATTGTTACACCTTGGAGTCAACTACTTTTTTCTATTATCAATAACGCAATATAGCCTTGTTTTAGACAAAGACAGCTAAAACAGAGTCTCCCAACAATTTACTTAATAACTAGATTAACAACATTTTTCCGGAAACAGAAGCTTTAGTTAATTAAATATTTATATACTTTAAACTTCTTTTTGTAAGCTTTCCAATATATTTTTCATAATAACAAAAAATTTAATCCCTATTTTTATACTGTTCAGGAGCATTGGGTTTTAATAAAACGCTTCTAGCCGGAATACCTACGTTAACATGATAGGGTTTAACATCACGTGTTGCTAGCCCCATTGCTCCAACCATCGCATTTTCACCTACTGTTATACCTGCTAAGACAGTAGAATGATAGGTTAATCTTACATTGTCATGTATTATTGTTGGTTTACAAGAAACATCATGAATATCTGTCACACTATGAGAATGGGAATATAGGTTGGCATAGTCAGAAATACTAGCATTACTACCAATAATTATTTCTCCACGATCGTCTAACAAAACGTTTCGGTGTATTACTACATTATCACCAATAGTTAGATTATAGCCAAAACTCCACTCTACAAAGTGAAAGCACTTAAAGTTTTTTCCTACTTTACGGAAAATATATGGAGCAAGCATTCGGCGAAACTTAAATGCTAATAGTAAATTTCCTCCTAGTGGAGAGCGATCAAACATTTGCCATAGCCAGATCAAAGGTTTAAG
>CAZHXL010000080.1:2655-11590 GCA_964536575.1 uncultured Clostridia bacterium | reverse complement strand
GATCTGTGTAATACTCTGGTTCCATAGTTACATTACGTGGATCAAGTGTAGCTATTAATGCACGAGCAGCAATAGGATGTTTATGGCTATAAAAGTTTTTTATATTAGGTCTTTGCCCAAAGTACATTTCATAGAGAGTATCACGAACTACATCATTACGATCTAGACCAGAGTCACTTATTTTTTCTTCTAAACGTGCGAGGAAATCATCAAAAATAGTCTCAGCCGTCTCACTGGCCTGTAGATTTCTATATGGCATGAAAATAAAAAGCCTTTCTTATGCGGAGTTCAAAATTTATTAGGAATTAAGTTTTTATTAAGTTTTTACTAAAGGAGCTTTAGGAATTAAGTTTTCTTATAATTGATATCATATGCTTAAACACTATAACAACCCAAGTTAAACCAGCAGAAAAGTTTTACTGTTCTTGACAGGTTTAAGCTAACACAGGACTTAATTTTAGACTTATTGGCATTATTACATAGTTTGTTTAAGTTATAATAACTGTCGTTTAAGATCACATAATTGTTCTAGAGCTTGTTCAGGAGACAGTTTTTCTAATGGTAGCTCTCTTAGTACCTGTAAAACGCTCTCATTGGCTAGATCAAAGAGACTAGGCTGTTGTTTCCAGCCACTTCCACGAGAAGGCAAATGTTGTGCTAATTTAGGTTTGCCAGTAACATCTAGTTCATTTGCTTCTAGGTTATTAAGAATCTCTCTAGCTCTTTCAATTACAGCACTTGGCAGTCCAGCCAATCGTGCCACTTCAATACCATAAGATTTACTAGTTGAGCCTTCAACTAACTTTCTAAGAAAAATAATTTGTCCACCTTGCTCTTTAAGTGCCATTTGAAAATTTCTTACCCCTGGTAGTAATTTTGCTAGCTCCGTCATTTCGTGATAATGAGTGGCAAAGATGGTTTTAGCCGAGTGTTTAGCATTGTCGTGTAAATATTCTGCAATCGCCCAAGCTAAGGATAAACCATCAAAAGTGGCTGTTCCTCGCCCTATTTCATCTAATAAAATTAAACTACGAGCAGTGGCAGAGTTAAGGATATTAGCGGTTTCGGTCATTTCTACCATAAACGTTGAACGTCCTCGTGCTAGGTTGTCAGAAGCCCCAACCCTAGTAAATATACGGTCAACTATTGCCATGTTTGCTTCTTGAGCAGGAACAAATGATCCAATTTGTGCCATAATCGAAATCAATGCTGTTTGGCGTAAATAAACAGACTTTCCACCCATGTTAGGCCCAGTAATTATCAATAAACGATGCGTAGTGTTATTTATATAAAGATCATTTGGAATAAATCTTTCTCCTTGGATTTCTACTACTGGATGGCGGGAAGCCTGCAAAACCATCTCGTCCCCCTCATGTAGGGTTGGGTGACAGTAATTTCTTTTAGCTGCTACTTCTGCAAAATTAAAAAGTAGGTCAACTATTGCCAAAATATGAGCAGTACGTTGTATTCGAGAGGTTTCATTTGCGATTTGGTGGCGTAGCTGTTGAAAGAGTTCTTGTTCTATCCTTAAAATTTCTTCTTCTGCTCCTAAAACTTTGGCTTCTAGGTCTTTTAATTCTGGCGTGGTAAAGCGTTCTGCTCCTACTAAGGTTTGTTTTCTCTCATACTCACTTGGTACAAGTTTTAGGTTTGATTTACTAATCTCAATAAAATAGCCAAACACATTGTTAAAACGTACTTTTAAGGAGCTAATACTCGTTCGACTACGTTCACGTATCTCTATACTAGCAATTATTCCTTGAGCGTTTTGTCTAATAGATCTAAGTTCATCAAGTTCACTGTGAAACCCTATTCTAATTGCTCCTCCCTCATTAAGATTTGCTGGAGGATCATCAACAATTGCGTTGATAATTAATTCTCTTAGGTCACCTAATTCATCTAGGTCATCACGTAAGACCTCTAGCAAAGAAGAAGTAGCTTCTAAAAGTAACTCTTTGACTTGTGGGACAATATCAGCACTATTTTTTAATGAAAGTAGGTCGCGAGGGCTAGCATTACCTAAAGAAATACGTCCTAAAAGCCTTTCTAAATCCTGGATTTTACTTAATTCTTGACGTATACGATCGCGCATAATTGTATTACGGCGTACTTCTGCTACGGCATCTAGTCTAGTGTTAAGTTCTCCTAATTTTATTGAAGGACGTAACAACCATTGTTTTAAGAGCCTTGCTCCCATGCTGGTTTGTGTTTGGTCTAGCACTGAGAGCAGTGTACTCTTACGGCCTTCTATAGATTCAATTAATTCTAGATTACGTATAGTTGCGCTATCAAGTACTAAAAAATCAGCAGGCTCAAAGTAGTTAACACTAGTAATATGTGTTGCTACGTCACGTTGGGTTTCGCGTACATAATTTAGGATTGCTCCAGCAGCACAAATGGCTGTATGTTTTTTTTGTAAGCCAAAACCATCTAGAGAAGCAACCTTAAAATGACTAGAAAGCAGTTCATAAGAGCGATCATATTCAAATTGCCAGTCTTCTAAAGGCGTAGTAACTGCACCAGCAAAAAGCGACGGTGCAGTACTAGAAGGCGTAGTACTATTAGCAGTATTTAAGCCAAATAAAAATGAAAGAGACTGAGGATAAAGAATTTCTTTTGGTGCAAAGCTCTCTATTTCATCTACTAAACTGTTCCAAGCTTCATTTCCAATGGATTGTGTAACAATAAATTCTCCTGTAGAAACATCAACAAAAGCAACAGCTAGGTTGTCTTTTTCTCCAGCAATTGCAGCTAGGTAACAATTGTCCCGTCCTTCAAGGAGTTGAGTATCTATTGCTGTTCCAGGAGTGATAATACGAACAACTTCTCTTTTAACTAGTTTTATATTTTTCCCAGCAGCTTCTACTTGATCACAAATAGCTACACGATAGCCTTTACGCACTAGTTTAGCCACATAGCCACTAGTTGCATGATAGGGTACACCGCACATTGGCACAGGTGTACCCTTTTCCTTATTTCTTGCCGTTAGAGTTATTTCTAATTCGCGAGCACCTATAACCGCGTCTTCATAGAACATTTCATAAAAATCCCCTAGGCGAAAAAATAACAATGTGCCTGGATATTGACGTTTGATTTCATGGTACTGCCGCAACATTGGTGTAGAATTATCCATGCCTGAAATACCTTCCTTAAAGTTTTTAGAAATTTTAAGAATATAGTTGGAAATAGATGCATTTTGTAGAGGTTATAGCGAAGAAAAATTTAAGAATTAAGTTTGGTTGGTAGAAAATAGCAATTTTGATAACCAAAACCCAGCTAAAGAAACCAAAAATAATTACTTTATAGTATCTTGGCTTCTTTAAACTAGATTAAATAATTTGTAATAGATAACTTAGGAACAATCCAGTCCACAAAAACACTAAATCTTAGTAATACTAATATCTTCCATGTTTTCTTTTGGCTTAGTTATAAACCACGCTCCACCACATACCATTGCTAGTACCAAACAAGCAATAGAACCTACCAAATAACCAAAGCCCGAGTCTATATCTACTCTAGTATATCTAGAGAATAGAAAAAGTGCTCCAACCGCTAAAACGATTGCTCCAACAAGTAAAGCCGGTCTCATGGTAATTTCCTCACATTATAGAAATAAGGTTTAACTTTTAGTTACCTTTAACTACCTGGCGACTACCAAGCAAGCCTAATGTTTTAAGTAGTTGCACTCTTAATTAAGAATTAATATAAGAGTTTTAGTTTTGATGTTAGTTTTAAAAATTGTTTTGCGGTAAAACACCTAGATTATGGCATAAAATTTTTGAGAAAAGAAGACCTTTTTCTCTTCTTATTCCTAGTATTTGCTATTTAAGTTAATCATTTGTACAAATGCTAATTCATCTAGGATGGTTACCCCTAAGCTTTGCGCACGGTCTAGTTTTGATCCAGCATCAGATCCAGCCACTACATAATCAGTTTTTTTACTTACAGAGCTATTTACACGTCCTCCACGTTCTTCAACAAGTTTTTGTGCTTCTTCACGAGTAAGGCTAGCTAATTTACCTGTTAGAACAAACTGTTTACCAGCAAAAATTTTTGCTACTGTGCTACTACTTGTTTGCTCAAAATTGACGCCTACCTTACGTAATCGCGCTAAAAGTTCACGGCTATTTTCAAGGCTAAACCAATTAAAAATAGCCGTTGCTACTGTATTACCAATCTCAAAAATATTGGTTAACTCCTCTCTAGAAGCGGCACTTAAACTATCTAGTGAGCCAAAATGATTAGCTAAAACTCGGGCTTTTCTTTCACCCACATGGCGAATTCCTAACCCTGTAATTAGCTGAGATAATTCCCGTTTTTTACTTTGCTCAATTTGATCTAGGAGGTTTTGAGCAGATTTCTTACCCATTCTTTCTAATTTAAGCAGGTCTGCAAGTTTTAAGTAATAAAGGTCTGATAGGTTAGAAACGAGTTTTTTATCTACTAACTGCTCAACAATTTTATCCCCTAGTTCGTCTATTTGCATTGCATCACGAGAAGAGAAATGTAGCAATGCTTCTTTAAGTTTGGCGTTGCAAGTTTCATTAGTACAGCGTGAAACGGCTTCACCCAGTGGGCGTATTACTGAAGCACCACAAACAGGGCATGTAGAAGGCATGACAAATTCTTGTAATTCATTCTCAATTTCTGGGCGTTTATCAACTAGTACTTTTACTATTTTAGGAATAATTTCCCCAGACTTTTCTACCATTACCCAATCACCTATTTTTAATCCTAAACGGGTAATTTCGTCTTCATTGTGTAGCGAAGCACGAGAAACTGTTGTACCAGCTAAAAGAACAGGTAAGAGTTCTGCAACAGGAGTTAATGCTCCAGTGCGTCCAACTTGAATTGTAATGGCTTTTACTCTAGTTGCTGCTTGGCGTGGAGGATACTTAAAAGCTACTGCCCAACGTGGAAATTTAGTAGTAGTACCAAAATCTTCTTGAAGTGCGATTTGATTAATTTTTATCACTACTCCGTCTGTTTCATAGTCCAGATGATTACGTCTTTCATCCCAATCACGGCAAAACTCAATTACATCATCAATCGTTGCACAAATTTGACTATGCTCATTAACATTAAACCCCGCAGCACGAAGCCACTCTAGTGCTTGCCAGTGGGTTTCAAAAGGCTTACCACCATCAAAATAAAGATCATAGACAAAACAATCTAACTTGCGTGCAGCTACCATTTGTGGATCTAAGAGCTTCATTGTTCCTGAAGCAAGATTACGTGGGTTAGCATAGCGGGCTTGCCCTTTTTCCTCTTGCTCCTGATTTAATCTGTTAAAGGACGTATTAGACATAAAAACTTCGCCACGTACTTCAATTTCTTCTACTGCTTTTGGCCAAAGGCTTTCATTATTTTCCACATTTTCTACATTTTCTACATTTTCTACACTGGCAAACAAAGGGAGTAAGTCTTTTTCTGGTAGGTCTTTTTGTGACGTTTTGGAAGACAAAGGAAAATGTGGTTTTTCTGTCAGCCTAAGCGGAATTGATCGAATAGTTCGTACATTTTCTGTGACTATATCTCCTACTTCACCATCTCCACGCGTTACCCCTCGTAGTAGTACAGAGCTTTCATACATAGCTGAAATACTTAAGCCATCAATTTTTAATTCTGCAACAAAGCTATAAGTACGTCCTGATGCTAGTTTTTGACAACGCCTATCCCATTCTCGCAAGTCATCTTCTGAGTAAGTGTTGTCTAGTGAAAGCATTTGACGCTTAAATTGGTAGGATTCAAAGCCTAAAACTGGACGGCCTCCAACTCGTTGGGAAGGGCTATCAGGTGTAAGTAGCTCTGGGTTGGCCTGCTCAAGCTCTCTTAGCCGATTTATTAGTTGATCATACTCATAATCTGATATTTCAGGCGTACTTAAAATATAGTATTTTTCGTTATGGTAATTAATGTCAGTGCATAATTTTTCTATTTCTGTTTTTACATCTAATTGAGACATAGTTTTATTACTCCTAATTGGCATAGAAAAGGGCAGATAGGTATGCCCCTACTTGTTTGGGGTAATTTCTTGAGCACGAGCCGCTACTAACCCTTCATCTGTAACTAAAAAAAGTCCATTTGCTTCTAATGTAGGAGGGGCAATAATGGCATTAGTATTATCAATTCGAAATTGCCCTAAAGGTTTACCCTTGCTGGAGAGCAGAAAGATTTGATCACTATTTTGAGGAGTAATTAAGAGTTGATCATTACTAACAATGGGATCAAAGCTTAAGCGTCCATTTAAGCGCATTTTCCAAGATGTATCACCATTTTTAGCATTAAATCCATAAACAAAATTATCAAAAGAGGTCACAATTAATAATTTCCCAAAAATTTGTGGGGCAGACTCAACCGCCGCACCAGTACGGACAGTCCAAATTAATTTACCTGTATCTCTGTCTAAACAATAGACATGCCCTAAACTATCACCTAAAAAAACCTTTTCACCTTCAACGCTTGCTGCACCACGTAAAGGGCCTTGGGCTTGAAATTGCCAAAGCACTTTGCCATCACTACGAGACAAAGAATGGAGTAGTCCTGCTTCTGTGCCAATAAAAATTTCTTCATCAGTAACTAGTGGCTTACCTTTAGCTACTGAACCTAGGGAAGTAGACCAAATTACATTACCAGATTCACTACTTAGCGTGTAAAAATTACTGTCTTGGCTCGCGCCATAAATGGTTTGTTCAATCAAAATAAGTGGGTTAGAAAAAGCTTGGGTAAAATTTTTTGTCCAAGCAGTTAGACCAGAACGTCTATTGATTACTCGTAACACGCCTTCAGAGCCATTTTCGGTTTCTAGGCGACTTGAAATATAAACTTGCTCATCAGTTGCTAGTAGAGGCGAAACAATTTTTCCTCCTGGTTGAGTTTCCCAACGCAGTTGACCGTTTTGGGCTTCTAGAGCAATCACTCGGCCATCATCTAGAGGCAAATAAACTGTGTTGCTAGTAGCTAAAGCAGGTAATTTAGTAGTGTTACGGCTAGCAAATTGCCATTGGAAGACAAATGCAGAAGGTAGGGCATCTAGTTTGGCTAAAGTATTTTTGTTAGCTTTTTCTCTTTTTTGTCTTTCTTTGCGTTCTTTTTCGAGTTTTTTGCGTTGTGCAAAAACCTCTGTATTAAATAGAAATAAGCAAACGAGAGATAAACATATTAGCTTAGAGTATTTTGATAGTGCTAAGTTTTTCATAAAACGCCAGCCTCTTTTTAGACATACTTTACTTATTTATTTTTTTCTAACCATGCTTCTAATTCTAAGACACTAGTAAAATCTAGCATTGCTTCAGCTAACTCTTCTATCTTTGTAGTACTTAGTTTTTCTATTTTTTCAATAGTAGTTAACTCAATTTCGCCTAATTTACGGTTCAGTTGTTTTTTTATTATTAATAACTCCCCTTGTTGTAAACCTTGTTGTAAACCTTGTTGTAAACCTTGTTGTATACCTTTTTCCATCCAAGAAGTGACGATTTCCATAACATTTTTCCTTTCTATTGGGTTAATTTTGTCTAAGTTTTGTTGCAGCAGCTTTTCTTCTGATGCTGTAAGTTTTAAGTATGTATCAATAAATCCAGAAATTAGTTTTGTTTTTGCTGGATTTAATTTTAATGTTGCTAACATTCTTAAACATTCTAACTTTACTTTTGGTCTATCAGCTTTTGCAATTTGCATTTTTGCCATTAATGCACTTGCTACAGGATTTGTTTGGTTTAGATAATCTTTCCAATTTAGCCTGTTTAGCTGTACTACTTGATAGTTAAAGTTTAATACTTCTAAATCAGGAAATTCTACTTTGTAATTACTTGATTCTGTTGTTTTTGGACTATTATATGAAAATATAACTACAGGATATACTGGTAAACGGTATTTCTCAAAAAGTCTAGCAAAGTAACAAAAAAGCCTTTCTCCAAATTTTGTTTGGTATTGTGCCTGGTTTTCAAAGTGTATTAAAAAATAAGCTTCTCTACCTAGGAATTTTCCCTTTACTACTAAATCTACTTCATGTACTTCTCCTGATGTTATATCTGTAAAGACTTCTTTATCTAAAAACACTATACTGCTTTTGTCTAGGTATTTTGCTACTTCTGGTAAAAATAACTCTAAAAACTCTATAAAAAATGTTGTTAATAGTTCTTTAAATATCCTATCGTGACTGATCATATTTCCTTTTATCTAGCTCTATTTGCAGCTTAACTAGTTTGTCCTCTATAATGTCAGGTTCTTCTGCACCGTATTTTAACTATAGAGTAAACATTGTGAGCAACAAATCCAATATTATTTTGATTCTTGATTTTGGTTCTCAGTACACTCAATTAATTGCTAGACGAATTCGCGAATTAAATGTTTACTGTGAAATCATACCTTTTAACACGCCCATAGAGAAAATAAAAGCAAAAAAACCTAAAGGAATAATTCTTTCTGGTGGCCCTGCTTCGGTTTATGAATCAAATGCTCCTCATTGTGACAAAGCGGTCTTAGACTTAGGTTTACCTGTGCTGGGAATTTGTTATGGTTTTCAACTACTTGCCTACTTTTTAGGTGGTAAAGTCTCACCATCTAAACAGCGCGAATATGGAGCAGCAGAAATCAATGTAACTACTCCTAGCTGCTTGTTAAATAACCTTCCTGAGCGTTTGTCTGTTTGGATGAGCCACGGAGATTATGTTAGTCAACTTCCTTTAGGGTTTACTCCAATAGCTGAAACAGAAAATGCTCTAGGTGCTGCTGAAGACACTACGCATCACTACTATGCCTTACAGTTTCATCCTGAGGTTGTTCATACACCACAAGGAAAACAGATCTTAGGTAATTTCCTAGATATTTGTCACTGTCACCGTGATTGGACAATGAGTTCCTTTATTGATGAAGCTATAGCAAAAATACGTGAGCAAGTTGGACACGCTCATCACAGGATTGGAGAACCACATCC
>CAZHXL010000080.1:0-2645 GCA_964536575.1 uncultured Clostridia bacterium | reverse complement strand
GGTTGATTCTTCTGTGGCTGCTGCCCTAGTTGATCGTGCTATAGGTTCTCGTTTGACATGTTTCTTTATTGATAATGGTCTACTACGTAAAAATGAGTTTTCTGAAGTTTTAACAATTTATAAAGAAAACATGCACCTAAATGTAGTTGGTATAGCAGCAGGGGAAAGATTTTTAGATAGGCTTTCAGGTGTAATAGACCCAGAAATAAAACGTAAGCGCATTGGATCTGAATTTATTGAAGTCTTTCAGGAAGAAGCTAAGAAACTTGGGGCAGTAGACTTTTTAGTCCAAGGTACACTTTACCCTGATGTGATTGAATCTGTTTCAGTAAAGGGGCCTTCAGCCGTTATTAAATCACATCATAATGTTGGTGGTTTGCCAGAAAAAATGTCATTAAAGCTAGTTGAGCCTCTGCGAGAATTATTTAAAGACGAAGTACGCCAACTAGGACGAGAACTAGGACTATCAAACGAAATTGTCAGCCGACAACCTTTTCCTGGCCCTGGTTTAGCTGTAAGAATATTAGGAGAGGTTACTCAAGATAGAATTATTACTCTCCAAGCAGCAGACGCTATAGTGATTGAGGAAATTCGTCGAGCAAACCTCTATGAGGAGATTTGGCAAGCTTTTGCTGTACTCTTACCTATTCAAACTGTTGGTGTAATGGGGGATTCTCGAACTTATGAAAACGCAATAGCTGTTCGAGCAGTGCATAGCCAAGATGGAATGACAGCCGATTGGGTGCGCCTGCCCTATGATGTGCTGCAACGTATTTCTAACCGGATTGTGTCTGAAGTAGCAGGAATTAATCGAGTAGTTTATGATATTTCTTCTAAGCCTCCTAGCACGATTGAATGGGAGTAAAAATGTCATATACCAAAGAACATCAAACCCTTTATCCAGCAGAGTATTTTTATGGGATAGACCTATTTAATAAAGGGCAATATTGGGAAGCACATGAGGCTTGGGAAGAGGTTTGGAAAGTATCTAAAGGTGAACAAAAGCTTTTTTATCAAGGGTTAATACAAACTGCTGCTGCACTGCTACATTATGATAGAAATAATACTCGTGGTGCTCATCTATGTATTAACAATGCATTAAAGAAGCTAGAAAACTTGCCTAGCCCTTATATGTCTCTAGAATTAAAATCATTTACTAAAGAGCTACGCAGCTTTCTTGCTGATGTTTTAGAAACAAGCGAAGCTACATTAAGTAAAAACATTGGACTAAATCATCCACCTATTGTTTTACAGGAGTAAAATACTTGAACTTACACAAGTTAGAGGCTCTACTAGGAGCTAATCAAGTTGTAGCTAATGAAAACAACAGCAAATATAGTTTGCAACAGGGTTATTTTCAGCCAACTAGAGAACCTTTGCCAATAGCATATGTAAAGTCTATTGAAGAATTAGCAGAAGTTTTACAACTAGCAACTATAGAAAAATGGGCAGTAATTCCTGTAGGTGGTGGTACTAAGCTAAAAATAGGAAACCCTCCAAAGCGAGCAGATTTTTTTCTTTCTTTAGCACAAATGAACCAAATTTTAGAACACGAAGCGGCAGACTTAACCACTACTGTTCAAGCAGGTTGTGGTTTTGCTCATTTTCAGGGGTCTTTAGGACAATTAGGCCAATATTTACCGCTTAATCCTCCTTTTGCCAAGTCTGCGACTGTGGGAGGGGTGCTTTCTACTAGTAGCTATGGCCCAATGCGTTTGGCTGGTGGGCTAGTACGAGATTGGCTTATTGGGATAAAGGTTGTTACAGCAGACGGTCAAGTCTCAAAAGCAGGGGGGAAAGTAGTAAAAAATGTTGCAGGGTATGACCTAATGAAGCTTTATACAGGTAGTTTTGGCACGCTTTGTATAATTGTTGAAGCGAGTTTTAAGCTACGGCCTAGACCTGATCAGGAAGCCTTAGTATTAGGTGTATTTACTTTTTCAGAAATAAACCCTGCTGCTAGAAAGCTTTTGGATAGTAAACTTCAGCCCAATGCACTAGAACTGCTTAATTTTCGTGCCGCTCAAGTTTGTTTTCCTGAATTAGATATAAAACAAGGGCAATGGGTCTTAGCTGCTCAATTTACGGGATCCTCTCAAGCAATCAAACATCAAATAGAGACTACTCAAGAGTTTTGGTCAACGACTAAGGCGGAAAACCTTGTTTCTGTTTATTCGTCTGATAATCAATACTTAGGCTGGCAAAAAGTAGTAGACTTTGCCGAAAACTACCCATCATTAGGACAATTTCACGCTAGCAGTCTGCCTTCAAAATCTATTACTTTAGTCAGTGAGATAGAGAAAGCTCTGTCTGCTGTTGTAAGCGATTTTGCCTTACTAGCACATATTGGAAACGGTGTAGTGCAAGGTTTTATTAATCGTGATGAGCTTTTGTTAAACTTAGACAACGAAAAACAACTTAAAATACTTTCTATGATGAAAAACCTAAGAGGTTTTTGTGAAAAATCAGGTGGGTGTTTGGTCTTAGAAGATGACACTTTTCATAATAAATTAGATAGTTGGGGAACGCCTCCTGCTAGCATAAGCTTGATGAAAACGATAAAACAGAAACTAGACCCACTAGAAATGCTTAACCCTGGCAGATTTGTAGGTGGGATTTAAAAAGGTAATTTACTCATAGTCAGT
>CAZHXL010000079.1:7587-23056 GCA_964536575.1 uncultured Clostridia bacterium | reverse complement strand
GCTTTGTTGATTTAACTCAAACTGTTAACTACTTTTTGGGCTGTGTGAAACTTGCTGGTATTTACTGAATAATTTGTTAATGAGGCTCTATATTAGCATTAACAAGTTGATGAAATAAATCACAAAAATAATTTATAAGGAGCACTACGCACACTGTTAACTTCTAGTACGATAGAATTCTCTCCTGATCTAATTTTTAGCTTTTTCTGTTTACCCTTAAATACTAGCTCTCCGGTACTTAATTTTTTTGCTGGACGATCAATTTTAGTGCCATTAACAAAAAGCTTAGCTTTATCGGAGAGGGTTTCCCCTAATATTTCTAAGCGAGTATCTAGAATTGAATAGCGTGCAAAATCTACGCGCAAGCTTGTTCCAATATTGATATTAGCATCACTAGTATCAATAACATTATTAGCTAAAGTGCGTACTTGAATACGAAACCTTGCTGTAGTAGTAACAATATCAGGAGCAAAATCAAAACTTCTTACATTCATAGCAAGGTTACTAGCAATAATCTTAAATGTTTTTCCTTCATCGCTAGAAAACATTACATCTTGAATACCACCTCTAGTTGCCAATTCTTCAGAAATTTGCCAACGAATTTTAATAGTTTCATTTTTATTTAAAACTTCGCTTCCATTTGGGAAAAGCAAAAACAATCCTGTTTGACGATTTGGAGCGGTGATAAAACTGCGAGCAAAACGGTCTACATTAGGCGATCCCCAACCAGTACAAAGATCATAGCCTGGTGTTGCAGTATATCCTGCTAACCCTCCAGCACTGTTATTGCCACTTGTTATATCGTTAAAAAATCCTGCTAAAGGGCTAGTACTTAATTGTTGTTGCTGCCCTAGGCTGTAAATTCGTGGTGTAGCATTGCCTAATCCTTTTGCTTGGGCAAATTGATTAGTTAAGGCTAAAACCCCTGCCCAAACAGGAGCAGAAGCACTTGTTCCACCAATGACATTAGTAAATCCATCACGAATAACAAAAAATCCTGTCTGGCTTGGATCTGCTAACAGGGAAACATCAGGGACAGTGCGCCCTGCTAGAAAAATACCTACAGCAGATTGATATTCAGGAATAGGAAATAAATTACTAACACCGCCACCGCTTCCTGACCAAGCTTGTTCGCCTAGATACTCAGTCACATTACCATTTTTATCAAAATTTACTCTTAGGCTTGTTCCTCCTACAGCAGTAACAAAAGGACTAGCGGCAAGGGCGTTAACTTGGGGCGTTTGACCATCACTACAATCATTTACTCCTTGATCGCCTGAAGAAACCAAAATACTTTGACCTTGTGCAGCAGCTTGTTTGTAAAGATTATTAAAAAGAGCTTCAAATTGTGGAAATAAAAACTTTTCGCAAGCACCAAAACTAATGCTCATTACTTTAGTATCAGGTAAATTATTGATAAAAAACGCTAAAGATTGATCAATATCGTTATTTCGGTCTGCAATAACTACTTTTATTTCTGCTTTGGGGGCTGCTGCACCAGACAATTGTGTGTCTAGTAAAACTTCTAGTGTTTCTATCCCACCACGATCAACAATTTCGCCTCCAGCAGGAATTTTAGTAATAGCGGTAGTAGGGAGCTTAAATAAATTACGAAACCTATCAACATCTGACATATTGAAATCGCTTCTTGCGACAATCCCTATAGATTGACCATTACCCTCAATACCGCTAGCAAAAAGTGGCTTAAAGTTATATGCAAGATGGAAATCTTGTGGGCCTATAGAAGTACGCCCTGCTTGATCGGTAAAAGCAGGTAAAATCTCAGATTGTTGCTTAAGTGTTGGTTGTGTAAAAAGAAAATTGTTTAATTTTATATCAGCAACTTCAGAGATTAGACTAAGAGGTAAAGCAGCTTTTTCCAGGTGTCCATAATGTGTTTGCCCCTCTAGTTCAAATAACTGCATTTGTATTTGGAAAGCTTTCTGGATTTCTGTGGCTGGAGCTTGAAAGTCTAAGCGTAAGCGATTTGCCCAGGTTTGAGTTACTGTAATACCAGACTCTTTTAAGTAATTTATAGCTAGTTGATAGGTTTCGTCAGAAACTCCAAACCTCTCTCCAAACTCTTTAGGTGTAAGCCATTTTATATAGTTAGAGTTAGTAGAATCATATTGCTCTTTTAATAAAAGATCGAGTTCAGGTTCATTTTTAAGTTGAAAGTGTAGTGTCCCAGAAATCATCATATTATTAGGTGCTACAGCTTTAAGGTGTGCTTGAGCAGGGATAAAAACTTTTTTTGACAGACGATGATTATTTTCTGTGTCAGCTATTCCTAAAGTGTTTGTGAGAGTTAATAAGGAACATATTATTATTGCTAATACTAAAAATCTTTTTCTCATTTTTTAACCTACTCTTTAGGATTAATTTTGGAACTATTTATTATCTTTGTTATCTTATAGAAAAAACCGTGATAAAATCCACTGATTCTAACTCGCTTCTCATTACGTCAACAAGGGGATAACACAGACATTTTATGGACTCATCACAAACAAAAACCAAAACTAAATCGCCTGCAAAAAAAGCTACTTCAAATCCTATTAGTGAAGATTCTGATATTAAGAAAATTTACGAAATTGCTACAGGATTTTGGGCTTCAGGTGCGCTCATTGCAGCAATTAAGTTAGGAATTTTTACAAAACTAGAAAATAACTCATCATCGAGTGATTCACTAGCACGAAAACTAGGACTCAATAAACGATGGACAGAGAAACTTTTAACCGCTTGTGCTGCAATGGGAATGCTAGAAAAAAGCAATTCATACTTTAGTAACTCACCTACAGCATCACAATATTTAGTTGAATATAAGCCTCATTATCAAGGTGCTTTTTTACTGCATTTGGGTTCTTTATGGGAACGCTTCGGTACATTATCTAGTACTATTGAAACCGGAACTCGTAATGATAGCCAAACAACTGAACGAACAGATAATGAAAGCGGGCGATCTTGGATTCTTAGCTCTCATAATGTGGCAATGAGTGGTCAAGCCGAAGCACTAGCACGAGTATTGGATTTAAGCGGATATAAACATTTGTGTGATGTTGGCGGTGGCCCTGGTACTTATGCGGCAGTGCTTTGTTTGCGTAATCCTAACTTACGAGCTACTGTTTTAGACGATCCAGAAGTAATTCCTTATGCACAAGAAATTATTGAAGCCTCTGGACTAAAAGAAAGAGTTACTGTTAAACCTGCCCAAGTACCTTTCCATACCTATGATGAAGAGTATGATGTGATGTTGGTTTCTGGTGTGCTGCATGGTTTTTCAGAAGCGACCTGTAAAAAAATATTACGCAAAATCTACAAGGCATTGTCTAGAGATGGAATGATAGCTATTCAAGAAATGCTTTTAGATGATGAAGAAGCTAAACCTTTATTACCTGCGCTATTTAGCTTAAATATGACAATGGGAGAAACCTATTCTGCTGCTCAGATTATGTCTTGGCTCTATGATGCAGGTTTTGTTAAAGCAGAAGTAAAAGAGATTACTGATGGGCCTTGGATGGATCATGTAATTATTGCGAGAAAATTATAACTAAGTGATAGTAAAAGGGCGAACAGATAAAAAAGGGCGAACACATAGGTTCGCCCCTACGGGAGGTTTGTTAAGATTAATTTTCCACCTGCTTCACGAACAATGTAGAACTTTTCTGCTCCTACTAGTTTTTGTAATCGTGCAAAAGAAGGCTTTTCTACTAGTAAATAGCACCTTTCAGATTTTTCCCAGATTTCTTTAAACTCTGTATCATCAATAAAAACATCAGGAGCATTAGGAGCATATGAACCATATTCTAGGTTATTTATTCGACCATTAAGCAGCAAAGCTTCTTTAGGATTAAAGTAAAAAAACACTGATGAGAAAGTATAATATTGGTTATCAAAAATTAACTTACCTGGCAGAGCATCTCGCAACCCTTCAGCCAATGGACGTGAGCCTAAGTAGGGTTCAAAAACAATTAATGCTTGTTGAGCTGCTTGAAAGAAAATCAACATCATTACTGCAGTAAGAATACAAGCCAAGTCACGCATCTTTTTTGAAAAGTACAAAGCTGCTATCCCTAATAATGTGCTGACTAATGCCATAACTAATGGGAAACGCAAGTAAGCAAAAGAATTAAGTGTTAAGTCTCCAAAATGTCCTAATGCTAGCGTATAAACCCCGTATACATCATCATTTTTGGCTAAAGCGTTGGAAATATCTCCTGATGTTTGCACATTTCTGACTAAATAAAGAATTGACAAGATTGCTGGAATTGCCGCTAAACATGCTCCAGTAATTACCCATAATCCAAACCGAGGCAACTCTTCTTTTTTATCTAGCGCAAACCCAATCAACAAAGCGATTGCCGGGTAAATTGGCATTGAGTAATATTCTTGGGTGGTAGAAAGGCTAAAAAAGCCCATAACAACTGCTACCCAACATATGGCTAAAATACAAACTCGCTCTAAACGGTTTTTTGGATTAACAGTAAACCGTAGTCTTTTTAAGTTGGGTAAAAATGTACTCCAAGGAAATAGCCAAACTAAGTTGAGCAGCCAAAAAGATAGCAGTGGAACAGTGTTGTAATCTTTAGGGTGTCTACGCCCTAAAAAGCGTAAAATATGCTCATTAAAAAAATAAAGCCAGAAAAAACCACGATATTTTCCTGGCTCGCTCACCATTGAAAAATCAAAATAAGGTGGATTTCTCAATGTTGCCAGAATATGCCAAGGTGAGCTAATTGCTAGGATAACAAAAATAAAAAGCGGTAGGTTAATCCGTTGCCAAATACGTTTTTGAAATATCTGTTGGGTTACGATTAAGTATAGCCCCGCTATTCCTAAAGGAAAGACTATAGAAATTAAGCCTTTTAGCAAAATTCCCATACTAATACAAGTTGCTCCAATTATTGACCAGCGATTAGGATTAGGTTCATCGTCATCAATAATACGTAGGAACGACCAAAGAGCCGCAGTAATGCTTAGTGTAACTAATACGTCACCAATCAAAACTCGTGTAAATAAAAATAAACCAATGCAAGTTGAAACTGCTAGGCCAGCATGAAAACCTGCTCGTTCTGAAAGTGTCCATTTACCAAAACGAAACACTACCCAGGCTAAAGCTGCTGCTCCTAGTGCAATTGGCAAACGTGCTACCCAGTCATGCACTCCAAAGATGCCAAAAAAGCTAGCGATCAGCCAATATTTCATTGGCGGTTTTTCCATATAGGCAATTTTATTAAGCCTTGCTGTCACCCAATCGCCAGATTCAAGCATTGTGCGAGCAATTTGTGCTTGCACTGCATCTACATCATCCATTAAACCTGGAGGAGAAAAACACCCTAACAAAAACACACTGAGGGCAACTAATAATATTACCCACTCATAACGACTAACAAGTTTCATAAATTTTACTTAGTTTCTACAGGAATAAATCGGCCACCAGCAACAATACGGAAACGACGATTACGCCACAGGATTTCACTACCTAAAAAACCACCTACCCAAGAAGCAAAGCTAATTAAATCTTGAATAGGGACTAACCATAGGTTTCTAAACACAGTTTTATCTGCCAAAACCCGAACTCCAACTTCTAATGCTAGCCAAAATCTTACTAGCACAGTTACTAGGAATATAGCTAAGCTCCAAGGAAAAGGTAGTAAGAGTACTCCAAGTAACGCCCAAGATAACCCATAAGTAAAACCTTGTCCTATATAGCCAGATGGACGGGAAAAACGAGTGCTACGATTCCAGCGAAGTCTATGCTTAAAGCTCTGTAAAAACCCTGGTGAGGTTGCATGATGGTTAATTACGTGAGTTGATAAAACTACGTCCGCGCCTTTTTCGGCTACCCAATTGCCCAAGACAAAATCATCAGCTAGGAAGTCTGCCATTGCTGCAAATCCACCAATTTGAGCTAGGTTAGATTTGCGAATTGCCATTGATGGGCCAAGGGTAAATTTCATTCCTTCTAACCATTCGGCTACAATAACACCAGACATAAATTCAGTACTCATTCCTAGGGCTTCTAGCTTTGACCAAAAATCATTTGCACTAACGCCACGATAAAGGTTTGTTACTGCGCCAACACGCTCTGATTGAAAAGCCGTGGCTATTGCATTTAGATAATCTTTTGAAACAGAAGTGTCACTATCAGTAATTACCAAAATATCAAATTGGGCAACATTGGCCATTTGTTCTAAGCTAAAGACTTTAGCATTAGCATAGGGAGGGTTTTCCGCGATAACTAAACGAGCTTTGACTTTAGGGTAACGAGCGCGAAGCCGGTTGACTACTTCAACCGCAGGATCATTAGCTGTATGTACAGCAAAAATAAGCTCATAGGTTGGATAATCTAAATTATAAAAACTCTCCAAATATTTCTCTAAACCTGTTTCAACACCTTTTAGCGGTTTTAATATGCTAATAAAAAGGTTTTCAGTAGAGAAATTTTCTGGGCGTTTTTTTACTAGCTTACGTGCAGCAATAATGCCAAGAAAATAGTAAACTATTCCACCAATAATGATTGCTGTTAAAGCAAGCTGTAAGACAGTAAAAGCCCATTCCAGCATAGCTAATTGCTCCAAATTGTTTTGAAGATTAATAAAACCCACATTATATTTTCACATCACAGTTATTTTTCAAATAAAAATGAAGCAAGTCTAGGTACTTTATTTTGATCAGTTTCATGCCACCACTCATTAAAGCTTTTTAGTTTCAACGAATTACTTTTTGCTGCATTTGTAAAATCAGATATATTATGTACAAATGCTGTTATTTCAGTTGTTTCCTGATCTTGTTGGAAATTAGCTTTTTTGCCTTGATATTGACGGAATGGGTGAAATTCGCAAATAAAAAAATATCCTCCATCGACTAGGGAGCGAGATGCTTCTGAAAAAATCAAAGAAATGTCCTCAATATGTTCTAACACTAGGTTACAAACAACTAAATCCATGCTTTTATCTTCACAAGGCCAAGTACTAGTAATATTTACTAGAAAAAAGCTTACATTTTCTAAGTTAAGCTTTTCTTTTGCTTTATTTATCATTCCTTCAGAAAGATCAACAGCTTTAACTTTTTTTCCAATTTGAGCAAGTAGGCTAGTATTTTTACCTGTACCACAACCAATCTCAAAAATAGATTTGAACCGCAAGTTTTTTAATGTTTCTCTAGTGACCATTTCGTCTAGGTCACGAGTGTAGTTTTGATCCCTGTCATAAGTTTCTGACCAAGTGTTGTAAGATTCTTGAACATTCATCATATTTACCTAAAATTTTAAAATTATGTTGTCATTGCAGACTCAGTTTTTGTCGCAAACGCGCTTCGATAGCGTAGCAGCCAAACAAATAGCCCAATTAAGGTTAGAGCACTTGCTATCATTACAATTGTAGTTAACTGGTTTAAGCAAAAGTAGCTAATCGTTAGTGTTGCAATTGAGGCTAGGCGCGCTATTTCTGCTGGAAAAGCCCAAGGTTTTTTCTCAAACATCCCTCCCCAAATTAAGGAAGTAAACAAAACAAGTACAATTCCAATTACTACTTGGGTACGGGGCATTGAGCTTTCAAAGAAAATTAGTCCTGTAGAGGCTAAAGCTACCAGTAGAAAATTTACCACTATATATATTGGCAAGCCTTTAGGGGTTTTAGTGTTGAATCTAATAGGTTTATCAGGTTGGATTGCTGTTTCCATATCATATTTAGCCTCTAGACCACGAGGTGCCCAACCTGGACGCATAAACCAAACTTTTAACTTATCAGTAAAATGAGGGGCTTTACGGGCTTGATTAAATAGATCTACCCAATAATGAAAGTTAGCCCAAATTGGATTCCAACTACCATAAGCGTTTACTGTTCCATAAAGAGGCTCTTCTTCTTCCTCTTGAAATGAACCAAATAGACGATCCCAAATAATAGAAATCGCCCCATAATTGCGATCTAAGTATTTAACATTACGGCCATGGTGAACACGATGGTGAGAAGGTGTATTAATAAACCATTCTAGAAAGCTGAGTTTTCCAATTGTACGAGTATGAATCCAAAATTGATATAGAACGCTAATTGCTTCTGAGGCAATAAAAATTGTTGGGTGAACGCCTAAAAACGTGAGAGGAATGTAAAAAGGCCAAATACTAAAACCTGAAAGCCAAGCCTGTCTTAGGGCTACAGAAAGGTTGTATTCTTCGCTTTGGTGATGAACTACATGAATTGCCCAAAGAAAATTTACTTCGTGGCTTAGCCTATGCCACCAGTAATAAAGAAAATCTACACCTATGGTTGCTACTACCCACATTAGCCAAGTAGGTAGTTCAAAGAATCTATAATGGTCAAAGATGTAAAAATGCCCTGCAACTAATAAACCTTTTTTTAGAATATGGATAACTTGTTGACCAATACCACAGGCTAAATCAGTAATAGAATCATTAAGGCGGTAGTAGTAAGACCTACCTTGACGACGAGCAATAAATATCTCTACCAAAATGAAAATAAAAAATGCAGGAATAGCTAAAGCAATATAATTAGGTTGCACAGGCTTATAACCTTTCAAATTAAATGAGTGTCTAATTATGCTTATTTTTAATAATAATGCCAAGAAAATTGGTAAGACCAATTTTCTTTATTCAAAATATTACAGCCCTAAAAAATAGCTTCCTTCAGATTCATTTCCATCAGTAGACATAGTACCACCTAAATCTTGCCAAGAAATCATTACCCAATGTCCTTCTTTTTTAGCCCAATTAACAGAAGATTTTCCTTTGCTGGCTAGTTCAGCAGTGATAGGAGTATTAGGGACAGCATATTTTCCTATTATAGAAGACTCTATTTCTAAAACTACTAAACCATTTTCTGCTGTTTTAACTGAATTAATTTTGCAGTTCATTTCTTTAATTTCTTGAATACCTTTTAAGTTATCTTCAATGGTAGTGCGTATTTTTTCACCATCAGAAGTCCACTTATTGTTTTCAAGTTCAGACTTAAATTTAGTATCTTTATTGATAGTACTTAATAGAGTAGTATTCTTTTTATCCTTAAATTCATTAGTAATTTGAGTATAAAGATCTGTTAATTCTTTTCGAGCTTGGTCTAAATTAACTAGAGTTATTTGAGGCGTAGTTTGTGTAGGAGTATTTGTAACGTTTTCTGTTGAGTTATTACAAGCAATATTAAAGGTTATTGCTATAATTAAAGCTAATAAAACGACCTTTTTTAATAGCATATATTTCATCCTTATTGTTAGATTAAACTTCCTGCAAAAGTCTTAGTTGTAAGCCACTTTTGAGATATCAGCATTTAATGCTGGATATTTATTCTTTAATAAAATAGACCAAGTTATCTTCAACACGATAAAGCATTGGTGCGATAGTGATTTTAGGATATCTTGAACGCAAGCGTTTTGCTTCGCTAAAAACAAAATCAATTTCATTATTAATCTCATACATAGGCGCGAAATGCATAAATTGTTGTTCAGCTAATTCTTGATCCCAACCAGCATTTTCCACTAAGCCTTTGATAAAAATATCACGTTTTGAAAATAGGTTGACCATACCACAATTATTATGGCCTAGTAAGGCAATATACTTAACGCCACCTACAGCAATTGAGTATGAAACCTTAAATTCACTGTAGCGCAGATTTGTTCCACCCACTCTTAATATATAAGCAAAATTCTCAGGCATGTTTATGCGTTTACGGTTATCCATACACATCCCAAGCAATATCTGGGCTTTAGTAAAAGCATCAAGAGGGCGATTTAGGTTATGGTATTCAACAAAGAGTCCTATAGGGGTATCTTGATAAGCTAGAGGAATATCTTCTTTAGATGAAACAGCAAGTAATTTGCTCATTGTGGTTTTTGTCCTTGGCTCTGATTAGCTTTTATCAAATTTAACAGTGCTTTTTTCTATGCTATTATGCCAGACACAATACTATCTAAATTTACCTTGGAATAGAAATGACTTCTGTAAATTAGTGGATAACTAAATAATTTTTATAGTGTAGAGGCTTTAAGAATGAGAAAATATTTTGTTATTTTATTGATTATACTAGTATTAACTATATCTGCTTGTGAAAAAGCCATTCCTTTAGGAACATGGTCATTTGCTGATACTGGTACGCAAAACACTTTTTTTGAGCTTAATTTTGTTTCTCCTCAATCTGGATGGCTTACAGGTTGGTTTGAAAAAGGCCCAGAAGCTACTGAAGGTTGGCAAATCTTGCAAACTAACGATGGTGGCACGACTTGGATAGCAATGGCTAATCAAGCAGAACAAAAGATTAAATATGTTTATTTTGTTGATGAAAAAACGGGTTGGGCACTAAACCTGACTCAAGATGTGCTTACTACTAATGATGGTGGCGTGACTTGGACAGTTTCACGAACGGCGGGCAAATCTAAAATTAAGTATAACTACAATAATCCTACAGCCCCTACTGAAGTACCAGACCCAATCAATAAAATGAAATTTATTGACGATAAAATAGGTTGGGCTTGGGGTGGTGGTAAAAAAGATAGTGCAGTAGACCAAGAAGGTATTTTTATTCGCACTGTAGATGGTGGTAAAAACTGGCAAAAAGTAGAATATCCTTTTACTAGTGAGCTAAAGACATTGTTTTTCCTCAATGATAAATTTGGCTGGGCATCTGATACTAAAGCGGGGGTTTACAAAACTCTTGATGGTGGTCAGACTTGGCAAAAACAGCCTGATGATATGACTCGCCCTTCAATTAATGGTATTTCTTTTGTAAATGAAAAGCGCGGCACTATTGTAGGTGATGGTTATATTGGTCTAACTGAAGATGGTGGAGCGACTTGGAAACCAATTAAAGTAAAAGGTGCTTATCTAAATGATGTTTATTGGATAAATGAAACTACTGCTTGGGCAGCAGGCGACAAAGGTAAATTAATGGTCTCACAAAATGGTGGTCAAAAGTGGGAGCATATAAAACCAATGTTGGAAGAACCAGATCTTGCCAATATTACAAGGATAAAATTTTTAGATATCAATTCTGGTTGGGCATATGGTAACAATGGTCTTTTACTTCATTATGAAATGAAAAAGGCTGAATAAATTAAAAACTTATGTTAGGCAAAGTAAAACTAATATTAGTATTAGTAATAGCATTTCTATTAGGTGTTTCTCTTTACTGGTTGATGGTAAAGCCTAATCAACAAAGACCATTAGCTAAAAATAATGATCGAAATGAGCGACTAGCAAAACTTCCTAAGGTGATGCTTTGGGCATGGGAGAGAGCAGAAAATCTAAAGTTTATCGACCCTAAAACTACTGGAGTAGCATTTTTAGCTAAAACTATTTGCTTAAAAGCAATAGAGCTAGACATTCGCCCTAGGTTTCAACCTTTGGAAGTTCCTCCAAATACTAGCTTGGTTGCAGTAGTAAGAATAGAAACAGACCGTTACCTAAAACCTGTTTTTTCACTAGAGCAACAAGAAAAAACTTTAGAGGCAATTGTTGCTTTAACAAAGCTAAAAGGGGTGGTTGGGTTACAAATAGATTTTGATGCTAGAGAGTCAGAACGTGACTTTTACCGCAAGTTACTAGTAAAATTACGCAATATGCTGCCTAATAATTATGTGCTTTCTATTACTGCACTAGCTTCTTGGGCAATTTATGATAATTGGGTTGCTGACCTACCAATTGATGAGGCTGTACCAATGCTTTTTCGTATGGGCGCAGACAAACAACCCATATTAAACTATTTGGCAGCAAAAAAAGATTTTACTTCACAAAATACTAGTACAAGTTTTGGTATTTCTACAGATTCAGAACTTCCTTGGCTACCAGCAGAAAGACGAGTTTATGTTTTTGCTGAACGCTCTTGGTCAGCAGAGTTATTAAATGATTCACTACAAAAGGTGGAAAAATGGCAAACAAAATAACATTACGTAGAATGATTTTATTAATCACCTTAACCATAGCAGTATGTTATCTTACGCCTGTTTTACTTAGTTGTGGGCCAAATTTTAGCACAGCAATTTTTACTTATTCACCACATCCTGATTTGCCGCTAGAAGCCTTTGCTAGCGGTGAAATAGGAGTACTAAAACCCGAATACGCTCGCTCTTATTTAGTTGTAGCATATCGTTACTTAAATGATGAAAAACTTGGCCCAAAAGAACAAAAATCTGTATTAAATCTTTGGTATGACCGTTTAGGAGCAGGAGCAGTAACAGAAGAAGACGCTAAAGCTTTTGCTGAAGGAAATAATAACCCTGTTGATGGTAGCGAAGATGATTATCAAGCAATAGGAAATTCAGACAAGTGGTTAGAAGCTAGGAAAAAAGTTGTTACCACAGAGCTTGAGAAATATTTGCAGACTAGCAAAAGTGTTTCATACCCAGATATTTATGTTGATTACTTAAATTGCAAAGATGATGCTTTTGGTACTGCAATCAAGACTTTAGAAGAAAAGATAAATACCTTAGGAGCTAATAACCCAGAAGTAAAAGAATGGGTAGCAGCACAAGATCAGGTATTTTCTAATTGTTCTGAGCTAGGCGTAGTACCTAGTCCAGCAAAACCCAGTAGCAGCCCAAGGGCAAAGGCTGACCGTGCTTATCAGATTGCAGCAGCAAAATTTTATAGAGAAGAATTTGATGAAGCAGCAAATCTATTTAAACAAATAAGTAATGATAAACTATCGCCTTGGCAAAAGGTTGCCCCTTATTTAGTGGCTAGATGTTTTGTTCGTAAAGCAATGCTTAGTTTGCCACCAAATAAAGAAACTTCTTTCCAAGGTTATTTTGACCGAAATGTAATGTTACAAGCAGAAACGCAAATAAAAAGTGTTTTAGCTAACAATGAATTAGCAGAATATCACCCTGCGGCACGTCGCTTAAATAAATATGTAAGTTTTCGTTTAGAACCAACAACGTTATTAGCTAAATATGTAGAAGATTTAACAAAACGAGATGGTAAAAGGTTTGGTCAAGATTTAGGCAACTATACTGATTTGCTAGATAAATTATCTGATGGTGACTATGACTATGATTTACCTTCAAACAAGATAGCTAAAAAGCTACCTGAGCTAGTAGGGAAAAATGACTTAACAGATTGGGTGCTTAATTTTCAGCTAAATAATCCTAACGCGCTAAATTATGCTTTAGAGAAGTGGGAAAAAACTGGGGCAACATCTTGGCTAGTATCTGTACTGAGCAAAATTGATAGTAAACATGCAAAACTATCAAGCTTACTTTCTGCGGCTGATAAAATCTCTACTAGTTCAGTCGCTTTTCCTACTATTGCTTTTCATAAAGTACGTTTACTAAAAGAATCAGGAAAAAGTACAGAAGCACTAACAGAGCTTGATAAAATACTTGCTACAAACCTACCGCTTTCTGGCCGTAATCAGCTATATTCTCAAAGGATGCTACTTGCACGTAACCTAGATGAGTTTCTTAAGTATGCTGAGCGTACTGTAGCTGGAGAAGGTTATTTTTACGATGCTAGGGAAATTCCAGATCAATATGACGTGGAAGAAGAAAAGACAGGGGAAAAGCCAAAGCCAAAGATATTATTTGATGTTGATTCAACTACGATTATGAACAAGTATTTTTCTCTTTCTTTGATGAAAGAAGCTGCTTTTAATCAAAACTTACCAATACATTTACGTAAACGGCTGGTAATGGCTACTTGGGTAAGAGCAGTAATTTTGGAGAATGAGGAAATTGGTAAAGCGGCAGCACAAGAACTAGGAAAACTAATTCCAGAGCTAAAGGAAAGCTTAAGTGATTATCTTAAAGCTATTTCACCTCAATCTAGGAAATTTGCAGGACTATTTTTAATACTTAGGTTTCCATCTACAAGGCCAATTGTTGAACCTAATGTAGATAGAGAAGATGCAGTAGATGTAATTAATAGTTTTCGTGATAATTGGTGGTGTTCTTTTGAGCCTACAGATGCTGCTAGTTCAGTATATTCTCGCGTAGAGCGTGATAATGAAGGTAACCCTAAACCGCAAAAAGAAGAAATACCTACTTTTTTAACTAAAACCCTGCTAACTCAAGCACAAGCAGAACAGACAAAGCTTGCTAGTTTAGGGACAGCACCAAACTATTTATGTGATGAAGTGGTAAAATGGGCAAAAGTTAATCTTACAGATCCTCGTGTTCCAGAAAGCTTACATTTAGCTGTAAAGTCAACTCGCTATGGTTGTGTAGATAAAAAAACACTTCAGTTTTCTAAAATGGCTTTTCAAGTCCTACATAAAAACTTTCCTAACGATGTTTGGACTAAGAAAACGCCATACTTTTTTGGTGATCAATAAGTCTAGGAGGTTTAAGGATTGAAGCAGAATTTTTTATTAAAACTATTGTTGTTATTGAGCTTAAGCATCTTTTTATCCTGTGATGAACAATCTGACCCAGCAAAAAACCAAGCAGTGGTAAGTCTAACTTTTCAAGGTAAAGGACTAGTAAAAGCAATTAATACAAATAAACAGAAAGTTACCTTAGACCATGAAGTAATAAAGGATTATATGGAAGCAATGACAATGGATTTTTCTGTCGCAGAAAAAACTATGTTAGAAAGTGTTAAAGTTGGTGACAAAATAGAGTTTACCTTAAAACATGAAGCAGGGATTGATACAATTACAGAAATCCGCAAAACCCAGTAGCGGCAGAGACCAATGTGTCTGCCCTTTTTAGATAGCAGAAGATAGCAGAGCCTTTATATGACAGATAAAAAATGATTGGCACTAAAGTATCACATTACACAATTTTAGAGCATGTAGGTATAGGTGGAATGGGCAATGTTTACAAGGCTTTTGACCCTCGTTTAGATCGTACTATTGCACTGAAAATACTTAATTCTAATGCTATGCTAGATGAAGCTAAACGCCAACGTTTTATGCAAGAAGCGCGAATAGCCTCGGCACTTAACCACCCTAACATTATTACTGTCTATGAGATTGGTGAAGAAGAGGGACAATGTTTTATTGCTACGGAATTTGTTGATGGCCAAACACTTAGACAAAAATTTCAAGGTAGTGCATTACCAGTACCAGTCGTTTTAGAGGTTGCTACCCAAGTAGTTAAAGCACTTAAAGTAGCACATTTAGCAGGGATTATTCATAGAGATATAAAGCCAGAAAATATTATGATTCGGCCAGATGGCTATGTAAAAGTACTAGATTTTGGGCTAGCTAAATTCCTAGATATAGAAATCACTTCTAGTGGTAGCTCTCGTCGTCCTTCACAAATAATAAAAACAGAAAACAACATTGTACTTGGGACTGTAAGGTATATGTCCCCAGAACAAATACAACATCTACCAATAATAGATCACCGTAGTGATATTTTTTCATTTGGGATACTTTTATATGAAATGCTTACAGGACAAGTTCCTTTTAGTGGGCAAAAGGCAATAGATATTGCTTATGAAATTATTGGGGCTAACCCTCTACCTCTTAATGAACTATCTTCAGGTGCAGTTAGCCATTTTCAGTTTTTAATTAATCGTTGT
>CAZHXL010000079.1:1793-7577 GCA_964536575.1 uncultured Clostridia bacterium | reverse complement strand
ATCGTTGTTTGGAAAAAGATCCTTCTACTCGTTATCAAGATGCTGATGGCTTACTTAAAGATCTAAGACAATTGCATAGACGCTTAGAAGTATTAACTAATCAAACAGACAATGAATTACTTCCAACAGTATTTTCTCCTGAACCTATAGTTTCCCTAGTTATTACTCGACCTTCAGTAGTAATTCTTTATCCAGATAATCTTACTGGTAGCCCAGAATTAGCTTGGTATAGGGTTGCTCTAGTAGAGCTTTTAACTGCTAGATTAAGTTGGAATGTTAGTTTAGATGTAGTAAGCCCTTGTCAACTAGCAGATGTCTTTTATCAGCTAAACTATGATTTAGAACAAGATGTTGATAAACCTATGTCTTGGGAAATTGCCCACAGAGTAGGTGTAGAAAGGTTTTTCCTTAGTTCTTTTACTTTCTTAAATGGCAATATGTCTTTTTCAATCCATGCTTATGAAGTAAGTACTGGGCAACTAAGTTTTTCCCTAGTGACTAAGCGTTCTCAAGATGAAATATTTGGCTTGATAGATGAAATAGCCTTACGTATTGAAAGGGAACTGCACTTAAATAGAGAGGATATTGAAGCGCCTAAAGTTGTTGATTTAGTCACTAATTCTTTGGTTGCACTGCACGGTTTTGAATCAGGGTTTCGTTACTATCAACAAAGAGACTGGGAAAATGCTAGAGAAAGCTTCTGGCAAGCTGTTAAAGAAGATAATCGTTTTGCCTTAGCCTTTTATTACTTGTCACGCATTGAGCGTTGGCAAAATAACCCTCAACATCTGTTGCATTTAGATAATGCTTTAGAATATTGTGGCCGAGTAAGTGAAAGTGAAAGGCTATTGATTTTGCTTGAAAAGGCTTCATTACAAAAAGATTATATTAGTCAACAGAGACTAGCAGAAGAACTACTAGCACAGTACCCTAGAGAAAAGGCTGGTTACTTGTTTTTAGGACAATCTCATCATTGGCGCGGAGACTATAGTCGGGCTTTTATAATTTTTCAACAAGCCCTTTCTTTTGATAATCGACTTTTATTTGAAGGGGCAGAAGTAGGTTTAGGCATCAGTCAAGTAGCAGAAAGCTATCTTGACACAGCTAATTTTGACCGTCTTGAACAACTAGCACGCAATCATTCAAAACATAACTGGCTTTCAGAACAATTACTAGGGGTAATTTTTTATTATAAGCATAATTATTTAGAAGCAGAAAACGCTTTTAGTCAAGCATCAAAAACTACTGATTCTGTTATTCCTAAAATTTGGGATGCAAGGGTTCAAATGCTTACAGGTCGCCCTGATTTAGCTGAGCAGTATTTACAATTATTATCTACAGAAAGCGTAGGTTTAGAGCAAGCCTTTTGTTTGCGTGACTTAGCAGAAACTTTTAGAATGCGTGGTCGTCTAAGGGATTGGCTAAACCTAATGCTAGGGCACGAAAAAGATTTAGTTAATTTAGTTGATGTAGATCCAACTATGTCACCTCAATTTTGGCGAGGATACTTTTTTGAACAAACTGGAGATATTGAGCAAGCTTTAGCACAATATGAAATGGCTCTAGAAGAAATTAATAAAGACACTAGTTCACTGGTTCAAAGTGTAAACAGTGTTTGGGTTAGAGTAAATCTAGGGCGTATGCTAGCCTTACTTGGCAATTATGAACGGGCTACAGAAATTGTTGAGCAAGTAAAATTGATTGGCCGTAATATGCCTAACCCAAAAATTGAACGCTTGGCATTATTTTTGTGGGGAACTATAGAGTTTTATCAAAGTAACTATGAACTAGCCGCAGAATTATTAGAAAAGTCTATCTGGTCTTACACTAATGGTTTTACTGTGGCTATTTGTACTCTTGCCCAATGCTTACGGCAGTTAAAGCGTTACCAACAAGCTTTAGATTTACTAGACAGGTTACAACCTTACGGTAGTATACATGGTATTAGTTACTTTTGTTCTGCAATACAAATAGACTTAGAACTAGCAAAAACTTATGAAGCTAAAAAGGACTATCAACAAGCAATAAAATATTATACGCGTTGTTTAGAATATTGGCAGAATTCAGACTCAGATTTTCTTGGAAAACTGGAAGCAGAAACAGGGCTTAAGCTATTATCTCGTTGATGCTGTTTATCTTAATAAGATAGTTAAGATATAATTTTTCTTATCTAGTCCTATAAACGGGGTAGAGTTATTGTCGCCAGTTGTGCTATATTTGTTGCGCATTAGCAAAATAAAACCAAGTTTTCTTTATTATCTTATAGTTAAATTATCTAAGCTTTAATATCTTAATCACAGATATTTTAGGGGAGGTCGCTATTAGTACTGCGAATGAACCATCACAAAAAGAAGCAAAACCAGATCCGCTTATTGGTACTACTTTTGAAAATAAGTATCGTATTGAAAAAAAAATAGGCGAAGGTGGTATGGGCATGGTTTATAAAGCACACCATGTCTTAATGGATCGGATGGTAGCTATCAAATTTCTTTTGGCTGATAAATACGTTGATCAGACCACCTTAGACCGTTTTAGACGTGAAGCAATGGCATCAGCTAAAATTAACCATCCTAATGCTTGCGCTGTCACTGACTTCGGTATTTCTGCTGATAACACATTCTATTTGGTGATGGAATTTTTAAGTGGTCGTAGTTTAAGAGATAAGCTAAAAGCAGAAAAAAGACTTTCTTTTTCAGAAGCTGCCAGAATACTTTACCAAATGTGTGCTGCTGTAGAAGCCGCTCATAAACGTAATATTGTTCATCGTGACCTAAAGCCAGATAATGTTTTTCTACAAATAGAAGATGGAAGAGAAATTGTTAAGGTTATTGACTTTGGTATTGCTAAAATGACCAATACTGGTACAAAAACAGTAGACGGTTTAACAGAAGCTGGAATGATTGTTGGAACGCCTTTCTATATGTCTCCTGAACAATGTCAGTCTGATAATTTAGGCCCAGGAGCAGACCTTTATAGTATTGGTGTAATGCTTTTTGAAATGGTTACAGGTCAACTACCTTTTACAGGTGAATCACCATTATCTATTGCATTAAAACATCTTAGCGAGCCAGTTCCATCTCCTCGTAAATACTTGCCTGATATGTCTGAAGAAGTTGAAGCTGTGATTATGCGATCGATGGCAAAAAAACGTGAGGATAGACAAGCTAGCGTCTCACAACTAGCTAGAGAGTTTGCTCAAGCTGTTGGCGCGAGTGGCACAGGGCCATTACTGAGCGGTGATTATGACTCTTTGCTTGATTCTGAGACAGTGAATGGTGTCTCAACCATTGGAGGAGGCAGTCGTGAAACTACAGAAGTTGATGCTTCTGATATAAGTGGAACTAGCTCTGCTACTACTGCAATGAGTTCTGCTGGACGTAAGACTACTGAGATGGGTGGGGGTGGTAAGATAAAAACCTCATCTGGACAAGCTACAAAAGGACAAAAGACCCCTTCTACTCATCAGGGTGGCACTTTAGCGATGGGACGAGAAAGCACTTCTGGTGGTACGATTGCAATGGGTAGTTCTAAACGTCCAATAGGTGATGATGGTCAAGAAATAGTCTCTACCTCATCACGTACCCCAGTCTATATTGGTGCAGCAGTAGTTATACTAGCAATAGCAATTATAGGAGTATGGAAATTTGCTGGTGACTCAGGCACTGTCACAAATACTCCTACCCCTGTGGCGACTGCCACTACCGTCCCAGCTAAAGTAGACAAGCCTGGAACAATGGTAGAAATAGCTGGAGGTACTTTTAGAATGGGACGAGATGAAGGTAAAGACCAGTTTGGCAATGAAATTGAGACTCAAGAAACCCCTGCTCATCAAATTACAGTAAAACCATTCTTTATTAGTAAATATGAAGTAACTAATCGTGAGTATGCAGAGTTTTTACAAGCAGCATCTTATAAAGCACCTCCAGGCTGGAATCCTGCTAATGAAGGTGCCGCAGATCAGCCTGTTACTAATGTTGATTGGACAGATGCGGATGCTTACTCTAAATGGCTTGCTAAGAAGGAAAATAAGCCTTATCGCTTACCTACAGAAGAAGAGTGGGAATTTGCTGCTCGTAGCGAAAAAAGTTTGCTCTATGCATGGGGTGCCTTATGGGAACCAAGTATTGCCAATACTAAAGATTTAACTGGGGGTACAGGAACATTACTACCAGTAATTAGCCAAGCACTAACTAAAGATATTAGTGCTTTTGGTGTTATTGCTATGTCAGGCAACGTTTCTGAATGGACTTCATCAGATGCTACATTATACCCAGGAAACCCAAATGCTATAGAAAAAGGGCTTAAGATTGCTCGAGGGGGTAATTATGGAAATGCAAAAGCTGCTTCTGCTGCTACTACAAGACTATTAAACCCTTCTAATTTTAGGGATACACATTTTGGCTTTCGTGTTGCAATGGATAAAAATTAATTTGGAATTTTGTTAAGTGGGTAAAAAATATGAGAATAATTAAGCTAGTTTTTTCCATAATGTTAATTTTCTCGCTAGTAAACTTTACTGATGCTTTTCCCAAAACTAAAAAAGCTCAAGGGAAAAAAGTAGGTGCTTCTGGAACAGGAACAACAGATAAACCTAATGTTTCTAGCAAAGAACCTAAACCTAAAGTAGTTGGTGCATCAGGAGCAGGAAAAGTTGAAGATACTATTGTTACAAAAAGTATTCTTACTCAACCGCCACCACCGCCACCACCAAGCCTAAGCCGTATTGCTATTGTTACTAATGCTCCTAACGCAGAAATATATATTAATAAGAAGCTTTATAAAGCAGACGCAGAAGGAATAGTCCCTCAACTTATCGACCTTAAACCAGGAGCAACAACGGTTTTAGCTAAACATCCTGATTATGACCAACAAACATTAGACCTGGTTTTAGAAAAAGGTAAAGCTAAAACACAAAAAATAGACCTTGTTTCTAAGTATGGAGATCTTAAACTAGGTGGAATGCCTGAAGGAGCGCAAATCTTTGTTGATGGGGAAGAAAAGACTGCTATCGCAAAGCGAGAAGGTGAAGAATTAACATTAATACGTATTGCTAGAGGTACAAGAAAGCTTAAAATCACCCACCCTGATTATATAACCCGTGAAGAAGATATAGAGATAAAAGCAGGTGAATTAATTGCTGATGCTAATGGAGTAGTACTTGCAACAGCAGATTTAACTGTAATCTCTACTCCAGGAGCAGAAATCTATGTTGATGCAGAGTCAAAAGGTAAGGTTTTACCAGCAGGAAAAATAGTAGTTAATGGTATTAAACCAGGTCAGCGTGAGATTAAAATAGTTAAAGATGGTTATGAGGAGAAAAAGCTAGTACAAAAACTAGCTATTGGGCCTGCGGATTTAACAGTAAAACTTATCCCTATTCCTAATACAGGAGAATTTTTTGAACCATTTAACAATGGTTTAGCTTCATGGGATGCTCCTGCGGATTGGAAAGTAGACGAAAAAGCAAAACTTCATGTCCAAGGTGCGAGTAAGCTAGGATTTCCTAAAGAAAAGGTTTTCCGCGATCTAGATGGTCAGTTTACCGTTAAGATGCTTAATGGTAAAGGATTAGCTTGGGCACTTAGGGTTACTGGTGGAGGAAAAAACTATTACTTATTTCATATTTCTGGCCCAAAAGGCAAAACGCCTAACATGATGCGTACTTATATTTGCCAGGATGGTAATTTAGATTTAACTAAATTTGCTCAATCAATAAAAGTTAATATTGTAACTTTAAGCCCAGATTACCTTTACAGTTTAAGAATTTCTGTTAGGGGTAACAAA
>CAZHXL010000079.1:0-1783 GCA_964536575.1 uncultured Clostridia bacterium | reverse complement strand
AAAATAGAGACTTTTATTAAACCAAACCAAGGCCCTGAAGCGGGAACAGAAATCCCTCTAGATGTTTTTATTGATGAGAGTAATACCTTTACTTATGGCAACATTGCTTTTACTACCATTGATGGTGAAGAAGTTATGATTGATGACGTAGGCATTAAACCTATAGAAACTGAAGAAGAAAAAGCAGGTAAGATTGCAAAAGAGACTTTTGAGGAAAAAACAATAGGTCATAAATAAATATCAATTTAAACTCGTTTCTATAGAGCACGCCGCTTATTTGTAAGCTAAGCGTGCTCTATGTTATTTTAGAGTAGCCGTTTTGCATATAATTTAAGGTTTATTTACTAAAAGTTAACCCTTCCCGATCATTTAGAGGAGCACCTTATGTATATCTTAAGCAAGTTAGTGCTACAGGTATTTCTAGCAATAGGTCTAATAGTATTTTCTAGTGTTAATATCTATAGTCAAACATCTGGTACTCTGGATGGTACTGTAGTAGACGAAAATAATATGCCTGTAGAATTGGCATTAGTAACCGTTACTAATCAAGATGATGGTTCGCCTTATACTGCTAAAAGTAATGCACAAGGCAAATATGTTATTGCATTTCTTGAACCTGGACGCTATACAATTTCAATTGAAAAACTAGGTTATCAAAAAACAGAGAAAATTAATTTTATTATTCCATTAAATAAAACGACTGTAACCCTACCACCAATTGTAATTAGGTCTACTCCTGTTCCAAATCAGCCAAATCAGCCAAATCAACCAAATATACCTAGTGCTACACCTTCACAACCTGTTGCTAGTGCCTCTGGTAATGATGTTTTAGTAGAGCTTACTGATGCTACTAACCGTAGTAATTACGATAGTAATTTGCTTACAGCCCTACCATTAGGAGGGATAAGAACATTTGACTTTTTTGCTCTCCTTTCTCCAGGCGTTCTACCATCTCCTGCAACTACTGGTGCTTCTGGCCCAGGTGTTGGCCCAGGCGTGGGTACTTCAGGGCAATTTTCTGTTAATGGTCGTCGTGCTAGATCTAATAATTTTACTATTGATGGGTCAGATAATAATGATCAGGATATAGGAGTCCGTCGTCAAGGGTTTGTTTCGCTAGTTCCTCAATCAATAGAAAGCGTTAATGAATTTCAAATTTCTACTCAAGTTTGGGATGCAGAATTTGGACGTAATATTGGTTCACAAGCAAATGCTGTTTCTCGTTCTGGTGGTAATGAAATACATGGAACATTTTATGGTTTTGCAAATTTTGATGGTCTTAATGCACGTAATTTCTTTGACTTAACTGGGGGTGCTTCACAAGACAAGGATAAACTTAAACGCTTTCAAACAGGCTTTGTTTTAGGTGGCCCAATTGTAAAGAATAAAACTCATTATTTTGTTTCTTTTGAAAGACAAGATATAGATGGTACGCAAGAAAATCATTTTGCTGTTCCTGGTGCTGCCGAAGCTGGTTTTAATGGTAATACAACTTTTACTACTAAAGTAGGTAATGCTTTAAGGGCTATTTTACCATCACCTAACAATTTTGCTGGCCCTTATGGAGTAAATAACTTTACACAAGTTTTACGTAATGATGCTAGTGGGACAGTTTTTTCCATTAAAATTAATCAAAAATTTGGTAAAAGTACTTTCACGGCACGCTACAACTTTACTGATGATGAATCAATTATTCCTAGTGTTGGTAATGCTATAAACGCTTCATTAGGTACTGATACTAGAACACAAAATCTTTCTTTATTTTTTAACACTCAAATTTCTT
>CAZHXL010000078.1:20119-23482 GCA_964536575.1 uncultured Clostridia bacterium | reverse complement strand
TTGAAGCGTTCATAACAAGTAGGATCTTCTGTCATATCGCGGGAAAGTACTTTAACTGCTACTTGTTTATTAAACTTTGTGTGATGAGCAATATAGACTGAACCCATTCCGCCACGTCCAATATGTCTCTCTATTTTATATTTATCATCTAGGATCATTCCTATTAGTAGATCACTAGTAGAAGGCTTTTTGCTCATTAACACCTCAATGGGTAATTCAAAACAAGGATAGATTTATAAATTGCTAAGAACTAATTTTAAGCAGAAATGCTAGTTATGTCTGCAATTATTTTTTAATTAAAAGCATTTTTGCCTAATAGTACCAAAATAGAGCTAATTCTAAGCAAACTAAAATACTAAAAGTCAAAACTTATTAAAAAAGATGGTTAACACTTAATAAATATTTTTGTGTCTATTCTGGCATTTAGCTGTGGGTTGCCACAATGTTGATTACAAATAGCCAGGCTAGAATGGCCTAGTTTAACTATCAAACCAAATATTAAGAAGATAAAATATCCCTTAAGCAAATTAATGTAATAGAAAGGAATGGAGCTATGGTTAAAAGAATTATTGCAATTGCAATTATCTACTTGTTTACTGTTGCTGCTTGGATGATTTTAGGAGCAACAATATTTTCTCGTACTTACTCTTTAGATGGAAGGTTAGACGGTAAAGTCGAATCAACTTGGGGTTCTGCACATAATCAATCACCTCCTACCGCAGTTTGGGAAAAAACTATTTCTAAAGAAGTAAGAACTGTAGAAGGTGAAAAATTATTTGTACGCACTGTAGAAGAAAAAGTTACCACCCCATTACTCCTAGAACATAGTGATATTAATGTAGATTTTGGCTTAGAACATCGCCAAAAAGGGCTGCTTTGGTACAGCACTTATAAAGTCAATTTTAGTGGTACATATAGCTTTCTTAATAGTACAGAGGGAGACAAAATTACTTTTACTTTTAATTTTCCTTCTTCCAATGCTATTTATGCAGATTTAATTTTTACCGTTAATGATGTGGCAGTTAATTTAACCAATACAGATAATGTCGCTAATGCAATTGCTGAGGTTCAGCCAGGTAAAACAGCAGTCTTAAAGATTGCTTATCGTTCGCAAGGTCTGGATAACTGGCTTTATAACTTTGGCTCAAATGTAGCTCAAGTAAAAAATTTTAATATGAAGATGAAGACTAATTTTAGCGATATTGATTTTCCAGAAAATACACTTTCACCTTCAGAGAAACACGAAATCCCTACAGGTTGGGAGCTAAATTGGTCATATAAAAGCTTAGTTTCAGGTTTTAGAATTGGTATGGTGATGCCAGAAAAACTCCAACCAGGCCCGTTAGCTGGAAAAATCAGCTTTTTTGCTCCTGTCTCATTATTTTTCTTTTTCTTTCTTATGTTTATTATTACTACCTTACGCAATATTTCTATTCATCCAATGAACTACTTCTTTATTGCTACAGGTTTTTTTGCTTTTCACTTGCTCCTAGCTTATTTAGTAGATCATATCTCAATCCATAACGCCTTTATAATCAGCTCAATAGTGTCAGTATTTTTAGTGGTAAGCTATCTACGCCTAGTAGTAGGAACAGAGTTTGCTACTAGGGAAGCAGCTTTAGCTCAAATTGTTTATTTAGTGTTATTTTCGTATGCCTTTTTCTTTAAGGGCTTTACAGGGCTTGCTATTACTATTGGCTCAATTTTAACACTCTTTGTCGTAATGCAACTAACAGGAAGAATACATTGGGAAGAAAAATTTAACCCTAAAACTGTCTATACACCAAAAGATAGTAAGGCTCAAACACAGGAAACAGAAGCAGTTAAGGAGTAAGGGCTAATAAATGAAAGATAAACGAGTTCTAGTAATCTTATTAGTAATTTTGTTAATAATAGGTTTTAGTTTTTATTACTTTGGACGAGGTATTTGGTACCCTCAATACTTAAAAGTTGTTGGTAAAAGAACCGTTTCTGATGTAGTGAAAATCTATGGTGATGATGCTCGTGATAGGCTAAAGCCTTACTTTGAAAGAGCCAATGTTAGTTATCCTCCACAAGACTTAGTATTTGTAGGTTTAAAGGAAGAAAAAACTTTGGAAGTTTGGGCAAAAAGCCTACAAGACTGGAAATTAATTCAAACTTATCCTATCAAAGCTGCTAGTGGAAAGGCAGGGCCAAAACTGCGAGAAGGTGACCGCCAAGTACCTGAAGGTATTTATAAAATTATCAGCCTAAACCCTAATAGTAGTTATCATTTATCGATGAAAATTAATTATCCAAATGAATCTGATTTACAACATGCTAAGGCAGAAGGAAGAGAACATCCAGGAGGAAATATTTTTATTCATGGAAAAGCAGTGTCTATTGGGTGTTTAGCAATGGGAGATGAGGCTATTGAAGAATTATTTTTTTTAGTCAGTGATGTAGGAAAAGTAAAAGTGCTTTTAACTCCTTATGACTTTAGGAAAAAAGAAGTAGATTCCTCCCATAGCAAAGAACTAAATTGGATAGCAAGCTTATACAAAGAGATTGACCAAGAGTTAAAAGTACTTAAATAGTCGCTCTAGGCAGGTTTATCCGATAAATTTATAGCCTAATCCATGCACTGTAAGAATATACTGAGGGTGTTTAGGGTTAGGCTCTAATTTTTGCCTTAACCAAGCCACATGGACATCCACTGTACGAGTAGACAACATAGCGTTATAACCCCAAACCTCATCTAAAAGATCATCTCTAGAAAGAATATTGCCGCGACGCTCAATCAAATGGCGCAAAAGCTTAAATTCTTTAGCAGAAAGCTCTATTATTTGACTATCTTTTATGACTTCAGCACTACGAAAATCTACTTTGATTGTACCAAATTGATAAATATCTGCTGAAAGAGTTTCTGCTGAGGAAGCACGCCTAAGTAATGCTTCAATACGGGCTAGTAATTCCATCATTTCAAATGGTTTAGTAAGATAATCATCTGCTCCTAATTTTAAGCCTAATACTTTGTCTATCACCTGTCCACGTGCGGTTAGCATAATTATAGGGATAGTAACCCCTTTTTGACGTAGGTCACGACAAACATCAAAACCATTTTTTTTAGGTAACATCACATCTAAAATGATTAAATCCAAAGTCTCGGTACTAGCACGCTTAAATCCTATGTCACCATCGCGAGCTATTTCTACTAAGTAGCCTTCGCTGGTTAAACGGTCTGTTAATGTTAGCTCTAATCCTAATTCATCTTCGACTAATAAAAGACGTTTACTCATAAAGTTCTCTTGCTATTTCTGTAGAAGGTTTTGTTTCTACTTGTTTAATATCGGCTAAAGGTAAATATAAAGTAAAAGTACTACCTTGATCAACTATACTTCT
>CAZHXL010000078.1:15939-20109 GCA_964536575.1 uncultured Clostridia bacterium | reverse complement strand
TACAGTGATTTTGCCTCCACATGTGGTCACAGCTTGTCTAACTAGACTTAACCCTAAACCATTGCCATGAATTTGTGCATCTATAACTTCTTGACCACGATAAAAAGGTTCAAAAATAAAGGGAAGCTCTCTAGGAGATATCCCAATACCTTTATCTATAATATTTATTTCTACTTGAGAGGATTTAGTTTCCAACTTGGCACTAATCTTTAACCATTTAGTATCACCACTGTATTTTATTGCATTACAAATCAAATTTTGTATAGCGCGTTGTAATGCAGATGGATCAGCATTAACCAAAGGTAGATTAGGGTCAAGGTCTGTTATTATTTCTGCATTTGTTTGGCTAATCAATAGATTACAAGCAGAAATAGCATTTTCAATCACACTATAAATGGGAGTAGGTTGTAATTGATAAGTTTTCTTATGTGATTGCCAACCAGCAAATTCTAGAATTTGTTCTACCATATCAGCTAATCGTCGGCCTTCGCCTTTAATTAGAGAGCCATATCGCTTTATTTGTTCGGGTTTATTTACCACACCATCTGCTAGATTTTCTCCTGCTGAACAAATGACAGCTAAAGGGGTACGGAGTTCATGAGAGACTCCTGCAACAAACTCCATTTGTTGTTTTGCTAGGTTTTGTGCCTGACGAGTTGAAATTAAAATCATCCCCATACTAATTGCAAGAAGCAATAAAATACCAGAACTGATGAGCAAATTATTTTGTCTTAGGTTGGCAACGGCTATATCTAATGAGCCTGTGCGATGTTTAACTATAAGTTGCCAAGAGTTAGAAACCTCTGATTTTGGCGTAAACCCCATAACTTTTACTCTAGGGTTTGAAGGGACACCAGAAAAGCTGGAAGAGCGTACTATGCTAATGGTGGCTTTTTGAGATTGTTTGTCTTTGGACTTATTAGACTTAAAGATCGTTTCTCTTCGCTCATCAATAATTGTTTCTATAGGTGAGCGTTCTAAAATTTTAACATTGTTGATATTAACAAAAAGGAGTCTTTCTAATTCATCTGGATTTAATGAGAAAAAACCTAATTTGGTATCATTAGTACTTAATTGTTCTTGGGTAAATTGTTGACTAGATTGGTAGACTACACTATTGTTTTTGACTGTGTTTATAACTGCTACATGATAGTCTAGCTGATTGCCACCAGAAAAATATTGGTTAGTAAGTGCTGGCAACCATTGTTCTTTGATGTAATTAAGATCTAGTAATACCACTAGATAAGTGGAAGGTATTTTTAAGTTAAAAAAAACATCTGCTTTATGATTACTTAAATCTACTCTAGGCAAGCTAAACGATGAAGTATTAAGAATAACTATGGCAGGAATATCTGCCATAATAGGCGTATCTGATTGAAACCTAATTTCTTTACTGTTGTTAGTTTCTTTAACAGAGCAAGATTCTGATAGGTTTTCTTTTAGCTTTGTAAGTTCCGAAGGCCAATCACTAGGCTGAAAGCTTGCTGTTTGAGGAGAGAATTTTGATAAAATTTTTTCTGGTGATGATTCACTAACATTGACAAAGTATAAACCTTTTATTAGCAGTGGATGTTGAGTGTTAGTTAGCCATTTTTGATAGGCTTCAACATAAGGCTGCCCCAGAGTAGAGTCTTTTTTTTCTGCTTGTAAATCATGATCTTGCAGTGCATTACGGAAACTAAAGAAAATAAAAGTAATTTCGCGGTCAAACTCTTTAATAAAATTACTGGCTGCCAAGCGAAGACTAGTCTGCATCCTTTCCCGTTCCGCCCTGCTTACTTTTCCAAGCCAATTATACTGTAGTACTGCTAAAGCAGGCAGTAATGCTAAGAGCAACACCACAAACACTAAGGATATTTTTGATTGCCAATAGTTGTGAGTTTTCATATTTGCGATTATAGCATCATAAAAAGCGGGAAAAACCCTCTACCAAAAGATTTTACATTCTTAACAATTTCTTAGCCCTTTCTTAACCACAGCCTTTTAATTTTTGTTTATTATTCTCACCGTAGCGAATATTAAAATATACTAAATTTTTGGAGGTTACAAATGAAAAGAAATTCATTTCGTTGGTTAATTTTTGGGTTAATGATTACAGTTTTATTTAATGTAATAGGTCTAGCTCAGTCAAATGGCGATCCAGTTAGAGGGGAACAATTAGTTTCACTAGCACGCCAAGCTTTGGGTGGCGAGGCAAGGTTAAATGAAATTCAAGGGCTAGGTTTAGAAGGAAAAATTAACCGACCAGGGCAAGTTCAGGATAAACCAACACAGCTTAAATTAATGTTTATGACACATTCTTTGGCAGGTGTCCCTGGACAAATAAATGAAGATGTTGAATTTAATGTAAGCACTGACGGGCCTCAAGCTAAAGGTAAAGTAAGGGTATTTAAAGATGATACAGGTAAAGTACATAAAATTGATGAAGAAAGAGTAGTTATATTTAAGAATGATGCAGATAGAGAGCAGAAAGTTAATAGCGAAAGAGTAGTTATTGTTACTGAGAAAGGTGCTAAAGAATTAAGTGAAGGCGATACAAAAATAGAAAACGATGTTGTGATTAGTGGGGTAAGCACTAGTAGTAGAGCTACTATTCTCCTCCCAGTAGATCTCGCTCAGTCTATGATAGGACTATTATTAAAATCTCCATTATCAGTAGAGTTTAACTATATTGGTGATGCTGAGAATGGTACTGCTGACGCAATTAGTATCAAAGATAAAATAGGATTTTCTGGGACTTTGTTATTAGATAAAGCTACACACCTTCCTATTGGGCTTAATTATTTTGGAAGTTACCATGAGCCAATTTTTGTTCATGCCAAAAAAGGTGAGAAAATAAACATAGAAGGGTTAAAGAAACGAGTTGAAGTTAAAGAAGACCCAAAAACAGAAATTAGTTTAAGATTTACAGATCATCGTATAGTTGATGGTGTATTACTTCCACATCGCATTACTAGGGCAGTAAATGGTGAAGTAAAAGAAGAGTATGAAATAGAAAAGTTTGATCTTAACCCTACTTTCAAAGTAATGGAGTTACACAAGAAAAAAGCTGCTAAGTAAAATTAGATAAATAAACAGAAATAGCTCCTAGTGTTAAATAACATTAGGAGCTATTTTCTTATAGGCTAAGAAAATTTAACTGACAAAACAAAAAAGCAACCTTGAAGGGTTGCTTATAATAAGGATATATTTATGAATGATGGAGAATCGACTTTTGGACAACCAAACTTATTATCTATGTCTAGCAGTTCTAGTTAACACTGCGCCTTCAAATTCTACTTTTAGAGTAATGTTACCAGGAACTACTGTTACTGTACGAACCCAAGTGTTATAACCGCTACGTTTAACAGTGATTGTATGAGTACCAGCAGGCAATTGGAACGAAGAAGGGGCATTGCCTAAGAAAACACCATTGATTTCAATATCGCCACCTTTTTCAGAAACAACATTTACTACACAAACTTTGCCATTAGTGCTAAAAGATGTATTTATGGGTGATATAGAACCTGTGGGAGTAAGTCTAGTAGCAAAAGTGTTAGTTTGAGTGTTAGCTTGAGGGACTTCAATGGCTCTTGTGCCGTCAATAAAAGCGTCTAAATGTTGACCACTAGGAACAGTAATATCTTTTCCTTTAATAAGTAAAAATACAGGAGCCGCAGGAAAGAATACTAAAGCGGAAACGCCTACTGCAACACCTGTTGCAACGCCTTTGCCGTTTCCTTGATTAACTGAATTGGCACGAACATGGATTTTGCTCCCATCAACTGCTTTTACATATTCTAATCTAATGTTAAGTTTTCCTGCACGGCCTAGGCTCTTTTTAGGTTCGGCTAAAGTTACAGTACCTAAAGCTTGTGCACCTTCTGCAATTACTACAGTATTATCTACTTTAACTGCATCAAGTACTTCAAAGGATATTGTTTGACCAGCTTGTGATGTAGCAGAGCTTAAATCTTGTAAAAGTTTAAGTCTAATTTGTGTGCCTTCTTCAAGTTTGATGCTTTGACCAAAGGCAGATGTTAATGTAAAGAATAAGCTTATGGTAATTGTTGCTAATAGAGTGATTAACTTGGTGTGAATGTTTTTCATTGTTGTGTCCTTAGTTTAGTTTGATTTAAGTTTGTTGTGCCCTAAGTAAAGTCAATCTCTATTCGAAAAAGAGAAAATATT
>CAZHXL010000078.1:8040-15929 GCA_964536575.1 uncultured Clostridia bacterium | reverse complement strand
GAAAATATTAGGAGGAAAATTCGATAGTTTATAAACTATTGTAAATACAGGAGATGTATGATTCAAAGATTTATAATCAATCTGTTTTTAGCCTAGTTATGCCAAAAATGGCAGGTAAATAATTGCCAAAAATGGCAAGTCTGCCAAAAGTGGCAGAATAAGAACTGGGGCAAAAGGTTTGTTAACCCTACAAAAACAGTTTAGTGGTTTTATTGGTCTGAGCACAGTTTCGCGCTAACTTTTAGCAAGCTATCGCTATACAATTGCTATTAGCTTGATGTAATCTGCCAAGCTTGATTATTTAATTATTTTATAATTTTGTTCCTTAAATAGACTAATACTAATTAGGAACTGGAAATAAAACAGGAGAATTAATAAATGATTCCAAAAGGTGTAAATATTGATGAGCCAAAAGGAAAGCTAGGAGTTTTACTAGTTGGTTTAGGTGCCGTAAGTACTACTTTTATTGCTGGTGTAGAAGCAATTCGACGCAAAATGGCACAACCCATTGGTAGCTTAGCAGAGATGGGTACAATTCGTCTTGGTAAAAGAACTGAAGGTCGTTCACCAAAAATTAAAGAATTTGTTTCACTTGCTAACTTAGACAGCCTAATTTTTGGTGCTTGGGATATTTTTGAAGATAATTGTTATGAAGCAGCACTACATTGTGGGGTGTTGGAAAAAGGTATGCTGGAAACCTTACGCCCACAACTAGAAAAAATTATACCAATGTCGGCAGTTTTTGATCAGCATTACGTAAAAAGACTTAATGGTATTAATGTTAAACAAGGAAAAAATAAACGAGACTTGGCCGATCAGCTAATAGAAGATATGAAGGAGTTTCGTAGCAAGAATGATTGTTCTCGTTTAGTGATAGTGTGGTGTGCTTCTACAGAAATTTTTATGAAGATTAGCCCTGTACACGAAACGCTAGAAGCTTTTGAAAAGGGCTTAGAAGAAAATCATGCAGATATTGCACCGTCAATGATTTATGCTTATGCAGCAATAAAATCTCGTGTGCCATTTGCTAATGGAGCACCAAACCTAACAGTTGATGTACCTGCTCTCTCTCAACTTGCTCAAGAAATGGGTGTACCTATTTGTGGTAAAGACTTTAAGACTGGGCAAACCTTTATGAAAACTTTGCTTGCTCCTGGTCTAAAGAGCCGTATGCTAGGACTACATGGATGGTATTCTACCAATATTTTAGGTAACCGAGATGGTGAAGTTTTAGATGATCCAGAGTCTTTCAAAACAAAAGAAGAATCTAAACTTTCTGTCCTAGAATATATTTTACAGCCAGAAATTTACCCAGAACTTTATGGAGATTTTTCCCATTTAGTGAGAATTAATTATTATCCTCCTAGAGGCGATAACAAAGAAGGTTGGGATAATATAGACATTTTTGGCTGGCTTGGTTATCCAATGCAAATAAAAATTAATTTTCTTTGTCGTGACTCTATTTTGGCTGCTCCACTTGTGCTAGATTTAGCACTATTTATGGACTTAGCACAACGTTGTGGTATGCGCGGGGTACAGGAATGGCTAAGCTTTTATTTTAAGAGTCCAATGACTGCACCACAACTCTATCCAGAACATGATCTTTTTATTCAGTTAATGAAGCTAAAAAATACACTACGCCACTTGAAAGGTGAAGAATTGATCACACACCTTGGCTTAGAGTATTATGATTAGGTATGATCATTAGATGATGAGTAATTCATTTTTAGATAAAGCAGGCAAGCGGCGTAAAAGCTTAATGCCTGCAAATAAAATTTGCCTTTCTTATTGCTATTCAGAAACCTCTACAGCACGTAGGCAACTACAAGTACTTTGTCAGAAACAGTTTCTGAAAACAGATGATAATTGCCCAGAATATCAAGATTCTGGGACTAAAGAACTGCTCAAAGGAATTAAAGAGAAAATTAAAAAGAAAATTAAAGAGAAAATTCAACAAACCCAAGAACAGTATCGCAAACGATTTAATAAGATTCACACAGGTTGTATTAATTATGTACAAAATTGTTGTACAACCCTTTTTTTAAATTGCACTCCTTTTTATCCAGAAGATGTAATTTATTATATGTTGTGTGATAAAGTAGTTCCAAAAGCCCTTAAAGGTCTTAAGCCTTGTATGTTCTTTAATCGACCTTGGGATATAGAAAACTCTATTGACGATCTATTGATTCTATATGGGTGTAGGCTGTAAGGCAGATTGCTAAATGGGTAAAATTATATCGCACCCTATAGACAAGTTTGTTATAATCACCGCCACATCACCTAAGTAATCAAAATTTAAAATAAATCCAGAAATAGTTAAGTTTTTGAATTTTTGAGTTTTTTGCTGCCTTTTGCAGCCAGGAGTGTATTGATGAGTAATAATAGACGTCCAACAAAGTGCCGTGCGCAAAAGATAGGTAAAGTTAATGTGTTAAAAGTGACAGGCCGTCTCACACCAGATGAAAACGATGATGTCATCTTAAGTACCGTAAAACAGTTAGCTGAGATTGGTGAGAGAGATTTTCTTATTGATCTAAGCTCAGTTAATTATATAAATAGTACTGGGGTTGGGACACTTATTCATTGTTATCGGCTAGCTCAAGGTAAAGGAGGTAACTTAAAAATACTTAACCCTTCCCAAAGCGTTACCCATATTATCCAAGTATCCAAGTTAGATAGTATTTTTGAAGTCTTTCAAGATCAACAAATTGCTATTGACAGTTTTAATGAAGAATCTGCATCAGATGCCCCTAAAAAAGGACGTGTTCGTAAACAAACATCTGAAGAAGAGTAAACTATTTATATTTAACATATAATTTAAAAAGTAACCTTAAATATCTTGCACTAGCTAACAAGTCTTTGTTTATAGTGCTAGAGTATTGTTATAGTTACTAGTAAATTTTTTGTTGTTTTTATATGATAGGCACAATCTTTTGAAGTGTTTGCTAAGTCACAAAACTTTGAGAAGCTTCGAAATACCTCGAAAAACCTCGAAAAAACTCGAAACTATTACAACCTACCCTTATATTGTTAGTTACCTCTTACCTAGTTTATAAGAAAAAAGTAAGGCTTTTAATTTTGATTCAAATAAAAGGAAATGTATGGGATTAATAGAAGAATTCAAAGTGTTTGTTAATCGTGGTAATGTAGTTGAATTAGCTATTGGTGTAGTAGTGGGTGCGGCTTTTGGCAAGATTGTTTCTTCATTAGTGGCAGATATTATTACTCCAGTAATAGGTTTAGCCGTAGGAGGAGTAAGTTTTAATTCTTTAAGTATAAAACTAGGTGGTAGTGACCCTACAAAACCTGTGTTACTTAATTATGGTAATTTTTTGCAAACCATATTTGATTTTCTTATAGTTGCTTTTGCCATATTTATGTTTGTTAAAGTGATAAATAACCTACAAAAGAAAAAAGAAGAAGCTCCTGCTGCGCTACTAACACTTTCCAAGGAAAAAATCTTGCTTGAAGAAATTCGAGATATTCTTAAAGGTATGAAAAAAATATAGGGTTATGTTTACTAGGTAATAAAATAGTCTCAATTTGATATTAATAGTTTGAGCTTAAGGTATGATGTATAAGCGGCCAATGAATATAGCACATAGAGGAGCACGTGCTTTAGCTCCAGAAAATACTTTGGCTGCCTTTAGAGTTGCTCAACAATTGGGAGCAGATGGAATAGAATTAGATATTTTTTTGTGCTCTTCAGGAGAATTGGTTGTTACTCACGATGATGACTTAAGTATTTGGACTAGTACTGTAGGGCGAGTTTCTAATAGCCCTTTAGCCTTACTAAAAGAATTAGATTTTGGCTCGCATTTTAGCTCACAATTTGCTAGAGAACAAATTCCAACATTACAAGAAGTAATAGATTCACTTTCAAATACAATGTTTATTAACATTGAGGTTAAAACCCTCTCTCTAAAACCTATTGCTGAAGTTTTAGCAGTTGCTGAATTGATTTCAAAAAATAATCTTTACCACCGCGCTTTGGTTTCTTCATTTAATCCATTAGTTTTATATCACTTAAAAAAGGTAGATCCTAACATTGCCAAAGGGCTGCTTTTTGAGTTTCGTTTACCTATTTATCTAGGGTCGCTTAGCTCTACAGTATTAAAATTACAAGCCTTGCATCCCGACAAAAAATTGACTGATGAAAAGTTAATACTCCGAGCGAAAAGGTTTGGTTATTTAGTAAACACTTGGACAGTAAATGAGATAGATGAAATGAGGCGATTAATTTATCTAGGAGTAGATAGTATTATTACTGACTGTCCAGATCTGCTCAAGCAAGTTTTTTTAGAAGAAAAGCTTATTTAAACTTGTCTTTTTTAACCAACCAAATTAATAACAAACAAGTTATGCCACCCGTAATATCTACTAAGCTATCTTCTAAAGAAGCATTACGGTTTCTAACAAATCCTTGATGATATTCATCAAGTAAAGCAAGAGAAACCACTATAATTAACGTATAGCCAAACCACTGTAGATGCCAAAGGTTTTTTTTTGCTGCAAAAATACCAAAAACTAAAACAGCAAAAATACCAAACTCGCTAAAATGAGCAAACTTGCGAGTCATTATGTGAATAAAATGTATTGTTGCTATGTTTAAGGAAGGAAATATAGTTTGTAGCCATTGTTCAATGAAAGGGGCTGTGTTACTAGCACTAAAATGTGTACTAGAAAAACTACTAATTACTAACATCCAGGTAAAAGCTGTTAGTAAAAACAGGAGTTTATTTGGTCGATATTTCCAGGTCAAAGTTATACTACCGGGTGTTCTACTAGCGGTTCTTCTCGATATTGGAGTTGATAAAGTTTATAGTAAATACCGCGTTTAGCTAGTAACTCTTGATGATTGCCTATTTCGCGTAACTGTCCTTTGTGCATTACTATAATCTTATCTGCATTTTGAATAGTAGAAAGCCTGTGAGCAATAATTACTGATGTACGACCAGTAAGTAATTTTTTAACAGCATCTCGAATCAAGATTTCTGTTTCTGTGTCAATAGATGAAGTTGCTTCATCTAAGATTAAAATCTTAGGATCAAAAGCTAGTGCACGTGCAAAAGAAAGTAGCTGACGTTGCCCAACAGATAAAGTTGAACCACGTTCAGTTAGTTCTGCCCTATAGCCATCTTTAAGTAAAGAAATAAAATTATCTGCATGAACCTCTTTTGCAGCCGCTAGCATTGTAGTTTCACTAATTGATGTGTTACCCAAAGTAATATTATTAGCGATATTACCAGAAAATAGAAAAACATCTTGTAAAACTATTCCAAAGACTTGACGTAATTCTCCTAGATCTAACTCTCGAATATCTACTCCATCAAGCAAAATCTGCCCTTTTTGAATATCATAAAAGCGCATCAGCAAACTAGAAATAGTAGTTTTACCAGCACCAGTATGACCAACAATTGCAATAGATTGACCTGGTTCAATACGAAAAGATAAATCTTTTAATATCCAATCTTCACCTTTGTAAGCAAACCAAACATTACGAAATTCTATTGCGCCACGAACTTTGCCTAACTTGTGAGGTTTATCTGGAGAGGTAATAGTAATAGGTGTGTCAATTAGATTAAAAATTCTTTCTGCTGAAGCCATGGCAGCTTGCAAAATGTTGTATTTCTCGCTCAAATCCATTATTGGTTCATAAAAACGTTGGGTTGATTGAATAAAAAAAATTAAAGCTCCTAGTGTGAGGACACCAGAGAGGATTTGATTTCCACCATACCAAATTATTATGGCTGTTCCTAATGTGCTAACCCAACTAATAGCAGGATAAAAAACGGCATAATAGAAAATAGTATCAACGTTTACCTGACGATGTTCGGCGTTTATCACCTTAAATTGCTCAAACTCGCGAGTCTCTCGGTTAAAGAGTTGTACAATGGACATCCCTGTAATATGTTCTTGTAGAAATGAGTTTAGCCTAGCGATTTTTACTCTTACTTTGCGAAATCCAATAGAAGCATTTTTTCTAAACCAAGCTGTTACTAAAATCATCATTGGTAGTACAACCAAAATGGCTATTGCTAATTGCCAATTAACTAGAAAAAGAAATACTAAGATACCTACTAAAGTAAGTACATCACTTACTAAAGCTACAAACCCAGAAGTCATCAACTCATTTAATGAATCTACATCAGTAGTTAATCTAGTTATTAAACGCCCAACAGGATTTTGATCATAAAACTGCAAAGGGATTCTTTGAAACTGAGTAAATATGTGCTTACGCATATCTCTCATTATATATTGTCCCATTGAATTAAGAATTACTGTTTGTAAATAAGAAAGGACAACCTCTAAAATTAGTATAATCAAATAGAGTAGGGTAAAAAACATTAAGGCTTCGGCTATGTTTGGTTTATAACCAAATGTTTGAATTAGATCTCGAGTAGTACGCGAAATTAATGATAACTGTCCTTCAGGTGCTGGTTGTAAGTAGAGGTCTACAACCACCATTGTTACATTAAGCCCTATTAAAGCAATAATGGAGTTAATGGTTATTAAAGGAACAGCTAGTGCAACATAGCTACGATAGGGATAGAGATAGGTAAGTAGTCTTCCTATTAGTACTCTGTCGTAGAGTTTACCTGTTATTTCTTCTTCTTGTTGGTTTGCCATTATGTTGCTGCTAACTCCTCTTCTAGCAACTGTTTTTCATAAAGTTCAGCATATGCACCACCTCGCATAATTAAACTTTCGTGTGTGCCACGCTCAATAATTTCCCCATCAGAAAGCACAATAATCACATCAGCCATTTTTACAGTGGAAATACGATGCGAAACAATAATGCTAGTACGACCAGACATAACATTTTGTAGGTGCCCTAAAATTCTTTCTTCTGTTTCTGTATCAACTGCTGATAGGGAATCATCTAAAATTAGAATTTTTGGCTGTCTTATTAACGCACGAGCAATAGCAGTACGTTGTTTTTGTCCACCAGAAAGAGTAATACCACGTTCTCCAACCATCGTATCAAATTGCTTAGGAAAAGCTTCTATATCTACTAATAACCCAGCTTGTTGAGCGGCTTGGTGTATATCTTTAGCATCAGGTTTATTAACACCAAAAGCAATATTTTCTGTAATTGTTTCACTAAACAAGAAAGTATCCTGTGGTACATAACCTATTGCTTGGCGCAAGAGCGAGAGAGGGATATCTTGGATTTGATAACCATCAATAAAAAGCATTCCTTTTGAGGCTTCAAAAAGGCGAGGAATTAGGTTAATCAAAGTAGATTTTCCTGAGCCAGTATGCCCAACAATTGCAATAGTTTGGCCAGATTCAATCTTTAGATTAATATTTTTAAGTACAGCCTTATCTTTATAACTAAATGTTAGGTTACGAAACTCTATAGTTCCTTTAATTTCTGAAAGATATGTTTTTCCTTTATCTTTTATGGTTATTTCTGTGTTAAGAATTGTGTTGATTCGTTTTAGGCTAGCCATCCCTCGTTGATAGAGGCTTATAACATAACCAAGCGCGATCATTGGCCAAATAAGTAAAGTTAAGTAAAGATTAAACTCCACAAACTTTCCTAAAGTAATGCTGTTATTTGCTACTAGGTTACCTCCATACCAAAGAGTAAGTATAGAGCCAAGACCAACTAATGAGCGAAGTATTGGCCCAAATAAAGCTTGGATTTTAATTAACCCTAAATTGCGATCAACAAATTCTTTGTTTAATTCACCAAATTTTTCTACTTCATAATTTTCACGAACATAAGCACGAATTACTCGAACTCCTGTAAGGTTTTCTTGGGCTTTAGCAGTGATAGAAGAAAAATGTTCTTGAATTTTTTCAAAACGATCATGAATTTGGGTAGAAAAAAAGTTTGTTACTAATGAAACTCCTAAAAAACTGATTAATACTAAAATAGT
>CAZHXL010000078.1:5886-8030 GCA_964536575.1 uncultured Clostridia bacterium | reverse complement strand
AGTTAATTTTAAGCTAATAGTAATCATTACAGGAATAGCTACTAAGGAAACAACTATAGTATTAAGAAAGTACATTATTGCTGGGCCAACCAACATTCTTACAGCATTAAGATCATTGGTTGCTCTAGCCATTAAGTCACCGACACGGTTTTGTTGGAAAAAGTCCAAAGGCAGTTTTTGTAAGTGCTCGTAGTAGTCATTACGTACATCATTTTCAATATCACGAGACATTACTACTAAAATCCAGCGTTGACTAAAAAGAAAAACTCCTCTTAGGGTTGCTACTCCTAGAACAAGTAAACCATAGGTAACAAGTTTTTTTTGAGTTATTTGCAGCTGTAGGTCATCTATTGCCAAACTGATAATCATAGGGGCTAATAAACCAACAATAGCTGTAAAAAGTACACAAAGGCAGCCTAGTGCCAATTTTCCCCAATAACGTTTGTAATAAATAAGTATGCGATCAAGGTTTGACATAAAAATTAAAATTGACTCTACCCGTTTTAGTTGTTTTTGGCAACCACACAAAGCTTGATAGATATTAAGTGATAAGCATTAGGCAATAAAGAGTAGTGATTTTAATAGAAGTCTATTGAGAAGTAAAATTAAGAGTTTAAGGTTATAATTTCTTTGTTTTCAAGTAAATGTTTAATAACTTCTTCTAGCCTCTTAAAATTAAAAGGTTTTTCAATATACCCATCAATACCAATAGTGTCATATTCTGAAATGGTTTCTTTTGAATTTGCTGTTATTGTAATAATAGGAGTATGTTTACTATCACTCTCTAGGCGACGAATTTCACAAATAGCTTCTAACCCATTCATTTCTGGCATGTTATGATCCATTAAAATTAGGTCATAACTAGTTTGTAAATAAGCATTAAGGGCTTCTTTACCATTATTAGCTGTGTCTACTTGATAACCTAAACTGATAAGTTTACTTAATAATATTTTACGGTTTATTATTTCATCATCAACAACCAAAACTTTCTTTGGTAGTATTGAGCTAACATATTCTATCTTAATAGGTTGCGGAATAGTAAAGGTTTTAGAACTAGTTGAAAAGCTTTCTAGAGGTTTTATTTCTAAAGGAGATTTTAAGAGTTTAATCTGTGGACGCAAAGCTTCTGCTAGTGCTGGTAAGGTAATAGTAAAACAAGTTCCTATACCTAACTGACTATGAACATTAATGTTTCCACTATGTGCTGCTAGGATTCGCTTTACAATTGCAAGCCCAAGACCAACTCCAGCTTTTTTACTGCTAGATTTTGCTTGACGATAAGGATCAAAGATAAATGGTATTTCTTCAGCCAAAATTCCTTCTCCTGTATCAGTGATAGAAACATTAATTAAGTGTAAACCCGTTTCTACTCCAGTACCTTCTTCTGTCCAAGCAACTAAAGAAATTTGCCCACCCTCAGGAGTAAACTTAATTGCATTAGATAGTAAATTGCTAAAAACACGCTCTAGTTTACTTGTATCAGCCGAAATTAGGGGTAAAGAATCTTTTACTGTTAGTTTTATAGAAATATTTTTTTTACTTGCTGCAATTTTTGCTATTTCTGTGGCATAGTTTAATGCTTCGAATAAATCAATAATTTGAAAGTGAAAACGCATTTCTTGAGAATCAGATTGGTAAAACTCCAGCATTTCATTAACTAATGTGACTATTTTTTTTATACTTTCTTCAGAACTAGTTACCATATTTACTAAATCAGGATCAGGGTCAAAGGTTTTTGCTAATAACATTTCCAGAGTTAGGTTTACAACAGTTAATGGAGATTTTAAGTCATGTACTAGCATTGCTGCAAATTTGGCTTTAACCTCATCTAATTCTTTTAATTTTAGGTTTGCTTCTTCAAGTTCTAGGTTTTTTTGTTTAATTTTTGTTTCACTTTCTATACGTTGTAGATTTTCATTTTCTAATGCTTGTTTTTGCGTTTCTATAGCCTTTGTTTCAAAATTAGCTGCTTGTGCTTGTGCCTCGGCTATTTGTGCTTGTGCCTCGGCGGCTTCTGCCCTTAAATGTGCTTCTTGAATATTAGTTTTAGCTTTTAATTTATTAGTTTGATATTTAAGAGTTAAAAAAATAGAACTACCAAGTATAAGTAAATAAACAAGATAAGCCAAAGGTGTACGCCAGGG
>CAZHXL010000078.1:1808-5876 GCA_964536575.1 uncultured Clostridia bacterium | reverse complement strand
CGATTTTGAGCCTAGTAATATTTGGTTGCCAAACTTGATGGTTATTTGTGCCAGTAACTTCAAAAGTATATTTACCAGGAGAAAGGTTAGTATAAGTAACAGTGTTTTTTCCACGCACTTGCACCCAGTTTTTATCAAAACCTACTAACCTATATTTGTAAATATTATTTTCAGATGCATTGAAGTCTATAGCTGCAAAATTAATTTGAATAGATTTTTCTGTATAGTTTAACTCAATAGACTTCTCACTATTATTTGGTAGTGCAAGATAATTTCCTGTTGCTAAAAACTCAGTAATAATAATTGGAGGAGGAGTTGCGTTTTTAGTAACTTTTTCAGGATAAAAGCTATTTAATCCATTAGGCCCACCAAAGAAAAATTCTCCTGTACGACTCTTAAAGAATGCTCGACGGTTAAACTCTTTTCCTTGTAATCCATCACTAACGCCAAAACTCTCAAATATTTTCGTTTTTGGATTATAATGAGTAACCCCATTATCTGTACTTATCCAAAAGGTTTTTTTAGCATCTTCTAATATGCCATAGGTATTATTATGTGGTAGTCCATCTATTTCTGTAATGCTAGTAAATTTGTTGGTAACAAGGTTGAGACATAAAATTCCTGCACCTTTAGTTGCTATCCAGATATTTTTATTTTTGTCTTCTAAGAAACTAGTTACATAAATTCCTGCATTAAGTTGTTCTTTGTAGCTAACTATAGTATTATCACTAGGGTTAAACCTTAGAAAACCATTTTCAGTACCAACCCAAATTGTACCTAAGCTGTCTTCAAAAATTGCTTGTATGTCAGTACCTATGTTCCAGCTAGTAGCATATTTATTAGTGAAGTTAATAACAGATTTATTATCTTTACTCATCAGGTACAAATGGTTATTACTACCTAACCACATTTGGCCAAGTTTATCTTCATAAATCACATTAACAACTAGGATATCTCTATTAATATTGTTATCAAGGCCAGCAAACAAGTTAGTAGTAAGAAATTTATTATTTTTGCGATCAAAGAGTTGCAAACCTCTTGGTTGTGCTCCTACCCACAAAAATCCCTTACTATCTTCATAAACATTCCAGACAGTATCACTAGCTAAAGAATTTGGATTTTTGGGGTTATGTTGATATCGAGTAATTTGCCCTGTCTGGCGATCTAGTTTATTTAGTCCTCCAAATTGTGTTGAAATCCAAATAAAGCCCTCTTTGTCTTCACAAATCCCACGGATATAGTTATTACTTATAGTGTTTTCAATAAATGGGTTATTTTGATAAATACTAAATAAGTTTTTATATAGTGAAAGCTTATTTAGCCCATAAGATTTATCTCCAATCCATAAAACACCAGAACTATCTTGGCATAAAGCAGAAATATGATTTCCAATTAAACTATCAGGAGATTTAGGATCATTTTTATAATAGGTTAATAGGTTAGTTGATAAGTCTAGTTTTATTAGCCCATTTTGGTGTGTTCCTAACCATACAATAGAACCATTTACTAGGCATAAACTAGTAATATTTATATTATCAAGTTCTGTATATTGTAGAACTACTTTTTTTGCTAAAGGATTTACTATATAAACTCCGCAGTTATTAATAGTAATAAGGTTACCATCTGGCAATAGTACTAGGTTTTTTCCTCCAGTCATAGGATTTGGTAGGGTTGAAGATACAGAAATTGTATCTTTGATTTGTCCTGTTTTACGGTCAAATAGTCTAAGTTCTCCCCAACAGTTAAGCCAAAAATTACCATTAAGGTCTTCTATTACATCAGTAATATCAAGCATCTCTTGTAGGTGTAGAGTACATTGATTAGTAATAGGGTCTAGTCTGATTAACCCTCCAATAGTTGCAAACCATAAAATACCTTGTTTATCTTGATAAATATTATTAATCCAACTAAAGTTGCCATTGGGTATTTTAAAATTACAAATAGAAACCACTGAAAAAACATCTTTATCAGCATTATACCTAAGTAGTCCACTGTCAGGAGTTCCTAGCCAAAGTGTACCAGATCTATCTTCATACATACTAAGTACTGCTTTAGCAGGCAAAGAATTAGGATATACATAATTCTTAAAGTTATGGCCATCATAGCGGTTTAGTCCATATTCAGTACCAACCCATAAAAACCCTTTACTATCTTGTAAAACACAGCGAATAGCGTTATTGGAAAGACCTTGTTCTTGGGTAAATAGGTCAAAATGTGTTCGAACCTCTTCGCCATAGCTTTGTTTAGGACAGATAAACAAGCCAACCATCAAGATAATGGTGCCAATTAGTATTTTGATAATAAAGTTTAGCTTAAACATTTGCTTTATTTAGTAAAACTCTTTATATCAATTTCATTTTTAAAAGATAAAAACTATAGCTTAAACTAATTGTAAGTGTTCGTTTTACATAAAGATAGTCTGATTTGTACATTAAATCTAGGGAATATTTTGCCTTTATCTTAACAAAAATTTAGTATTTTATAGAGATGGGAATTTTATCTAAATTTAATATTACTTAATTTAGACGAATTGATTAAGCTAATTTTTTTTAATAATTGGTTGTAGTGGTTGGCTTTCTGACAAAAACTGCTCATTATACTTTTCTACACGCTTGCTTAAAGTGTTACGGTGAATACCTAGTTGTTCACTAGCTTTAGAAATATTACCTCGATGGCAGGTTAAAATTTTTAAGATAAAAACTTTCTCAAATTCAGCTAAAGCATCATCAAATAAAATGCCTCGTTCAATCATCTCATCAATTAAACTCTCTAGTTTGTCACGCATGCAAAATCCTAGTTTGTTAACTGAACACCTGTTAACAAATGATAAGCGTCATTATATTTTTGACTTGTTGCCATAATTATTTCTAAAGGTAACTCTGGTGCAGGAGGTTGTTTATCCCAAAGCAAAGTTTCTAGATAATCACGCACAGATTGTTTGTCAAAAGAAGGTTGGCTAGAGCCAATTTTATAAGAGCTTGCAGGCCAAAACCTAGATGAGTCTGGGGTTAGTACCTCATCAATCAAAATAATTTTATTATCTAATAAACCAAACTCTAATTTTGTATCGGCAATAATTATTCCTCGTGAACTGGCATATTGAGCCGCTTTTTGATAAATCGCTAAAGTTAAACCTTTTAGTTTAGTAGTTAACTCTTTACCAACTAAATTTGCCATCTCTTTTTCAGAAATATTTTCATCATGACCTGATTCCGCTTTGGTGGCAGGAGTAAAGATTGGTTCTTGTAATCGCTCAGATTCTTTTAAGTTATGTGGTAATTCTATACCACACACTAAACCATTTTTTTTATATTCTTTCCAACCTGAGCCAGCCAAATAACCACGAGCAACACACTCTACAGGAATTGCTTTTGTGCGTTGTACCAACATAGATCGGTCAATTAGTTCAGAAAAGTTTTGTAACTTTTCAGGATATTCACTAAGCTTTGCTGTAATTAAATGGTTTTGAGCTATATCTTTCAAAAAGTCAAACCAGAATAATGACATTTGATTTAACACGATTCCTTTTCCTGGAATTGCATTTGGCAACACACAATCAAAGGCAGAAACGCGGTCTGTAGCAACTATAAGTAATTGCTTACCTAGATCATAAACATCGCGAACTTTGCCACGCCGAAACATTGTGAAATCTGTAAAGCTAGTAGAATAAACTAGTTTATTAATAGTAACCTCTTAAGGGGAAGAAAAATAAGTGGTACTCAATTATTTGAACAACCTATGGTTTTGTCAAGCCAGCAAAGACAATCTAAGCTAATTGATAGCTATATTTATAAAGAAACCTGCATTTAAATTTGCTCAATCGAAAAACGAACTTTATAATTTCTCTTTTAATTCACTTTATCATTATTGGTTGATAAACTAAAAACAGTTGCTTGTGCTAAAAACGTCGCTTATTAGCAATTCAATATATGTTTTAGATTTTTTAATCCTAAACAAGGAAAGATTCATGAAATTTGAACTTATTTCTGATTATAAACCGCGTGGCGACCAACCCGCAGCTATTGAAGAATTGGTTAAGAACTTAAATTCAGGTGAAAAATATCAAGT
>CAZHXL010000078.1:0-1798 GCA_964536575.1 uncultured Clostridia bacterium | reverse complement strand
GAATGCAGATCCCCGCCCATCACTTCTCTTTGGTATTACAGGTTCAGGCAAAACTTATACTATTGCTTCTGTTATTGAAAAAGTGCAACGCCCTGTATTAGTTATGGCACATAATAAAACACTTGCAGCCCAGCTTTATCAAGAGTTTAAGCATTTTTTCCCCAAAAATGCTGTAGAGTATTTTGTTAGCTATTATGATTACTACCAGCCAGAAGCTTATATGCCATCAACAGACACTTATATAGAAAAAGAAGCCACTATTAATGACGAAATTGACCGTCTACGGCTTTCTGCCACTTGTTCACTTTTTGAAAGACGTGATTGTATTATTGTTGCTTCTGTGTCTTGTATTTATGGTATCGGTGATCCGCAATCTTACTATGGAATGTTATTTTTTGTTGAACCAGGGCAACAAATTACTCGAACAGAACTGCTAAAAAAACTAGTAGAACTTCAATATGAACGTAATGATATTGCTTTTGAAAGAGGCAAATTTAGAGTTCGTGGAGATATTGTGGAAATCTATCCTAGTTATCAGGATAAAGCCATTAGGATTGAGTTTTGGGGTGATGAAATAGATGCAATTTCTACTATAGATCCATTGTTAGGCGAAATTTTGACAAAACATAATGGTAGGATGCCTATTTATCCACGTTCTCATTTTGTTACGCCTAAACATATTATTAAAAGAGCAATTAAAACTATTAAAGAAGAATTAGAGCAGTGGGAACCTCAGCTTATTGCTCAAAATAAACTCTTAGAATCTCAAAGAGTGCATGAACGTACTATTTACGACCTTGAGATGATTAAAGAGTTAGGTTTTTGTCGAGGAATTGAGAATTATTCTCGTCACCTGACAGGGAAAAAACCAGGGGAACACCCACCAACACTTTTTAATTATTTGCCAGAAGACGCCTTGATCGTTATTGATGAAAGCCATCAAACAGTTCCTCAAGTTCGCGGAATGTATAATGGAGATCGCTCGCGTAAACAAACATTAGTTGAGTATGGTTTTCGCCTTCCTTCAGCAATGGATAATCGCCCGTTAAAATTTGAAGAATGGGAAAACACTGTTAAGCAATGCATTTTTGTTTCTGCTACCCCTGGCCCCTATGAACTAAATAAAACCCAAGGAGAAATTATTGAGCAGGTAATTCGCCCTACAGGATTACTTGATCCAGAAGTTTTGGTTCGACCAGTAAAAGGTCAAATTGACGACCTATTAGAAGAAATTCGAGTTTGTGTTGCTAGAAATGAACGTGTGTTAGTAACAACATTAACTAAAAAAATGTCAGAAAACCTTTGTGAATATTATGCAGATATTGGTATCCGTGTTCGTTATTTACACTCAGAAATAGAAACATTAGAAAGAATTAAAATTCTTAGGGACTTACGCCGAGCAGATTTTGATGTGTTAATTGGTATAAACCTTTTACGCGAAGGGTTAGACTTACCAGAAGTTTCTTTAGTCGCAATTCTAGATGCAGATAAAGAAGGGTTTTTGCGTAGTCAATCGTCATTAATCCAGACAATAGGACGTGCAGCACGTAATGTTAATGGTCGAGCAATTCTTTATGCTGATAAGATTACAGACTCAATGCGCTATGCAATTGAAGAAACTGCTAGGCGTCGTAAGGTACAAGAAAAATTTAATCAAGAAAATGGAATTACTCCAGAAACAATAGTTAAACCAATTGAAGCAACGCTAGTAACGGCTTATGAAGCAGACTATTTTAAAGTCCCACTAGAGCTAGACCAATTTGAGGAGTACACTACAAAAAATCTAGAAGAAACAATT
>CAZHXL010000077.1:23409-23968 GCA_964536575.1 uncultured Clostridia bacterium | reverse complement strand
TCCCTTTTTGTACTTAAACTGTTAACTACTTTTTGCCTTTTATGAAACTTGCCTGCTTTTGGCTAATAGGTCTACTTCTCCAAGATGCATATTTTGACAGCAACTTAAACATCAAATGCACCTTTGCTTACTGCGCTTCTGATACAAATATAGCCCAGTGATTCTAGTAGTTTTATAGATTTATGCTCGTTACGTCTGCCCTTTGCACTTCTATTTATTGCCATAATTTAACCTGCCTTTTCTTTAGAATCTTGGTTTGCTAAATGTTGTTTAATAGCTAATGTAATTTCGCAAACTTCTTTAATAGCCTTTGTGCGTTTTACCTCATCAGAAAAATTAACCTCATCTAAAAACACAACTAACCATTTCTTAGGATCTATTTGCTGGAATGAGGTATCAGAACAAATTTTGAAAGGTAAGTTGTTATGTAATCCTTGGGCTACAAATTGTTGGGCTTCTTTAATCAAACTTTTTGTGTCCTCATTTTCACCTTCCAATATTAAAGCTTCGCCAGTTTTCTCTTCTTTTTTCCGATTTGATTTTTGAACCGATTCCATTG
>CAZHXL010000077.1:22044-23399 GCA_964536575.1 uncultured Clostridia bacterium | reverse complement strand
GGTTTTCGCCAGGTTCGCCATATTTGTAGTCTTACTAAATATGGCGTTGTTAACTTCTTTGTTTTCTTTTAGTTGGTTTACTATCGCCAGATTCGCCAGGTTTTTCTCCTCTTTTATATATATATTTTTTTCACAGTGATCACTGTGTATACGTGTGATTTTTTCAGACAGACTTTCTAAAAAAGGTGGCGAATCTGGCGAAGGTGGCGTTTGCCTTATTTCAGGGCAGTTAAGCTCGCCAGGTTTCGCCATATTTGGTATTTTCCCTATATCAGAAAGGTGGCGAATAGAAGATTCTTGATAGGGTCGGGAGTTTTGAAAGTCAGTTTGAAATTCTGAATGATTGTTTTTGGTATCAGTTGGATTGTGGATTTTAGCTATTCGCAGCGCATAAGCCTTACGTCCTCTACCTTCAAAAGTTACAGAAGTTTCAATAAGTTGATATTTGCCAAACACTCTATCTCTATTTTTGGCTAAAGCACGTCCTAACTTGTAAGATTGACCAGCTAAGTTGTCACCACGAACATTAACCATTAAATTTAATTGCTGACAAAGTTCGTTTAAATCATTAACTCTTTTTGGGTTTGTTCCAAATTTGTCAAACCAGCATTCTACAAACTCATACCAATTTTCATTCTGAGACTCGAAAGCTTTATAAACTTCATTAATGTTTTCTAAAAATCCAGGTATGTCAGCATTCTCTAAAATTCCACTAATGATTTTTGCCCATTGTTCAAATGATCCTAATGTTTTACTGCCCTTGGGTTGTCCTACTGCAACCCAAGATTGAATGATGGTTAAAATGGCGTGAATGATGGTAGACCTATGATTTTTAACCCAATTAACAATGTCTTCTTGCTTAAATCCAGTTCTTAACCAAGGGTGTTCATCTCTAGGGTCTAACCTAATGCGAACAGTTCGACGCGGAAAGTCTTGGCCTAACGTGCAATTGTTAGCGGTGGCAAGCCACAAGACACGGTTTTTCAAACTAACAGTTTGATTGATACCCAATAGCCTATCTGACCACTCATCAGAAGTTAGTGCACTAGCTAAAGAATCTGACTTTAATACTCCTGTGATGTTGTCAAAGATGATGGTCTGCGTGCCTCTTAGAAGTTCTGAGGTTATAGCTTTCCTAACTTCTGATTCTTCTGATGGAAAAGTTCTCATTGCTGGTTCTTTGCCTGTGGTGATGGTGCCAATGATGGAGGCGAGTAAAGATTTACCACTTCCTTGCACTGGGGCTTCTACTAAATGTAATGGAGTCTTCCCCTTAATTTCTCTCCTGATAAAAGGTAGCAGCATAGCAGCGATAGTATTGGCTAATTCAGCTTGTCCACTTGGATCACCATCAG
>CAZHXL010000077.1:11915-22034 GCA_964536575.1 uncultured Clostridia bacterium | reverse complement strand
TTTTCTTTTGTAGGAATACAAAAAGGAAAATCACAAAATAACTCATTAATTAATAAGTTTTTAGCCTTATTGATTTCTTCTTTACTAGGATTTTGTGAAATGGGTAGAAGACTAAAATCGTTAGGGGGTTGATAATAAATTTTGTGTTTAGGATGGTATCCAGGTGTAGAAATTAACTCACCATCAATAAATATTGGTGTTGTAATGATTGATTCTATTTCTGGTAATCGATTATCTACATTTACCAGTAAATCAATGGTAGCTTCTCTTGGCGGTTTGCAATTTTTTATATTGCCATCTTTATTTACTTTTATCCAAACAATAATCCTAGCCAATGTTGAGTGCATTATGTTTTCATTGACGGGTTCTAATTTAATTCCACCATCATCATAGTTAATCCAAACTATCTTCCCATTTCTACGAAAAAACCTAACAGGATTATTAGCTTTGATAAAAGCATCTCTTGTTTGATCGAAGATCTCAGATAATTGGGTATCTGTTCTTATTGTAAGCGGTTCGCTTTGTTGCCCTTCTTGACTACCAAGATCATAGGGAAAAGGTGTTCCCGGATCTTCTAAGCTAGGATCGTGTTTAGGTGACGTTTGTTGGTTATTAGGTCTTTGATAACTACTCGAAAACTCTTTTTCTGGAATAATTCGTGATTGTTTACGGCCTGCTGCTATTCCATTTTTTATAGTTGCTCTAACTTCACTTATAGGTAATCCAGAAGCTAAACCAGCACTTTCTAACTCAGTATTAATGGTTATTTCATCTATTAAATTTGTGTGTAAGAGTTGGGCTAGAGCAAAGGCGGCCTTGTTGACTGTGTCGTTTCTTTCACCTTCTACAGCATTTCTAACTTTAGCTACTTCATCATCAAGCGCGGCCTGGACATAAGCAGCTTTGGCTTTATTGGTTAATGTATGGTTGTAAGAGGTTTGCTGATATTGTTGTTTGGGCGGTTCTTCTGCTATCGCTACAAGTGGAAGCTTTGTCCAGTCTAATAATTTTCCACCAAAAGACTCAGCATAAAAGGGAGAATCTTTAGTTTTAATGGCTGGATAATAGAAAATACTAGCAGTACTTTTAGGAGCCGGATCAATATTAGGAAACTGTTTAGCTATCCATTGCCAAAGTTGAGGATAATTATTAGCAGGAATTGGTGTGGCTAATAAAAACACTACTCTAAATTTATGCTTTTCCTGGGTATGGCTAAATGTAGTGTAAATAGCAAAACTGTAGCCTAAGTTTTTGCATTTAGTCATGCTCTCTTCTAGGGGTGTTCCATCATCGCAATCTAGCACTAGTAGGAAAGTTTCTTGGGCATTTTCTTTGCTTCTATTTCCATTAAATGTAGCAGGTGCAAAGGCTTTGCCGTCTTTGCTAGCGCGAATAACAGGACGTTTTATTAGTGAAAGAAAATTTCCCCAAGTAATTTGTACTTTCTTGGGCTGATTGTCCATTTTGCTGCTAAACTCTGAAATGTAAAAACTTAGTTTGTTTTGTGTAATTTCAGATTGTGCGCTTTCCGCTTCTCTGGGCTGGTTTGACCAGCCCTTATTGTTTTCTGGTATCATTGTTCCTCCATGCTTTTCGTAAGCACTAAGTTTAACTAGTTGAAATTTTCATCCGTAGCCCTACCGCATTACTTTTTTGATTTGACTTGCTATTTGTGTTTTGTTCATGAAGCGTGAGAAAGTCGCTTACATAACAATTGCCTCAACAGTTTTATTTTTTGTCTTTAATGGATGGTAAGGAAGTTCCGCCATTCTTTGCCCATTCTTCAAAAGCGTTCAAATCCACTCGAATTTGTCGCCCTAAACGAATAACAGGTAATAGCCCCAGGCGAGCCATTTCATAGCCACGTTGTACACTAACGCCTATAGATGAACAAATTTCGGGAATAGTAACGAATCTTTTATTCATGTTTCATCTCCTTAATACTTTGGTTCTGTTAAATGGAATGCTTTTTACTTTTGTTTTCTATGTCTGTTTATAGCTGAAACAAAATTATAGATATAGGCAAAAAATAATGGATAGAATGTTATTTTGTCTAAAAGAATACGCAAGTAAGATTATTAGGATTTTGATAATATGATGTTTAAACTACTTAGTTTTTCTGGGTTTTCCTGACGGCAACCTTTTACGTAGAGGAAGATCAAGTAATTTACTTATACCTTGTAGCCCTTTTGCAATATTTTGCTTAACTGTGTTGTAGTTATTAGTAATCTTATTTTGTGACCAATTTTGGAGTTGATAATGAATAAACCACCGAAACTGAAAGTCATCTCTAAAACGTGGAATAGGTTTATATTTAGAATTTGCGTTAAATTCCTCTTTCTTACACTTAATGTATGTGTCTAGGCAGTTTTCAAAAGCCTTTTTTATAATCTCTCTTGCTTGAGATTCTGCTATGAAAAGAGGATCCCAACCGGGATGCTCAAAAGAAAAATCCCAACTACTTTTGTTTCTACTTAGAAAAATTTCATTAGGCAGCAATAGTTTGGTTTCTTGATCATAGTTATATGTAAAATGTGGTATGGTGTTTAAGTCTTCTATTTTTATTTCCCGAGAAAAATAAAAAGCATCCAATAGTGATTTAGCTTTATCTACACACCATTGTGCATTTAAGTTATTTGCCTTTGCCCAATCCCATAGGCTAGCATCTAAGTTAGCTAGAGATGTTTTAATACTTTCTAAAAAATCTTTTCCCTTCAGTTTATAAAATTCTGCTAAAAGAGTGGCTGTAGCTTCGTATTCCCCATCAAATGGATCCCTCACTACAGGAAACATTTTAGGTAACCAGTAGTTTTGCTCTGTAAATTTATCGATTTCACAAATATCTTTAATATCGAAAACTACTGTGCGAACCTTATTTCCTAAAAAATATTCTGCAACCGTTGCATCAATAAAATAACTTTTGAAAAAATCTAGCATTGGATCTGATAGCTTTTGTTCTAATTTTGCTGACTCTGAATTAATTAAGTTTTTAGCAGTATGTTTATCAAACAACTCAGCCTTACTTATTAACTCTATAAGATAGCGTTGCATTGGGAACAAATGATTCTTTAACAAAGTAAAGGCTTCTGGTACTAAATGTTCTAGCTCTTGGTCAATAGAAATATCCAACTTAAATTTAAACAAAGATTGAATATTGCTATAGCAATTGAGTGGTTGCTCTTTAAGCTCATTCAAAATCTTATTAGTAACTTCGTGTAGATCTCTAGTCTTAATATCTTGAAAAAATTCAGCTTTAGAGTATTTAACTAAAAGTAAAAAGAAGTAATCTTGTGCTTTAGTAGGATAGAAGCTATCTTTAGTATAATTAGCCATGTAATTACCATTACTAACCCTTATCCTTGTATCTCGTTTAGGTGATTTTTTATCTTGTGCCAAATCAACTACCTCATCTAGATATAATGTTGCGAATCTCACAGATAAATTTATTTTTTGAATTTTGTAACTGGTGTGCCGTTTGTGTGCCAACTCATCCAAACTAGGCAAAACATAAGCATACACAAAAATAATAGCTGAGTTGTTAAGTCTAAACAAGAGCATACTTTACATAACACTCACAAACTTAAACAAACTCAGCTAAACAGTTCTGTTTCGATTTCGTAATCAGTAGGTCGCGGGTTCGACTCCCGCAGTTGGCTTCTTTATAAGCATTTTAGCCCGCCGTCTATCCTGTCAATGTGCCTTAACCCCATAGTTTATACCTTGAATGTGTGGCTAAATGTGGGACTGGAAATAAGGCGCATGTCTAGAGATAAACGGGGTTCTATACGTATTAGGGACGGCAAAGTATACGCTCGTGTAACATGGGTAGACTCACAAGGTAACCGCCGCGAAATGTTACGGCTTGCTGAAAACCGCACACACGCACACCAACTTAAAAAACAACTCATTAGGGAATTAGAAGAACATGGTAGCAAGCTTGTTGATGCTGCTAATATGACTTTTAATGACTTGGCGGCTTTCTATGAAGAACGCTACCTTGTTGATCCAGTATATCTTGATGGTGAAAAAGTAGAAGGCTTAAGAAGTAAGCGAAGTTTTAGGCTTAACCTGCACACACTGAAAGAATATTTTGGTAGGCAAAAAATAAGGTCAATAACTCGTGGCGACCTAGAAAAGTACAAAAGTACTCGGCGCAATACGCCTAGGCAAAGGGATGGTGCTAAACGAAGCCTTGCAGGTGTTAACCGTGAATTAGCTTTATTGCGGCGTATGCTAAATATTGCAATAGAAGAAGGTTGGCTACTTAAAAACCCTTTTAGTACTGGCAAGTCTCTTGTCTCAACAGCTAGCGAGAGGAAGCGCGAAAGGATAGTAAGCCGTGAAGAAGAAGCACGACTACTTGAAGCCTGTACAGGTATTAGAGCGCACCTTAAGCCCATTTTGGTTTGTGCTTTAGACACTGGACTGCGTGCTGGCGAAATATTTAAGTTGGTGTGGGCTGACATTGACTTTGGAGCAGGCTTAATAAATGTTCGTGCCTTCAATACCAAGACAATGCAGCAACGCCAAGTAGCTATGACCGTTAGACTAGAAAGGGAATTATGGCAACTATACCAAGACAAGAAGGTTAAACCAGACAAGCTAGTTTTCGGTATTCTAAGTTGTCATAAAGCCTTTGGCACACTTCGCAAGTCAGTCGGCCTTGATGACGTGCGCTTTCATGACCTACGTCACACAGCCGCTACTAGAATGATACAAGTAGGCATTCCACTACAAAAAGTTGGACGTATTCTTGGCCATACCCAAGCACAAACAACTTTTAGATATGTGAATATAAACGCTAATACAGCAAGACGGGTAGCAAGTGCCCTAGATGCACTTTACTTGGAATAGAGGAGTTTAATATCAGTTCAGAAAAAATTCCAGGTGTAAATAATTTCGTGATAAAGTTAAGCAGCGATTTGGTCAGGAAACCATAAATGTTGCCAAGAATGGTTTAATTCAAAGGTTTTTAAAATACCTAAAGATTTACTTCCAGAGTCGCGCCAACACATGCCTTTACCTTTCTGGCGATGTCCAATAACAAGATCCACTGATTTTTCTGCTCTACCGCTACCAATGGTTTTCCAGCCTTTTTACCCTTATCATAGTCAATGATTTCACAGTTATGCTTTTGTAGATATTCTATTCTATTAACTCCTTAAGCCTAAGTGGATTTTTTGCAATGACTTGTGTTGTTAGGTAATTAAAGACAGTTTCGGTGTTACCCCTGCATAAATGATAAAATATAAATTGCAAATGCTTAACTTTTTCTTCCTTATTACGAGCAATCATGCTCATAAACTCACGAATCCTTTTTACTAAATGATACCAATCCAATATGATTGTGATAGTTACTCCAAAAATAATGACCAAATGGTGTCGAATTGCTTTTGCCCCATCTGTAATAGCTACAATGTATAAGGGTTCTCTCTTATCTCCGTACTCTTCTATAACCTTGGCTCTAACCACTTCTTGCAATGAAACTATCTCTTGTCCTTTCTCATCTATTAGTGCTGTTATATATTGAAATCCTCCATCTGCTTTCTCTAGTGTAATTACATCGCTACTCACCCAAACTTTATTACTTTCTTCACTCTTAGTTGTTGATTTCTCTCGACTTGCTTTTTGCTCTTTTACTAAAATTGCGTCATCGAATAATAAGATTTCTTTGTCTGCTTTATTATAAATTTCAACTTCACCATTAATCTCAGGCATTATTTCAGCCTTATTAATTTATTTCAGCCTTATTAATTTATAATTGTTCCCTTATCTCTTTACTTACTTCAACTGCTTTATTTACTACAATTTCTCGTATCTTCTGATCACTTAAGAGTTTTTCTCCTGTTAATTTCTCTATTAGTCCTTCTACTTCTTGATACGATATCCGATTACTATAATATGCACTAAACTCTTTGACTCGTTCACTTACATACCCATCTTGAAATTCTTGGGTCAAATCAAAATAGCTGACTTCTTTGCCCTCTTCTATAAATCTCTGCACTCGTATTGTTAATTTCCCATGCAAACTCTTTATTGTCACTGGCGTTGTCCCATTACATTTTATCTCTTATCTTTTTTTATATCTTCCACATATCTGCTCTGCTGTGAGATCAACAAATCTGCTTCTATATCTGCAAGTACTTCTTTCTTAAACATGTCCACGGCTCCTTCTATATTGTGAAACTTCCCATTACCTATATCCAGTTTGTGTTCTCTCTTTGTTTTCTCGTTTATTATATTTCTTTCATTATCTCTTATTATTATCTTTTATTATTATCTCTATTGTTGCCATTTCTCTTTTCTTCCTTTATCTATCTGCATTTTCTTTCTAAAAACTAAAAACACAGCATATTAAATATCTTTCTTTTGTTCTAGCTCTCATCACGGAATTATTTACACCTGGAAGAAATTCCAACTGTAAATAAAATGGTGGTAACTATAGGAAAACTTATAGATAAGATTTTTGAATAACCATAAGCCTTGTGTTTTCAATCTTGCCTTTGGCTCATTAATAAATTGATGTAGTGAGTAGAGCTTGTGCTTGCCTATTTGGTTTGCTTTATTTTCAATAAGTTACAAACCAAATTTCATGGTTATCTATTTACCACCAGATTTTTTACAGCTTGAATTATATTATACAAGCTTAAATTACATTCAATTACACTCAATTACTATATATGTTGAGTAATTACTGTTATAATTATTAAAATTCTACAAATAGGATAAGCATATGAATTTCAATATGTCGCCAACAAGTGTAAACTATTTTCCTCCATCAATTATTGTTAGGGGAAATAATTTGCTGTTGGATAAAGAATTTTATACACCTCAGGAACTAGCGGGTTTGTTGCAATTAAAAGTACCTACTATATATAAATATGTGCGGGAAGGTAAACTTCCAGTCTACCGCTTTGGCAAAGAGTTAAGGTTTAACCGTGATGATGTGAAAAACTTTTTAGAACAACATAGAGTTAAAAAAACAGATAAGGAAGCAATACTATAGTCTTGGGGTTGATAAGGGATTATAATTGGGCTAACTGTGTAATTTACGCGATTAAATAGCTAAACCTGGTAGAAAATGGATAGAAAATAATGTCTGAACTTAACAAGACAAAAAAACAGATAGATATTTACGGAGGGCAAGATCCACGTGAAATGCCTGCTTATAGCATTCCAGAGGTAGCTCACTATCTAAATATACCTAGATCTACTCTAGAGGACTGGTCATTAGGTCGCAAAGCCACTTCTAAGAGAAAAGAACTTCTCCCAATAATTGAGCGACCAAATAAAGAACTAAGACTATTATCCTTTATAAATTTTGTGGAGGCATACGTTTTATCCGCAATACGTAGAGAACATAATGTTCCAATGGATAAAGTTAAAAAAGCACTTCTTTATCTACAAGAACCATTCCCATCAAAACACCCTTTAGCGATCAGCAGTTTGAAACTAACGGCCTTGACCTATTTATTGACTGTTATGGTGACTTAATAAATGTTTCTCGAAGTGGGCAAGAGGCAATGAAAGACTTACTAAAACAGTACTTGCACCGCATAGATCGTGATCTTAAAGGTGTTGCTATTAGATTGTATCCTTTTACTAGGAAGCTTGAAGGTGATGCACCTAAGTTAATAAGTATTGATCCATACATATCATTTGGGCGGCCTGTGTTGGTTGGCACTGGCATTCCAACGGCTATTATAGCTGAACGCTATAAAGCTGGCGAAACTATAGAAGGACTTGCGAAAGACTATGGGCGGCAGGGAGAAGAGATCGAAGAAGCTATTAGGTGTGAACTCGGACACGCAGCCTGAAGAACTTGTTTTCTTTATTGATCGTTCTCTAGGGCGTTCCATAGTTCCCGAAGCCTTGCAAAAGGAAGGTGTCCAAGTTCAGATCCATGACAATTTATTTCCGCAAAATGCCCCTGACACCGACTGGTTATCTAAAGTTGGCTCAAGAAATTGGATAGTCTTAACTAAAGACGCTATGATCAAGTCACGTCCTAACGAAAAAGCGGCTTTAATGCGTTCAGGTGTTCGGGCTTTTATATTAGTGTCAGCTAATTTAACCGGTGAAGAAATGGCAAGTATTTTTGTTAAGGCTATCCCTGCCATCAAAAAGTTTATTGCTAAATATCCTGCACCTTTCATTGCTAAAATAAAAAGGACTGGTTCTGGTATTAATTTAGAAATGTTTGAAGCAGGCGATAAGTAGTTCCTAAGTATCTCGCACCAATTCTTATCTCACTTTTTGTACTTTTCTCAAATATGACGACAGGTGTTTATTCCTTATTTTATTTGAGTAAAATAAGGGGTAAGTTTGACAAGCCTTATTTTATTTTTTAGCACTTTTGTAAAATAAGAAAGCTTTATAGTACAAAATGCGGATATAAAGACTGGTACTTTTAATTTATTAAAGGCTAAAGCAAAATGAAAATAAGCCTTTTGTCGTACTGTTTTATTTCTACTATCTTTCTTGTTGCAAATTTTCTAAGTGTCGATAGAATTTCACAAAATTAACACATTTAGCTGACCTAGTAAAAAATACAAATAGATATATAGCTGTTTTATGTTAATGTGGGTATGAATGTGGGTATGGACAGAAACGGGAAAAAGGCTATCAATACAACATTGTTTGTTTAGTTGTAGTTAGCGCGGGCAGAATGTAAGGGACAGAGCCATTCGTAATCAGTAGGTCGCGGGTTGGACTCCCGCAGTTGGCTTCTTTATTTTCAATAACCTCAGGGTGATTTATTATCACCCTTTTGCTTTTTTAGGGCTTTTGACAACAACCTTGACAGCAATCCGAAAGAAAATTTTTTTATCTACTTCTTTACTGTCAAAATAGAGTCCATTAAATCTACTGCATCTCGCTTCATTTCTGGCATTACGTGTGAGTAAGTATTCATAAGTAAGACTAATTTGGCTATGTCCTAAAATCTCCATTACTGTTCTAGCTGGCACACCTTGGGCTAGTAGCAAAGAAGCACAAGAGTGTCTTAAGATCGTGAAATCTTTGATCAGGTAAGCCAGCGTTTTTAATAGCAAGTTTGAACCAACGTAGTCCATTGCGGGCATCTGATGGAGTACCAATCATAGTAAATAATATTAGTCAATCCTTTTTTGGAATTTCTATTTCTAGAAAATCTCTAGCAGCATCAGTGCTAGGAAATACACTACGAGCTTCAGAGAGTAAAACACTGCTGTCTAGGTAGCGAGGGCTAAAGTGTGTAATTAACAAGCGATCTACTTGAGCTTTTGCTGCAATGCTAGCTGCTTGAATAGCTGTAGAATGCCCTCTTGTTGGGGCTTCTTGAGCCAAATCTTCAGCATAAGTTGATTCATGAATTAGCAAATTAGCCCCACGCGCTAATTCAACACTATTTTGACAAGGCCGTGTATCTGTACAATAAACTATCTTACGCCCTTTTCTAGGTAGTCCTACTATGTCACTACTTTTAATCACCCTACCATCGTCTAAAACAATGTCTTGTCCAGCTTGTAATTTTCCATATAATGGCCCAGGGGGAATACTTAAGGCGCGAGCTTTTTCTAAGTCAAACTTTCCTGGTGGGTCGTCTTCAGTTATTGCATAGCCAAAATCTAAAATTTGGTGATCTAGAGGCAAACAAGAAATCGTGTAACCATTAGCTTTGCGGATTACTCCTGCTTCGACTTCAGTAATTTTTAATTCATAGCTTAATCTTGTAACAGATAATCTTAGGCTCATTGTAATAAATTCTTTAATTCCACGTGGGCCATAGATATAAAGCGGATCAGGGCGATGTTGCATACTCAAAGTAGCTAGTAGTCCAGGTAGACCAAAAATGTGATCGCCATGCATATGAGTAAGACATATTGCTTCTAATTGGCCTAACCTCACAGGTGCCCTTAAAAGTCTATATTGCGTGCCTTCGCCACAATCAAATAACAGCCAATGACCATTAATAAAAATTGCTAGTGAGGAAACATTACGTTCTTTAGTTGGTGTACCAGAAATTGTGCCTAAAGTAATAACCTTCATAAATATAGCCTTACGTATTATCTATAGTGTCCCACTTAGCTGCTCTTTTTACAGCACGTTGCCATTTCTTATAATTAGATTCTCGTGTCT
>CAZHXL010000077.1:0-11905 GCA_964536575.1 uncultured Clostridia bacterium | reverse complement strand
GGTTAAAACGTGTTGCTTCTGAGCCAATGAGTGAGATTAATTCTGTTAAGTCTGACCAATAATGACAGGCTAGCCCAGCTAAATAAGCTGCCCCTGCTATGGTGCTTTCTACCATTTTAGGGCGTATTACTGAAGTTCCTAAAATATCGGCTTGTAACTGTAAAAGTAGATTGTTAGTTGTTGCTCCACCGTCTACTCGTAACTCTTCTACGTTACAATTAGCATCAACACAAAGGGCTTCTACCAAATCACGAGTCTGATAAGCAATTGATTCTAATGCTGCACGCACAATATGAGCGCGAGTTGTTCCGCGAGTAATGCCAATTATTGTACCACGAGCGTATTGATCCCAATAAGGAGCACCTAGTCCGACAAAAGCAGGGACTAAATAAACTCCTCCTGTATCAGGCACAGAAGCTGCCAAAGTTTCTGATTCTGCTGCCGAGTTAATAATTTGTAGTTCGTCTCTTAACCATTGCACTGCTGCGCCTGCAATAAAAACCGATCCTTCTAAAGCATATTGAGGCTTTTGGTTCTCAATTTGCCAAGCTACTGTGGTTAAAAGCTTCTGAGTAGACTTAATTGCTTCTTCTCCAGTATTTAAGAGCATAAAACACCCTGTGCCATAAGTGTTTTTTACTTGACCACGGCTGTAACAGCCTTGGCCAAAGAGTGCTGCTTGCTGATCACCTGCAATTCCAGCAATAGAAATACTTGCTCCTAAAATTTCTGGTGCTGTTTGTCCAACTATCCCACTAGAAGGAACCACTTGAGGTAAGATTAACCTAGGAATATCAAATAAACTTAGTAGCTCATCATCCCAAGCCATTTTGTGAATATTAAAAAGCATTGTTCGACTAGCATTTGAAGGATCAGTAACATGGAGTTTTCCTTTAGAAAGTTGCCAAATTAGCCAGCTATCAATAGTTCCTACGGCTAATTTACCGGCTTTTGCCTGTTCTCGTGCACTAGGGACATTATCTAGTAACCAATGGATTTTACTAGCACTAAAGTAAGCATCTACTAAAAGCCCTGTTTTTGCTTGGATAGAATCTTGATGGCCTTGTGCGCGTAACTCATCGCAAAAACTAGCTGTACGGCGACATTGCCAAACTATAGCATTGTGTAGCGGCTTACCTGTTTCTCTATCCCATAAAACTACTGTTTCTCGTTGATTAGTAATTCCAATAGCAGCAATTTGACTAGGAGAAATATTTGCTTTAGCCAAAGCCATTTGTGCTGAACTTAGTTGGGTTGCCCAAATTTCCATTGCATCATGCTCAACCCAACTTGGCTGGGGGTAATGTTGAGTAAATCCTTGTTGAGCAAGCGAAACAATTTCCCCTTTTTTATTAAAAACCACTGCACGTGAACTAGTAGTACCTTGGTCAAGAGCAAGAATATATTGATCAAACATGGTTTTACACCTAAGTTAAAAATCTAGTATTATTAATAGTAAAATATTTTCTCATAAATAGTGGCGAAGCAGTGTAACGCGCAGTTGACAACCAAAGCAAGTTAGGATAACTGTTAACAGCAATTTTTGACTACGATATTGACCAGTTCCAAAGCTCGTAGCATGTTTTTCTATTTTCCATATTTTTGAGCATATTGAGTTCATTTTTCTTCTTAAAAAACTGGTTTGTGAGAAATATGGGCTAGGTTTTTTGCAGTTGACTTCATTTTGTTTATCATTATTATTACTAGCTATAGTTACTAATACGCTTTTATTGGAAAAATAAAATGGAAAATAAACCTGTAGTGGCCACTGCACGCTTGATAGTAAAACCAGGAGAAGTAGAAAGAATTAAATTTACCCTTAAGTCACTGATAGTTGCTACTAGAAAAGAACCAGGGTGCATAAGCTATGATTTTTACCAAAGTGCTTATAATAAGCATTTGTTTATTTCGCACGAAGTATGGGGAAGCCATGAAATTTTTGCTAAACACCTAGAGTCGCCCTATATCCTAGCCTTGCTGGAACAGGGAGATGATCTTTTAGTTCAACCCCTAGAAGTAATGTTTTTAGAGCCACTGGGTTAAAAGGCTATTGATTAAACTAATTTGTTACTTAAAACTTTGGACAGCTTAAAGCATCAAGCAAAAATGTATGTAGCTCTTCTGTAAATGGGACTAACGGTTTATCTCCACTACGTAAATCAGCCATTAATCCAGTTTTTAAGTCTAATACTTGTCCTTCTTCTTCATAAATTCGAGCCACAGGTTGAAGTTGTGCTGGATTATCCCTAACAGATGCTTCTCCTTTGGTAAAAGAAGACAACCACTCTATATAACTGGTATTAAGTTTAATTACTGGTGCTAGCGCGTCTTTTTCATTAGAAATACTAAATACTCGTACTTCTACAGGGTTGAGTTGTCCCTGTTTGTCTATAAATAAGTGTGTTCCTGCTTCTAATTGAACCAATGAAAGAGCATGAGGGGCACTAACTAGCAATGCTTTATCTGTTTTAGCCATATTATTTGGAAGTATAAATTCTTTAGATACTAACCCTAGTTTGTGATTGAACAAACGTAGATAGCTTTCTTGTAAAGCTTTTTGGGGAAAGTTTTCTTCGTCCTCTAAAATAATACTGTACTTAACTGGTTGAGGGATTAATGAATGAATATAAATAATAGCCTGCTTGGGTAAAGTAGGATTAGCTTGAGCCGTTATTTGCAAAAGTGCAAACTCACGAAAGGCTTCAGCCATTTGATCGTCAATTTCTCTGCTTACTGTGGTGGCTTCAAGGGAAATATCTTTTAAGGCTTGATGCACATCATCTAAGTCAAAAAGTTTTTGCCAAATATCCTGATAAATAACACAACGTCTTAGGTTTATTTCTCTGTAGTTATTTACTTGACGATTAGTTTTAGGCAGAGTCTTAAGAGAAGTAGGTTTTTTAGGTGCGTTCAATCGTTGAGAAAGGTTATGGCAAATAGCATTTACTCGTCGTGCTTGATCTTTAATCTGGAAATATTGGTAAACTTCAGAGGTAACATTACTAGGATCTATTGCTCCACTAGGTGCTATTTTAGCGATTTCATTTTCTATTTTACTTAATGCTGTCTCTACTTCTTTAAGTCTTGTTTTAGTATCTTTTAAGTTAGCCTTGGCAATAATTCCATTATTTATAGATGCTTCTTTTAATCCTTCAATATGAACTGCAACATTATCTTTGCCAGGATAAATATTAATGATAGTAGGAGAGTTGCTAGTAATAGTAAGTAGTTGATTTGCTACGGGTTGGGTAATTTGACGCTCAATAGCTCGTTTTAGTGCTCTGGCACCAAAAATAGGGTTATAACCTTCATCAACGATTTTTTCCATTGCCTGAGGATCAATATTAAGCAAGCACTTACGACGCATTAGCCCTTCACGGCTGAAAATAGCTTGTATTATTTGCTGAGCAATCGCGCTCATATCCAAGCGTGACAGCTTTCTAAATGGTACAACTCGATCAATACGGTTAAAGAATTCAGGGCGGAAAAATTTTTGTACTGCTTGTAAATAAACTGCTGTTTCGTTTGCTTCGTTTTGCTGAAAGCCTAGTTGAGTATTAGCTTCTTTGACTCCTAAATTAGAAGTCATAATTAATATAACATTAGTAAAATCTACAGTACGGCCAGAAGCGTCTGTTAAACGGCCTTCGCCTAATACTTGTAATAATAGATTGAATACATCTGGGTCGGCTTTTTCTATTTCATCTAGCAAAAGCACACTAAAAGGTTGTCGTCGTACAGCACTTGTAAGTAAGCCTTCTGGTAACTGAAATGTTCCTACTAAGCGAGCTAGTGAGTCAGGAGTAATAAACTCATTCATATCAAACCTTAACAGCCGCTCAGCATAGCCAAATAGATATCTAGCTAGAGCTTTAGCACATTGGGTTTTTCCTACTCCAGTGGGGCCAAGAAAAAGAAAGGTTGCTATTGGTCTGTCAGGATCATTAAGCTTTGCTTTTGTTACTACAATAGCATCGGCGGCGGCTTCTAAGGCTAATGGTTGACCAATGATTTCTTTGCTTAAAGCAGTAATAATTTCTTCGTAAGATAGCCTCGTATTATCATCTAAAAATTTAAGAGACAATCCGCTTTTGGCTTGAAATTCTAGTAGTACATCTTTTCGTGAAGCCTTGTTATTGCGGTATTTAACGGCAAGTTGTTTTAAGAAGTGAGCCGCTTTGCCAGGAAATACTGCATCACGAACATATCGTTGCTGTATATTAATTACTGTAGGTAGTACCTCTAGGTCAAAACGGCAGTTTTGTTCATATTCTAAATTACGTTTTGAACTAATTAAAATTCTTAGAGTTTGATCTGTAGTAGTTTCTTTGATGGGTAGTATCTGGAACATGTCAGCAAAAGAGCGATCTTTTTCTTGTAAGACACGAAAGGCTTCTGGGGTAATTTCCGCCAACATACGAAAGTCGCGTTTTTCTAACATTGGTTTTATTACGTCAGCCACACTTAAGTCAGATTTACTAGAAACACCAGCATGAAAAAGTCCTAATAAATCGTCAAAATACAAAACCATTTTGTCTTTTTTGGCAGTTTTTAGAATTGCCAGAACTCGGTTTTCCCATTGACCAACATAGGACATACCTGAGATCAAACGTTGTGGCGAAAGTAGCCAAATGCTACGTCTAGTAACAAAAGGAGATTGTTTACGGTTTTCAATGGTTCGGTAAATATATTCATGAATTAAAGCGGTTTTTCCTACCATTCGAGGCCCAACTAGTAAAACAGGGCGACGATCACGGTTATTTATCAACCTGGTAAGTTCTTGTAATTCTTCTTCTCTATAAAGAACACGGTCTAGATCATCAGGATAAAGCCAGTTTAAGCAACGTCCTACTTTGTTTAATTCTTGCCCACCATCTAACTCAGTATCAGAACCTAAGCTAGCACGCTGCTTAGTTTCTTCTTTCTTTTCTTTTGGTGTAGGCAAACGAAAAGATACATCTATAGTAGTTGTCCAAGATTTTCCTTCTACAGAAAGAGATTCAGGGGTAGGTGCATCGTCTCCTTCTTTTTTTTCTAAACGGCGAAAGTATTGACCAAGCACTTCTGGGGCATGTTCAGTAAGTTTTTTTCCTTTAGGAAGTTCAAACCAAAAATCTGGTATGCTAGGAGTAAAGACTAAGCGACGGTTTAAGCTCTTAAAAACTACAAAGAGAAACCTAGCCTGAGCCGCTCGTTTTCCTAAGTCTATTTTGAGTTTTAGAAAATGGTCTTGGAGATCAGGAGAAAAGGCGAAATTGGCTAATTCTTGCTGGAAAAAGTCGCTACCTAAAACCTCTAAAGTACGTGTTAAATTTTTTACAAATTTATTAATTGCACGTTGGAGTTTTTCATCAGAAAACTCTGAATATTCAAAAAATAGTGATTTTACTTTGTAAGTAGGTAAAGAATCATAAGATGAAGGTATTTGCTCTATATATAAGGGTATCGAAATATTCATAAAATAGTCTATCTAGAGTTAGCATAGTTTATTTTTTATTATTAAGTAGGCGGTTATCATAGCTTAGACAGTATTTTGTAAGCTAACATTTTCTGCTTAAATATGTTATAAATCGCTCTCATTAATAGAAAATTTCAGGTAAAAACCATGACTAAAAATAACAAAACCTCTCGTCGTGAATTTACTAAATGTTTAGCACTGGTAGCTTCTACACCAGTACTTACAACATTTTGTGCTAATTCTGTGCCAACAGACGCACAAAACCTTGCACCTCAAAGCGCGGAACAAAATGCTACTATGGCAGCAAAAGGGCTTGTAGAAGTAGTACGCGCTCGTTATGGGCAAAATATTAATAAAGATGACTGGCCAAAGGTTGAGTCAGCAATTGCACGTAACTTTACAATGGCAGAAAAACTAAAACAGACTAAACTAAAAAATGGTGATGAGCCTGCAACGATTTTTCGTGCTTAGATATTAATCTTAAATTTGGAGAAGCCTTTATGGATATTACCAACGAGATATTATTTTCTTCTGTAAGAGATCTAGCTGAACTAATTCGTAGTCAAAAAATTACCTCAATGGCTTTAACAGAGGCTTATTTAGAGAGACTAGGAAAATTTGGCGAGCAGTTAGGTGCAGTAGTTACCATTACAAAAGAATTAGCCCTTAAACAAGCTCAAAGTGCTGATGAAGAAATAAAAGCAGGTAAATACAAAGGCTTACTACATGGTATTCCTTATGGAGTAAAAGATTTACTAGCAACAAAAGGAATTCCTACTACTTGGGGAGCAACTCCTTATAAAGAGCAGGTTTTTGACTATGACGCAACTGTAGTAAAAAAACTCACTGAAGCTGGAGCGGTATTAGTAGCTAAACTAGCAATGGTAGAGCTAGCAGGTGGGTTTGGGTACAACAATGCAGATGCTTCATTTACTGGGCCAGGACGCACACCTTGGAATACAAAATTTTGGTCTGGCGGTTCTTCTTCTGGCTCTGGTGCGGCTGTGGCGGCGGGCTTAGTCGCTTTTGCCATTGGGTCAGAAACCTCTGGTTCGATAATTTGCCCAGCCTCTTTTTGTGGTGTAGCAGGTTTGCGCCCTACTTATGGGCGTGTAAGCCGTTATGGAGCTATGGCACTCTGTTGGACATTAGACAAACTAGGGCCAATTTGTCGCACTGCTGATGACTGTGGGGTTGTACTAGCTGCAATTGCTGGCCTGGATCCATTAGATGTTAGCAGTATTGATAAACCTTTTATTTACAACAATACAGAAAATAAAAAACGTTTTAAGCTAGGGATAATCAAAGATTCTTATAAAGACGCTCAACCTAAAGTAAAAGACAATTTTGATGCTGCGGTAACAGAATTAAGAAAATTTGCTGATGTTGATACTTCTGTGGCGTTGCCCGATATGCCTTTTTCAGAAGTGGTAACTCTAATCGTTGAAGCAGAAGGCGCGAGTGCATTTCGTGATTTGATTGAGAATGGTCGTGGTAAAGAATTACGCGATCCTAATGATCGTTGGGGTGGTTTTGCTGGAACTACAGTTTTAGCTATAGATTATTTGCAAGCAATAAGACTCAGAGAACCAATGAAACGGGCAATGGATGAGCTTTATGCTAAGTATGATGCGTTGATTTCTCCTTCTTTTCCTAGTGTGTCTTACCCAATAGATAAACCATTTGATCAAGTTTATAAAGATATAGGTTTTGGTGCTCCTGTCATTGAAGCTGGCAATGCTGTAGGACAACCAGCTATTTCTGTTCCAAATGGCTTTGGGGAAAATGATTTACCTACAGCAATACAATTTACTGGGCGTGCTTACAGTGAGTTAACCTTAATAGAAGTTGCTAATCAGTACCAAAAAATAACTGATTGGCATAAAAAACATCCTGAAGTTAAATAATTAGTGTAGGGGCAGACACATAGGTCTGCCTTCTTGTAACGTAAGAGGAAAGAGGGCGAACTGTTCGCCCCTACTAGCGTACTCCTACAGCTAAATTACTTACAACCTGATGAATTTCTTTAAGTTGCTGTACCATTTCGGCAAGCATTGATGGCAACAGGGCTTGAGGACCGTCAGAAAGTGCTCTTTCTGGCTGGCAATGGACTTCTACCATAACACCATCTGCACCAACGGCAATTCCAGCTCGTGACATTGGGATTACTTGCTCACGCCGTCCAGTACCATGACTTGGATCAACAATAATAGGTAAATGGCTAAGCTTTTGTACTGCTGGAATAATTGATAGGTCTAAAGTATTGCGAGTATAATCAGTAAAGGTACGAATCCCACGTTCGCATAAAACAACCTGATAATTTCCTTCTGCCATAATATATTCTGCTGCCATTAGAAATTCCTCTAGAGTGGCAGACATCCCACGCTTAAGCATTACAGGCTTACGACATTGGCCAGCACGACGCAAGAGGCTAAAGTTTTGCATATTACGTGCGCCAATTTGGATCATATCAGCATATTTTTCTACTAGGTCTAAACTCTCATTATCAATAGCTTCTGTAACAATTGCCATACCATAAGCATCACGCACTTCAGCCAAAATTTTTAAACCATCTTCACCATGCCCTTGAAATGAGTAAGGAGAAGTACGAGGTTTATAAGCACCACCACGAAATAGTTTTACCCCATAACAGCCAATTGCATCAGCAACAGCAAAGGTTTGTTCGCGGGATTCTACAGAGCATGGGCCAGCAATTATTACTAAATCCTCGCCACCAATCTCAACTTGACCAACTTTTACTATGGTACGGTCAGGTTTTACTTCACGGCTCACTAGCTTATAAGGTTTAGAAACGCGTATCGCTTCAGCAACCCCTGGTAACAACTCAAAAGTTAGCGCGTCGATTGCTCCTGTATTACCAGTAATACCTATTGCTGTGCGTTGGGCACCAGAAATTGGATGGGCCCGTAGTCCCATGGTTTCAATAGTTTCTACTACCTGACGCACTTGTTCGTCGGTTGCTTGCCGTCGCATTACTACTAGCATAAATTATTTTTCTCCATATGTGTATAAATTAAAATGTTTTTTGGGCGTTGCCGAACGAGGTTTTACCCCTTTGCGCATATCAGGAGTAATACGATTACCCTGACAAATCTCTGCGTATAATTTACCACTGTCTTTAACAGTACGCTTTTGATTTTGGAAGTCAACCGCTACCAATCCAAAGGGAGTCCGATAACCTTCAGCCCATTCAAAATTATCAATAAATGACCAATGAAAATAACCTCTTACGTCAATTCCCTCAGCAATAGCCTTATGTACAGCCTCTAAATGATCAAGTAATGCTCTTGGCCTTTGTTCATCAGTATCATCAGGGATACCATTTTCAGTGATAAAAATAGGTCGTCCATACTGAGACATCCTTTTACACAAGCGATAAAGCCCTTCAGCATAAATTTCCCAGCCAAATAAAGTTAATTCCGCATCAGGTGGAGCAAAATTACGACCAAACATCAATCCAGGAGACTTAATATTAAAGGCTACTAAATCGCGTGAATAGTAGTTAATACCAATAAAATCCATAGAATCTTTTGCCCCAGGAATTTCACCTGTTCCTAGTGGTAAATAAAGCTTGCCCTCAGTTAGAGCACGAATAATCACTTCATTAAAGGCATAGTCTTGTAAGTAAGCTACTTTTTTATCAAACCAAGATTTAGGATTAGCAGGATCAAAAATCCGTATATTATGAGCAATTCCAACCATTGGCTTAAGTTTTGCGGTATTGTGCAGGATCCGATAAGCCGCAGCATGTGCCCGCATCATATTTGCTGCACAAGCAAAAGCTAGCTTAGGGCTTTTTTTAGCAGGTGGCCAAGCACATAAAACATAACCCATTACTGAATAAACCATTGGTTCATTCAGTGTTACCCAATAACGCACCAAATCACCATATTCACGGGCTACTAGCTCAGTAAATCGCTCAAAGTATGGAATTATAGCAGGAGTTTCCCAACCACCTTTAGCCTTTAGCCATTGTGGGTTAGTAAAATGATGAATGGTTAAAAGTGGCTCGATTTTATATTTATGTAGGGTTTCTAGTACATCACGGTAATGATCAATAGCCTCTTGATCAAATTTTCCTTCGCTAGGCTCTATTCTGCTCCATTCTAAAGAAAGCCTATGAGAGTTTTGGTGTAACTGGTGCATTAATAGAATATCTTCTTTATATAGCTCATATTGGCGACAAGCATCACCAGAAGGCTTACCATCATGAATACGTCCTGGTTCTTGTTCAAATGCCCACCAATCATTAAGTTTATTATTACCTTCTACTTGATGTGCGGCGGTGGCTGTTCCCCACATAAAATTAGCAGGGAATTGGAATTCTTTATTCTCGCTCATTAAATTGTTCCTAAAATTGTTCCTAGTTGTTTTCTATGCCAAACTTCTCTTGAAAATCTTTGGCAGACTTTCTTAATGCTAACCAGTCCTTAAATATTTCTGGAGTACCTAGCCAAATTTCAAACCAAAAAGCTATTTCTTGTTTTACCATACGCTTTTCTGTTGGGAGCTTTTCATTATCTGCAATTAATTTTGCTCTTAACTTGACGCGTTTAGCAAAATCTCTACAGTAAAATATCTTTTCTTGATCGCCTTCTAGCTGAAATTGATGAAAATAACTGTCTAAAATAAGTATTGATTTTTCAGCATTGGCTAAAGTATCAAAGCTTAAGCTAGATAAAGAGTTTTCATTATTGCTTTCTACTTGGTCAGATATGTTAAGTTGCTCTTGAAAATAAACTTTTTGGCCTTCGGCAATTAGAGTTTGGGCAATAAAACCAGGTGTAGCTATTCCACCACTACCATAAGCCTCGGCTAGCCGAGAGTTAATTACCTCAATGATTTGTTGTGTTAATTCTGGAAAACCTTCTTGGAGAAAGATTTCCAAAATAAGCTCTTTTTTGGTTTTGCGTGCCATAAGATATTTGACAAAAGTATTTTTAAAACTTTTATTTTACGTTGCTATTAGGAATGGGTCAATTTGTAGTATCAGAACTGTTGCTGGTAAAGGTTATTTTAAGGTAGTTGGTTATAATTGCAGGTTTTCTAAAAGGATGATTAACCACATCCCAGCACTTTAGTGCTGGGGAATTGGGAACTGGGAAGGTAAATTAATTAACAGTAGTAGCAATCGATTCTGTAGGGAAAATATAGTAGAGTATTCGGCTACAATTTTCGCAGTCAATCAGTTGATCACCACGTCGAATTTCTGAAAGCATTTGTGGTCGGATTGTCATTAGACAAGCTGAACAAGCACCATTTTTGGCTTCTGCTAATGCAAATCCACTACGACGTGAAAGCCTTTCATAACGAAATAACAATGGTTTAGAAATAGCTGATAAAAGGCTGTCCCTTTCTGCAATTTGGGCATCAACATTTTTTTGTGCTTTGGCTAATTCTTGATCGCAGACTGCTAATTCTTTGTCAGCAATTTGACGACGCTCGTCTATTTCAGGTGCGTATTGAGCAACCTCTTTTTCTAGTTTCTCAATTTCTTCCATTAGTTGAAGGATTTTTGTTTCTAGTTGAGAAGCTTCTTTTTTAGATGAATCAATTTCGCGTAGACAAACAGTATATTCTTTGTCATTACGTACTTTCATTAGATCTTTTTTATATTTTTCATGTTTTGACTGAACTTCTTCTAACTCTCGATTAAGTTGACGATGTTCGGCTTGAGTGGTCTCTAGACGGGTGCAAGTGTTGGTATAGGTTGCGGAAAAATCATTAAATCTTGTTTCGATATGTTCGCGCTCTGTAGGAATTGCGTTTAGTTTAGTTTTTAAGTCTTGGATTTTTGAATCAAGATTTTGTAACGCAATGAGCCTTTCTAGATCTGGATTCACTGGTTGCCTCCGAAAATTTTTCTCTAAGATGTTTGCAGTTTACTACAGTTATTATTTATTAACAACTAGTGCACAGTATTTGCAAGGCTACTTAATTTTCATCTGTGAAACAAAAATAAAACAAAAAATTCACAAAAATAAAATAAAATGTAAATTTTACTTATAATCAAATCAATAAATTACAGTTAGTCTTATACCTTATTATTTCTAATAAGTATTCCATTTGTGAAAATTAAATAGCCTTACAGTATTTATAATACTTATCAAAACCTACTTGAGATATCTTTTCTTGGTCGTTAACAACCTATAATTTTTGCCTAATTCTGCTAGCTTCGGTTAAAATAAATAAATCTGGCGAAAAATTGGAGGATTATTAGTAGTTATGCGAAAACGCCACTTGCTTTTATTGTTATTTTTATTAATGTTTGTATTGCCACTCTTTACCCCTATAAGAAACTTACAAGCTAATTCAAACCCACAAAACCCTTTTGAACAAGAGGAACAAAGCACTTTACCTATTGTCTATCCTAACTTTGATATTAGATCTGCTAACTATTTAATAGGGCATAAATTTAATAGACGG
>CAZHXL010000076.1:23746-24055 GCA_964536575.1 uncultured Clostridia bacterium | reverse complement strand
GCTCACCTTGGCAAGTTATTGGTATATCTTTACTACTATTTCCTAAATTGGCTCTAGGGTTATCAGGTTTTGAGACAGGTGTAGCAGTAATGCCATTAATAAAAGGGGATTTAACGGACAAACCTGACAAACCTGAAGGACGAATACGAAACGCAAAATATTTGTTGGTTACGGCAGCACTAATTATGAGCGTGTTTTTAATTGGTAGCAGTTTAGTAACTACTATTTCAATCCCAGAAAAAGAGTTTCAAATAGGAGGCAATGCTAATGGTAGAGCATTAGCTTATATAGCGTATCTTTATCTAGGAA
>CAZHXL010000076.1:12730-23736 GCA_964536575.1 uncultured Clostridia bacterium | reverse complement strand
TATGGCACCTGATTGGGCAAGAGCATCTAGACCATTAGTACTCTTTTTTACCTCAGTAGGTTTTGTAGTAACTATCCTATTTAATGCAGATGTAGATGCCCAAGGTGGAGCCTATGCAACTGGTGTATTAGTCTTAATGACATCTGGAGCTTTAGCTGTTACTTTAATTGTTTGGAAAGAAGGATGGTTAACCCGCTTTAAGTTCTTGTTTATCACTTTGGTATTTAGCTACACAACAATACTTAATATACTAGAAAGACCTGAAGGAATTAAGATAGCTTCTTTTTTCATTATTATTACTCTAACAACTTCTTTAGTTTCTCGAGCTTTGCGTTCTACAGAATTACGTACTAAAAAAGTAATCTTAGACGATATAGCACAAAAGTTTATTAAAGAGGCTGCCAAACAAGGAACTGTTCGTATAATGGCGCATAGACCTGGTGGGCATTCATATACCTTCAAAGAAAAAGAAGCTCGAGATATTCATAATATTTTTGATGATCAATTAATATTTTTAGAAATAAGCCTGGGAGATGCTTCAGAGTTTACTGACGATGTATTAGAAGTACAAGGAGTTAAAGAAGGAAAACACTATATTTTGCGCTGTGAAAGTCCTGCGGTTCCTAATGCAATTGCTGCTCTGCTCCTACATATTCGAGATAAAACACACGAACAACCACATGTTTATTTTGGATGGACAGAAGGTAATCCAATTACCTATGTGTTAAAGTATCTGGCATTTGGTGAGGGCGACACTGCTCCTGTTACTCGTGAAGTACTTCGACTAGCTGAACCTAACCCTAAACGCCGTCCTTATGTTCATGTAGGCTAACAAACTAAGGAGAATATTTAATGACAAATGGATTAAATGTGTTAGAAGAATTTCCTGCTACTCTAGAACAAAGAATTGCTGAATTAACAGCAGCAAATGATTGTTTACTAAAAGAGGTTTGTGACCAAGAAGACATAAAACCAGATTCTGGTTGGTCTACTAGTGAAAATGCTTATCATTTATATATTACAGAAAAAGGTATTATAGGAATGCTCCAAAAAGCTATTCAATCATCAGACAGAATCGAAACAAAAAATGATGATGCCTTAAAAAAAGAATGGGAAACCATTGTAAGTTTTACCAGTAATAGACAAGACCGTTTTAATGCTCCTAGTTTTGTTGTACCCACTAATTCTCCTAAACTAAGCGATACTATAAACTTACTAACAGAATCTCATACAAATTTATGCAATTTGCTAAAAAGTACTTCTTTTGAGGAATTAGCTTCTATAGCTAGACCTCATCCATTAGAAAGAATAGGTTTAATAAGTGGTTTAGGGTGGCTTTCACTTATTGCTCGCCATAAACTACGACATGTTGAGCAAATTAAAGAATTAAAACATAAATAACCTATTTTCTTAAGGAGAGAATTCAATGTCTGCTACAGCATCTATATTTCCTGCTACTTTAGAGCAAAGAATTGAAGAATTAACGGCTATTAGAGAGTCTTTACTTAAAGAAGCTAGCTCTAGTGCTGATATAAAACCCAACAATGGTTGGTCTATAAGTGAAATACTTTTTCATTTACACATAGTGGAAAAAATGTTCCCTCTATTAATGCAACAATTATTAAGTTCTTCTAAAATAGAAAAAAAATCTGATGAGTATTTGCGCAACGAATGGGAACTTATTACTCAAGTTATCAGCAAAAGAAACACAAAAATAGAAGCACCTGATATGGTACGCCCTACAAATGCTCCTTCACTAGAAGAAGCTATAAAACTTCTTTCAGAATCTCGCACAGCCTTTCTTGAGTACTTAAATAAAATTACACTGGATGAACTGCTTTGTGTAGAAATGCAGCACCCAGTAAAAAGTGTAGGTTTAACAATTAGTGGCCCTGGGTGGATTTCATTTCTAGGACATCACGAGCTACGTCATCTTGAGCAAATTAAAGAATTAAAACAAAATAGTAAATAATCAATCTATAAAACTTTTAAGGAGTAAATTAATGACAAATGCATTAGAAGTATTTCCTGCTACTTTGGAGCAGCGTTTAGCAGAATTAGCAGCTGCACGAGAGTGTTTATTAGCCGAAATAAGCGATGGAGTAGATGCAAAACCTGCTTCTGGTTGGTCTGCATCTCAAGTTGCTTACCATGTACACTTAACAGAAAAAAGCATTACTGCTGGATTAAGTAAAACTTTATCTGATGGAAAAAAAGAAGAAAGAAGGTCTGATGAGTACTTAAAAGCTGAGTGGGAAGGAATTGCCGAGCGTGTTCCAAGCAGACAAAATAAAATAGTGGCACCAGAATCCCTACAACCTATTGATGCACCTGCATTAAATAACTCAGTTAATCTACTAAAAGAATCTAGTGTAGCATTAGCAGATTTTGTAAAAAGCACTACATTAGATGATTTAGCCTCTATCTCTATTCCCCACCCAATTCACAAAGAGATGCTTATTAGTGGACTTGGCTGGCTCTCCCTTATAGCTCGTCATGATTTGCGTCACTTAGCCCAAATTAAAGAAGTAAAACAGTCCCAAGCATAATGTATAGTAGAAGGCAGACCTATGTGTCTGCCCTTCTAAGTTACAAAGCAAACCTCATGTATATTAAAACAAACATCTTAAATAGACCTTTGGAGTATTAATGCTTTCTGGTCATTCAATAATTTGCTTTGCGGGCGAAGACTGGTGGTATCACCACCCGCATTCAAAAAACCATATTATGAAGCGACTTGCTCGCAATAACCGAGTTATGTTTATTAACTCAATCTCTATGGGATTACCAAGTGTTCGTAGTAAAGATTTTTTCTCTAAGGTTCGCCGTAAACTAAAAAGCTACCTTAAGTTTGTTCGCCGCTCTCCTGAAGGCATTTGGGTAGTTACTCCAATAGTCACACCTTTTTTTTCTAGTGCTTGGGGAAGGGCCTTAAATAAATATTTATTAATCATACAATTACGTATCTTAATGCTACTATTAGGCTTTAGTAACCCCGTGTTATGGATTGCAATCCCAACAGCCAAAGACATAGTTGGTAAGTTAACGGAAAAACTTTTAATTTATCAAGTCTCTGATAAGTATGAAGCTAATGATATGGATCATGGGGCGCGTGGCGGGCTGATACGATCGTTACACCAAGAGTTACAACAATATGCTGCGATTATTTATTATTCTGGGAAAAAGCTATTTTCTGAAGCTGAATATAAGGAAAAATCATACTTACTCGAACAAGCGGTTGATTTTGAGCATTTTGCTTCAGTAACAGGAAAAACTTTTTCACCTCCTACAGAATTCCAAAAAATAAAAAAGCCGATTTTAGGCTACTTTGGTGCAATAGAAACTTGGTTAGTTGATCAAGAGCTAATTCGTTATGTTAGCCAACGTCGCCCAGACTGGCAGTGGGTGTTTATTGGGCTAAAAACTCGACAACTGGACATCGAAGCTTTACCAAATGTCCATATGCTAGGCTCAAAAAACTATTATGATCTACCTGCTTTTGCGGCTCAATTTGATGTTTGTGTGTTGCCTTGGGTAACTAATAATGAGTTTGTCAACTATGGTAGTGCGATAAAAGTCAGAGAATATTTAGCTACTGGTAAGCCTGTAGTCATTACTCCTCTATATGAATATGAAGAATTAGATGGAATTTTAAGAATTGCACGGAGTTATGATCATTTTATTGAGTTAATTGAACAAGCCTTAAAAGATCAAGACATGTCTCTACGCCTCCAACGTCAAGCCACTGTAGCTAATTCCACTTGGGATGTACGCACAGAAGAAGTTAGCCAATTGATTGAACAAAAATTATCATTTAAACCAAATCACCACAATTAGGTTTAATGTAGGGACGAACCGTTAGCCCTTCTTAATAGAAAATACAAAATAAGCAGGAAAAATTATGTGTGGAATTTGTGGACTTGTTGGTCAAGCAGATAGTGAAACTATTAGCTCAATGCTAGGAACCATAGCCCATCGCGGCCCAGATGATTCTGGTGTTTATGTTACTGAAACCTCTAGAGGTGAAACTGTTGGCCTAGGCCATAGACGTTTGTCAATAATTGATCTTTCTGCGGCTGGTCATCAGCCTATGTCATCGTTAGATGGTCGTATCTGGTTAACTTTCAATGGTGAAATTTATAATTATTTAGAAATCCGTCAGGATTTAATTTCCCGTGGTCATCGTTTTCGATCTAATACCGACTCAGAAGTAATTATTGCTGCTTATCAAGAATGGGGAGAACAATGTGTAATTCGTTTTAATGGTATGTTTGCTTTTGCTATTTGGGATATAACCTTAGAAAAACTTTTTATTGCTAGAGATAGACTAGGGGTTAAACCTGTTTATTATGCTCAAACTAAACAAGGTTTTGCTTTTGCTTCTGAGATTAAAGCACTACTTACATTAGGCTTACCAAGAGAAATTGATCTAAGCGCGTTACATCAATACCTAACTTTCCTTTGGGTGCCAGACCCCAAAACCCTATTTCAAGGTGTTTATAAACTCCCACCAGCACATTACCTAAGCTATCAACGGGGTGAAATGGTGGTTACTGAATACTGGGATATTAAATTTGATGAAGACAATCGCCATACAGAAGAATATTGGGCTGATGCTGTATTAGCAAGCTTACGCGCTGCCACCAAGTCACAATTAGTAAGCGATGTACCATTAGGAGCTTTTTTGTCTGGAGGAATAGACTCTTCTAGCATTGTAGCCTTGATGTATAAAGCAACAGGAAGACAAGTTAACACTTATACTATTGGTTTTACTAGCGAAGACTTAAGCTATGATGTTATCCCTGATGATGTTAAATATGCTAGACAAGTAGGAAAGCTATTTAAGACTAACTATCATGAAACAATTCTAAAACCTGAAGTTTTTGATCTTTTGCCCAAATTAATCTGGCATATGGATGAGCCTATTGCTGATCCTGCAATTATCACAAGTTTTCTTATTTGTCGTGCTGCTAGAGAGACATTAACAGTTTTGCTTAGTGGAATGGGTGGAGATGAGATCTTTGCTGGTTACCCAAGACATCTAGCAGTAAAACTAGCAGAGATTTATAACTTAGTCCCTTCACAAGTTACACAAATGATTGTGTCGGCTTTACCTGCATCAAAACCAGGCCCGTTTAATTCTATTCTACGTAACCTACATAAGTTAGCTAAATCAGCTAATTTACCTTTTCAAGCTCAATATCTTGGTTATGGAACATACTTTACAAATGAAGAAAAGCAAAAGCTTTATAGCCAAGACCTACGCCAAGCTACAGAACAGTTTAATGCTTATGAAAAGCACGAGCATTTTTTTAATCGTGTTAAATCAGAGCATTGGATTAATCAAATGCTTTATATTGATACCAAACTATTTCTACCTTGTTTAAACCTAGCCTATACAGATAAAACCAGTATGGCCACATCTTTAGAAGTGCGTGTTCCATACCTTGATCACGAGCTAGTAGAGTTAAGTGCACGCATTCCAGCAGAACTAAAGTTGCGAGGCTTTACTCGAAAGTATATACTCAAACGCGCTCTTAATTCAGTGTTGCCTAGTTCAATTATTAATCGTAAAAAAGCTGGTTTTAGTGCTCCCTTGCGTGCTTGGCTAAGGCGTGATTTTGCTGAATTAGTAGCTGATTTGCTTTCACCATCAAGGTTACGCTCGCGTGGTTTTTTTGATCCTAGTGAAGTAAAGCGTGTGATTGATGCTAATAACCAAGGTAGGGAAGATAATAGCTTAAAGATTTTTCAATTATTATCTTTTGAAATCTGGTATCAGCAATTTATTGAAAACAGGAATTAGTTTTGTGTTAGAAGCCGAACAATTAAAATTAAAAGTCCGTGATTTTTGGAATGAAAACCCTTGCGGAACTAAGTTTGCCCAAATAGAAGTAGGAACAGTAGAGTTTTTTGCTGCTATTGAAAAACACCGTTATGAAACTGAATGGCATATTCCAGAAATGGCACAGTTTTCTACTTGGCAAAATAAAAAAGTCTTAGAAGTAGGTTGTGGCTTAGGCACTGATGCTGTTGAGTTTGCTCGTGCTGGAGCAGATTATACAGGAATAGATTTAACCCCTAGATCAATTGAGTTAGCACAAAAACGATTTCAACAGCAAAACCTACCTGCAACATTTCAAGTCGCAGATGGAGAGAACCTCCCATTTCCAGATAATCATTTTGACCTAGTTTATTCTCACGGAGTACTACATCACACTCCAGACACACAAAAAGCCATTAATGAAGTTCATAGGGTAGTAAAGCCTGGTGGAAAAGCCTTGATAATGCTCTACCATCGTAACTCTTATAATTACTATGGGAATATTATGTTTTTCCGTCGTTTAGGAGCGCGAGTACTAAAGTATAGTTGGGGGCCAAGGTTTGTTAACTTAATCACTAAAGAAGATATTAATGCATTAAAACGCTTGCAAAGCGATATGAAAAAAGATACTGACCATTTCCTTTCCAAAGAAGAGTTTCTTAACCAAAACACTGATGGAGCAGGTAATCCATTAGCTAAAGTCTACAATCGTAAAGAAGCCTCTCAATTATTCTCTCGTTTTAGTCAAGTAGCTACTGAAGTAAGATTTCTAAATAAACGCTGGCTCCCCGTGCTAGGGAAATTACTGCCTAGAGCTATTGAATCGCCATTAGCTCGCCTTTGGGGTTGGCATTTATGGATTATTGCAAACAAATAGGGTTTAGAAATGGGAAAAAGCATTAGAAAAAAAATAATCTCCTTTTGGCAAAACATTCCTGAACCTCCTGCCGAAGCCGAAACACTAACACCAAAGTATAAAGTAATGATTATTCTATTAATTTTTTCTTTGGCTTGTTTGGTACGCTATCTTCATTTCTTTGATTTATTACCTTTAATAAAAACTGGACAACAAGATTTTGCAGGCTTAACCAGAATACATGACGGTTTTGCAACTGAGATTCTTAACAAAGGCATACAAGGTGTATTTCCTAAAGAAGTTCCTCCTGGTGATACAAGCTTGTTGCTTTACCCTCCAGGTTACCCTCTTTTTCTAAGTGCTATTTACACTTTAACTAGTAGAAATCCTATTGGAGTGCAGCTTGCCCAAGGATTACTAGATGCTGTTGCAGCAGTACTAGTATTTTTTATTGCATTAGAGCTTTTTAACCGTACTATTGCTACAATTGCTGGGTTGTCAGTTGCAATATCTCATCATTTAGCCTACTACTCACTCTTATTATTACCTGATGGGTTAGTGTCTGTTTTTATTATGGCTGGGACACTTTTACTTATTCGAGGTTATAAAGTTAGCTGGCATAAAGAAAAAGGTTATAAAGAGCTTTTTTTAGCAGGGGCTTTTTATGGGCTTTCCTGTTGGTTACGTCCTAATGCAATGTTGCTTTTTGTGTTTTGGATAATTGCATTTTTATTGATGCGTAAATCTGTGGTTGAAATGCCTAAGCGGCTTGGGTTGTTAGTACTAGGAACAGTAATAGCAATTGCTCCTATTACAATTAGAAATTTTCAGCTATATGGTGAATTTGTTCCTATTACATTAAATATAGGCAATATTTTACAAATGGGGTTAGGTGAAGAAGACCCTTCCCTAGGACTACCAGCAACAGACAATGAGACTTTAGTTTGGGATGCAAAAAATTATAATCGCCCTGATTATGCAGGAAACCTTGTTTCGCCTGATGGGTTTTTAAGAGAACGCGATCGTGTTAGACGAAGTACTAAAATCATTTTAGAACGCCCTTTTTGGTACATAGGAGTAATGCTAAAGCGAATTAATTTACTGACAAAGTATTCTGCTTTTGCTCCTTTAATTCGTCTTGAATTGCCAGAAAAAAAAGCTCTTTTTAGTGAATACAAAGAAAAATATGGTCAACTGGTTGGGACATTTAGCTATTATAACGACTATGGAACTGCGGCAGATTATTTCCGCCCATTAGTAAGAGCATTACAACGTATATTTAAGGAAAGCCTTTGGATTTTTATTTTACTAGGACTAATAATTAGCACAAAAAACCTTTATACTTGGTTATTGATAGCCACTGTACCACTCTATTATTTGCTCTCACAATCAGCAATACATTCAGAATTCCGCTATGTTTTACCTGCACATTGTATTCTATTTATTTTTTATTCAGTGACTTTCTACACTATTTTTATAGCACTACCGCGACAACTACGACAGAAAATAGTAACACCTGATTATGCCAGCCGCTTAGATGTAGCACCATTTGAACAGCTTACTGTCCCTAGCAAAAATATTGGTGAAAAAATTACTAGCTACGATCCAAACATATTAAATTTTGATGAAGAGTCAAAAACCCTAGAATCTCCTATTCTTGGACAAGAAAACATTGAAAATAGCTTTTCTCAGCGTCCAAGCCGTGTAACTATTACGGGCATTCCTATTGATAACCTCTCACAAAAAGAGGCTTTAGAAACCATAGATCGCTATATTAATCAAAAACAAAAAAACCGTTTAATGGTAGTAGTAAACGCCTCTAAATTAGTGTTAGCACAAGAAGATAAAGAGCTTAGACAAATTATTCTTAGTGCTGATATTGTTACTGCTGATGGAATGTCTGTAGTATGGGCTTCTAATTTCTTGGGTAAACCATTAAAGGAAAGAGTTACAGGAATTGATACATTTGAGAACCTAGTAGAAATGGCAGCACAAAAAGGTTATTCAGTATACTTTTTAGGAGCAAAACCTGATGTAGTAGAGGCTTTGGTTAAGCATTACCAAGAAAACCTACCTAACCTAAAGATTGCTGGTTATCATGATGGTTATTTTGGTAGTAATGAAGATGTAATTGACGATGTTAAGAAAGCATCTCCAGATATTCTTTTTGTAGCAATGGGGTCACCTCGCCAAGAAAAATGGCAGTCAGTCAATTTAACTAAGCTGGCAGTGCCTTTTACTATTGGTGTAGGAGGCAGTTTTGATCATATTACTGGATTTTCCCGCCGTGCACCAAAATGGATGCAACAATCTGGGTTAGAATGGCTCTACCGTTTGGCTCAAGAGCCTGGGCGTTTATGGCAACGCTATCTTGTAGGCAATACCAAGTTTATTTTATTAGTATTAAGAGAAAGAAAATAAATAAATGTACTGTCTATTTTATTTTTTACTGCCCCACATAACAATATTCCAAGCCATCCAACGCAATCCTGGTATTTGAGTTAGTAGACTATCTATTTTCTGTAGAGGTTTAAACCACCAAAGAGACTTTTCAGATTCACGTAGGATTTTTTTCCAGTAACGATCTGAATTAGGAACAACGCGATCTATCAAGTAGTATTTAAGAAAAATAGCTAGTGATAAAACCCAAAACTCTTGATGTCCAACATCAGCAAAATATTTTTTAGCCAATTCTAGATCGGCTATTGTCAAAGGGCTTTCGTCTTCAGTACGTACCTTAGTAGCCATTTTTCTATAGACATTTATCACAGGATTATAGGTAAGAGGATCCCAGGAGTAAAACTTTCCTCCTGGTTTAAGGGTTTCTTGTACTTGTTCAAAAAGCTTTCCTCTGTCAGTAATATGATGAAGTAAATTAGCAATATAAACAAAATCAAAAGCATTTGGAGCAACGTTAAGGGATTCTGCTGCACAAACTACACCATTTATTTTAACCCCATAAGAGTTTCCTAGCTCTATTGCCAATTGCACCATTTGAGGAGAAATGTCAACCATAGTAACTTCAGCCCCTAAAAGCGCGAAGTAAACTGAGGATTCCCCTAAACCAGCACCAACATCTAAAACCTTCTTTCCTTTTAATGAACCCATTTGAGAGAGAATAAAACGGTTTTCTGGTGCAGTAAGAGCTTCAAATGCTGCTCGTACCTCTACTTCTGATAGTTTAGTGTTCTTAGCCCATTCATCATGAAAGGCTGCTTCTTTTTGATGAATATCAGAAGTATTAATACTCATTAGACACGCTCCTTTAAGACTTCTTTACTATCCTTATTGGGCAAATAACTAGCTATTCCTCGTCTTGGGGGGTTACTTACTACGAGGTTAGCATATTCTCTAACTATGTAGATAGGACGCTGTTTAATTTCATCATAAATGCGGCCAATATACTCACCAATAATTCCTAAACAAAGTAGTATGGTACCACCAATTAAACTTTGTAAAATTACTAGTGTTGCCCAACCTGGGACTAAATCTTGATAAACTATTCCTCTAATAAAAGCATATAATCCATAGCCAACACCAAACCAAAAAACTATAAATCCCAATACCATAGCCATTCTTAGAGGAACACTAGAAAAAGACAAAATCGCATCCCAAGCAAATTTCATCATTTTATAAACAGGGTATTTTGTCTGACCAGCAATTCTAGAAGGACGTTCAAAGGGGATTGCAATTTGAGAAAAACCTATCCAAGCAATCATCCCTCGCAAAAATCTTTGCCCTTCTCGTAAATGAGAAAGTGCGTCAACTACATTCCTTGACATCAACCGAAAATCTCCTGTATTAGCTGGAATATCTTTATGGATAAATCGGCGCATCATTCTATAAAAAACATTAGCAGTAATACGCTTAAATGCTGTTTCTCCATAACGCTTAGTTCGTTGAGCAAAAGCAACATCATAGCCTTCACGATATTTTTCTAACATTTCAAGGATAAGTTCTGGAGGGTCTTGTAGGTCTGCATCCATAACTACAATAGCATTGCCTATAGCGTGATCTAGCCCTGCTGTTAGTGCCGCTTGGTGACCAAAATTACGAGCTAAGTCTATTACCTTTACACGTGGATCTACCATTGCCCATTCAAAAAGTAGTGAATAGGTTAAATCTCTACTACCATCATTAACTAAAACCCATTCTACTGGGCAAGGCAATTTTTTTGCTAACTCTTCTAGGCTTTTCTGTAAATAAGGAAAAACTTCTTGTTCATTATAAATAGGGATTACTAAAGACAAAAGCTCTGGGTTAGATCTAGGTTGTAGAGGTATATAATTGTTTTGATTTTTCATGTTCTATTTGTTTCCAAATAGA
>CAZHXL010000076.1:7485-12720 GCA_964536575.1 uncultured Clostridia bacterium | reverse complement strand
TGATAATAGACCAGTCCTTTAGGGCTGGTCTGGATTTGGTCTGGATTGGGCTGGTCTGGATTTGGTCTGGATTTGGTCTGGATTGGACTGGTCTGGATTGGACTGGTCTGGACTGGTCTGGACTGGTCTGGACTGGTCTATATGTTCTTTGTCTTACTCATTTGAATAGCTAATTTCCATTTTGCGTACTTTTAGACAAGCGACTACTAAAATTATCGCGCTTAGAAGTAACATAGAAGGAATTGCGATCCAAGGCGAAGAGGGTTCTGCAAGAATGGCATAAGGGCCTTCGGAAAATTTTATTGGCGTTAGAGACTGTAGATAATGAATAATAGTCAATTTTTTTAACACAGGAGGCAAAAGAAAACTCATTAATTCCCAAGTATAAAAAAGAGTTGCAGGAACAATTGGATTACGAAGAAAAATACCAAGAAGTAAAAATATTGCCCCATACCCTACGCACCCTAATACAGAAATTCCCCAGTAAGATAAAATGTAATTAAGCCCTGGCCCCTCAAATATATACTGCATACTAGCTTCATAACCACGCGGGTAGTAAATTAAAAACAAACACAGCAGTGTGGTTATACTAAAAAGCACACTAGCTGTTAACAACCCAGAAAAATATTTTCCAATAACCAAAAGTTCCCGTCTAACTGGGGCAAGAAAATAATAATGTAGACTTTTGTTATTAATTTCTGCTCGAAATAGGTTTATAAAGATCCAGCTACAACCAAAAAATATTACTACTCTTAAAATTAACCCTTCATAAACTTCAGAAAAGGTTTGGTTAATAAATACAGGGTCTATTAACCTTCTCTTATTACCAAAAAAAATCAGCATTATAAAAATAATACTTGGAGTTAATGCTAAGAGATAAAGCGAAATAGCTCGACGATTAAAAACATTCTTTTTAACTTCTACACGAAAAATTGCTTGTAGTTGTCTCCACCAAAGAGCTAAAGGCATTTTTCCTTCTACTTTCTCACCAGAATAAACTTCGGCTCTAGAACTCATTTCTTTAACTCCCTTCAGTACCAATTAGGTATTGATAAATAGCTGTTAAATCATCATCTACTGGATGGATGGATTCAACTTGTAGATTTTCTTCTAGTACTACTTTGTTAAAAAATAAATAAAACTCATCAGGATTAACAGTTTTAATAAATAAACCTTTACGGTCTTTATGTAGTCTAGCTTCAACTATATCTTCTTGCTGAAACACCTTTGCTGCTAAGACAGAAGGTCTATCACAGCGAATCAAAATTTGTAATGGGTGTTCTTGCATTTCACTACGTACACCACGAGTGTCACCATCTGCAACAATATAACCATTGTTTATTAATACTACTCTATCCGACATCATATCTACTTCGTGCAAGATATGGCTAGAGAGAATTAAATACATTCCTTCATCAGAAAGTTGACGAAATAGTGCAATAACCTCTGCCCTTGCCATAGGATCAAGACCATTAAGAGGCTCATCTAATACAAGTACTTGAGGGTTATGAGCAATTGCTTGGGCAAGTCGAATACGTTGACGCATACCTTTGCTATAACCTTCTACTTTACGTTTGGCAGCCTCGACTAAATTTACTCGTTCTAGAGCACGATTGGTTAAATTAATTGCTTCTTTACGAACATAACCACTAATTTCTAGGAAAGATTGAATAAAATCGCGACCATTAATTCCTTTGGGAAAGGAATCAAATTGCGAACAATAACCAAGCTTACGAAAAAGCTTTTCAGGTTGGTCAGGGGTAAACCCTAGAACGCTAATAGAACCTTGTGTTGGTCTAAGTAAACCCGACATTAAATTCATCAAAGTAGTTTTGCCAGAACCATTGGGACCAACTAAGCTAGTAATACCGCGAGAAATCGAAAGGTTAATTCGGTTAACCCCTAAGATTTCACCATAAAACTTTGAGACATTTTCAAACATGATCATACTTGTTGCTCCAAAATTTTTTCTAGAAAAGGCTACTATAAACTTAAGAAATTACTTCATAAGCTTTTACTTTTCTAAATAATAACAATAAACAAATTACACAAATTACTAAAAGTGCTGTCCAAGCTGACCAAACAGGAACTTCTATACGAGTAGAATGATTAAATAGGTCTGCTAACACTGTACGCATTAGAGAACGAGTACTTATAATATAGCCCCATTGTGTTTGAAAAATGCCTTTAATCATCGCAGCAATAGCATTAGGGATAAAAAAGATTCCTAATAGTATTCCCATTGCTGCAACTCTCCATTTAACCCAAGCAGAAATGGCTTGAGCCATTAATGCTAAAAGTAAAATCCAAATACCACTACCTAATAAAATAGCCCCAACAACTCTAATATTACTAACTAGCCAAGACATTCCTTCTAAATAAGATTGAAGGAAAAACACCAGCATTCCTGGTAACCAAGTGATTAAGGATAGTAGAGTTAAGAGAACAGACATTTTACCTAATATATACTCAAAGCGTGAAAATGGCCGACATAAATAGAGTGCTAGGCCATTATTGTTAACATCTTGTGCTACTAAAGTAGGGCCAATAAACATTGTTATAAAAAATCCAAAAGTACTTTGAACAACAACAAAATAGTAGAAAAAGTCTAAGTCTATAGGAATAATCTTATCAATAGGTATTTGTAACATTGCCAGTGCTGTAGCATTATGATGCAAATAGACAATTAACATACAGGCAAGCGGATAAACAAAACAAGTAACAAAGAGTGCTAAGAATAGCCTAGATTGAAAAATTTCTTGATAAGCATAACGAGGTAGGACTAGAAACCTTGACCAACTAGGGGTTAATTCATCTGTATAGGGTTTGTATTTTTGTTCAAAAACAGCCATTTACTTGTCCTCCATTGCTTTGAGGAAAATATCTTCTAGAGAGTCACGCTTAAAGTTTAATCGACGAATTTGTAACTCATTTTTGGCAGCAATTTTGTAAAGATCTGCTACTTCAACGCCATCTTGGAGAATTACTTTAATTCGTTTTTCTCCTACTAGAGCATACTCACAACCCAGTCTAGCTACTGCTTCACCAAAAACTAGGTTATTACCATAGGTTTCCATTTCTAAGAACTTTCGATTTGATTTTCTCTCAGCTTCTAGATCACAATAAACAGCAACACAACCATCTTTAAGAATTAGAATCTCTTCACAGCTTTCTTCTACATCTCTTAACAAGTGTGATGAGAGCAATATATTAACTTGATTTGTATCGCGAATATCTCGAATCAATTTTAGCATTCGTTGACGAGTTGGTGGATCAAGTCCATTGGTTGGTTCATCAAGAATTAGTAATTTAGGGCCATGAACAATTGCTTGAGCTAGCTTAGCTAGTTGCTTCATTCCCAAAGAGTAAGTATCGATAGAACGATAACGGGCTTCTCCCAAGCCAACAAAAAATAAAGCTTCGTGAGCACGTTCTAAGGCTACATCTGATGGCAGTCCTGAGAGTTCTCCCATCATTCGGACAAAATGAACACAACTCATTCCAGCTATAAAAGAATCTCGCTCAGGCATATAGCCAATTAAACCACGAATCTTTTTAGGAGCAACTCTAATATCTTGGCCAAAAATACGCGCAGTTCCTTTATTTATTGCATAAAAGCCAAGAAGGGAATGAATAAGAGTGGTTTTACCTGCACCATTAGGGCCTAAAAGTCCAATAGCTCGGCCAGTCAACTGCACTGTTAGATTTTTTAAGATAGGACGCTTTCCTAGTGTTACACTTAAATTGTCAAGATCAATAATTGGTTGCATAGATTTTTATATTTTATTCACATTTTATTCGCATTTTATTGTAGGGGCAGACTTATATGTCTACCCTTCTTTTACATGTACCAACATTTGTTTCCCTTGAGCCTTCATTTGTTTCCTTGGAGCCTTCATTTGTTTCCCTTGAACCAACATTTGTTTCCTTGGAGCCTTCATTTGTTTCCCTGGAGCCTATATTTGTTTTATAAGATGAACCTATGTGTTCGTCTTTAGCAGAGGATGAACACATAGGTTCGCCCCTACTTACCTTTGGCTTTCTTTTGAATATTCATTGAATTGGGTAATCCAAGCAAATTAGCTGGAGAAAAGCTAATAGGGCTTAAATCACCATTAGCTAAAAGTGTAATTCGATCACCTTGAGCATAAGCGCAAGCTAAAGTTGGTTTAGCTGTAACTAAAGACTGGAAAACCTTTACATCTTCGCTATTACTTTTTGCTATTTGGTCAGCAAGTGGAGCAAGTACTGGAGCTAAGTTATGGTAGAAAAGACCTGAGAAATTAGCATTGGTATCTTCTGGTAACAAGGCAATGAAATTAGCAGAACGAGTTAAAGTATAACCAGAATCACGATAACGCAAGGCTTGATCAACTAATGCACGGCTAGCAGCACCAACAAAGTAGCCATTGCTAAAAGTGTAGTTTAATTCTAAACCAGCGTCTAAAGACCTTAAGGTGTAGAAGGTACGACCATTTAAATCACCCTTTTCTAGGTGTATACCTTTCTTTCCTAGTAAAATCATCATACGGTTTACTTCTATAACCAGTTTTTCTAAGCTAGACTGTAATTTGGCAGAATCATAAACCTCAAAGATTAACTTCCAAGATGGAGTTGGCACAATAGGCCCATCAATAGCACTTACAAATTCTCCTCCTAGAGGTGCAGCAAAATCATCAACAATATTTAATTGGTATCTTTCTTGAACTTCTTGTAAGTTTTTTGCTAATTGCTCATCAAAACTGCCTATACTCTCTAGTAGTTGTTTTACTAGTGATGCAGGATCTTTAATTACAAATCCTGTTACTACATTAGCATCTGGGGAAACAAAGTCTAATGCTCCAATTGGGCCAGGATCAGCAACCCAAGCAGCAATACCAGTACGTGTTTGGTTAAAAGAGAGGACTGCACGGTTTTGTGTTTTCCCTGAGATAGTTTTTTGCTCTGCAATGAAATGTTTTAAGCTAGTTAAACCTAATGTTTCATAACCCGCTAATTGCTTTTCATTACCTGGCTTAATTGTAGCAGGGATAATTTTCTCCAGATCCGCAGCTAAAATCACCCCAGCACCGTCTTGGTAAACTTGGGCGATACGAGCATAAAAGGCACTACCAATAAATCCTTTTTGACCTGACTGGATATTTTCAGCCATATTGCGTAGTTGTTCCCTACTGTGACTAACAACAAATAAATCACCATTTAACCAAATATAAACAGTAGACTTGTTATCAGCAT
>CAZHXL010000076.1:5354-7475 GCA_964536575.1 uncultured Clostridia bacterium | reverse complement strand
TACAAATGGCCAAGAAGCACACAAAAAAAATGCTCAACAATAACTAATGATAAGCCTTTGAATATATCTGTATCAGAAGTTAAGAGGTTTCGTAAGCCAGTAGCATCCTTGGTTTTGGAGATAATTAATGGACTATTAGGTTCACCATTTTTTTGTATTTCTGTGGAAATAATAATCTCTTCACCTAAATAACGCCCTAGCTCTATTACTTTTTCAATCATTTGTTGGTGATTGTTAGAGTTGTCATTATTCCACCATTCCTGTAAAGCTGGATTTTTGGCTAAATGTTTCTGCAAGATTGCATAAGATTGCGCTAGTGAGCTACTAAAATTAGGCAGAGCACCATAAAACACTGTTTGAGGTGGCACAATGTCTAAAAGCTCAGTAGTATAGCGTACCCCAGCAACAGGTACCTTCTCAATTTCTTTACGTATTGAGGAAAGAGCAGCAAGTAACTCAGAGTATTTTTCTGAGTCACGGCTCCAGGAAACCTCATCTTTGATTGGTATAGCCCCTAGGCTAGGGTTAGTGCTAAGTTGTTCACCTGCTATTAGAGTTTTTCCTTGACCTGCATAATCTATTTGAACATTGCCATCAATAACAGAAACGCGAGAACCTTTAATTCCACTATTGACAGAAAAAATAGTTCCTGTAACAGAAACCAAACAATCACTAGTAGTAACAAAAAGCTTACGGGAACCTTGTTTAGCAGCTTGGACAATAATATTGCCACGCTCTAAATGAATATTAACCCCCTTAGCATTTTCTGTCAGATAAAACTCTGAACGTTCTTTCATTTCAATTTGTGACCCGTCACTAAGATTAACAACAGCCCCTGCATCTTTAGCAGTACGGATTTTTTCTTCTTCTTTTAATTGTGTTCCTGCTTTAAGCATATTACTACTATCATCAGCAACTCGATAAACCGCACCTTCAACAATATTTACACTGGCGTAAACACTGTCTCCATTGGGGGAAAACCGTTGAATAATTGGCCAAGTAATCAATGTTAAAGCTAAGATAGCCGCCGCAGCCATTAACCATTTAGTAAATGTTGCGCGGGAATTATTTACTTGTACAGACTGTCCAACCCTAACAACCTTACCACTACGAGCTTCTTTTAGTGCTTTACGACAGGGTAAGCACTCGCGGGTATGATCTTCAAAAAGGATTGTACGAGCAGCAGGCAACTTCGCGCTTAAGTAAGAAGGAATTAAGCTTTGGAAATCTGCACAAGTACGAATTTGATCTATTTCAATGATAGGAGCTTCCTGAGAAGACTCTGAAAGCCTAGCCCAAACCCTTTGAGCAGATGCTTCTACTATAGCAGAGTCTAACCTTTCATTTTGAATAGAATTAAGTGTTTGTTCTAATTTATTATCTGTAAGTTTTTTGTGTGTCATTATTTTAATACCTCCAAAAACTGTCCAAGCTCTTTGCGTACTTTAGTGCGGGCGCGGTGCAAGATAACTGCTACCATAATCTGCGACATCCCTAATAGCTGAGCAATTTCTTGATTTTCATAGCCCTCTAGGAAACGTAGCACAAAAACTTCTGCTGCTTTTTCGCCTAGAGTAGAGATTGCTTTTTGAATTTGGCGACGTAGCTCACTGTCTTCTTGCTGATTCTGAGGGTTAAGGTTTGAATTACTAGCAGGATGTTCTGTTAGTTGTTCAATAGAAATAGATTTAGCCCTAGCACGACTACGAGCACGTACTATATCTAAACCAGCATTAATTGCTGCGCGAATAAGGTAGCTTTTAGGATTAGGAGAAAGATCTTTGTTTTCCTGATTCCGCATAACGCGTAAGAAGACTGTTTGTAAAACGTCTTCAGCATCTACTGTGTTACCAGTAATGCGATAAGCGGAGCGAAAAACCTGATCATAGTGTTCTTGAAAAAGACTCTCGATACTATTTCGAGGATCTGGTAATGGTCTTAGGTATGTCACGGCTGCTAGCACAGTGCCCTCCTAAAGTGTTGTGTAATGTTTTCTATTTGTGAAACGTAGCAAACAAACTTTTATTAACAAAGAAGTGGAAAAGTTTAGCAGAGAAATTTTCAGTTCTTTATCATTGCATAATCACCTAAAAACTATTGATGGTAGCCCATTACTTTAAA
>CAZHXL010000076.1:2751-5344 GCA_964536575.1 uncultured Clostridia bacterium | reverse complement strand
AAATGGTCTTATTAAATCAAAGTAAATCTATTAAATCATCGGTTTCTGCTGGGGTATGGGTTGAAGCAATAAACTTTTTTACCATTCGTCTAGGGACAAAAGTTTGGATATTTAACAGCCCTTGTTCTTTTAATGGAGTAATTTTATTAAGTAGTGGCAATGGAGCGGTATTAAGCGTGCTTAAAAACACCCATTTAGTTGCTCTAGTGATAGCAGAAAATAATATTTTTTGTAGTTGCTGTGGACTTAAACTCTTAAAGTGTCCATTGTTTACTAATTGAGGAATTATTACTGTATCAAAAGTAAGCCCTTGGGCATGTTGGAAAGTTATTAATTTAGGACAATCATTAGTAAAGTCTAGTTTGTTTTGGTTCCCATCATTACGAGAGGTTGAGAGAATTTTTTTTACTTCTAATCTAGGGTCTTGTAGTGCTTCAGCAAATTCATTAATTAGTTGTTCATTAAAAAGTAGTACAGCAACACTTTCTCCCTTAACTAGCCGATTACGCATTACCTCGATTAGTTTATTTTTTTCATCTTGAGCATTAGCTGCATAGTAGAGTACAGGAGTTTCTTTCTCTCCCTCTGGTATTTTGGCTTCATAAAGATATGCTCTACGGGTTTCAGTATCATCAATAAACTGCGCTGCTAGATTAATAATAAAGGGCGAACAACGAAAAGCCCCGTTTAAGTGCAAAGAATAACGCTGCTTAAGTTTAATTAAAAGCTCTGTGCTACTTAACCCTACATCATTAAGTTTGTGCTTATCATCTGCAACTACTGTAATATGCCTAGCAATGGTACTAATAATATCTAATGAGATGCTATCTAATTCTTGACCATCGTCTACTAGGACAAAATCATAAATAGGTACTGTAATATTATTAGGGCGCACCATATTTAGCATAGAGTGAAAAATATTATCAAAAAAAGAAGAGCCATCAGCAAATTTTATTTTACTTAAAATTCCTCTACGAATTAGATCAAACTGAGGGGTTTTGTCTTGGTTTTCTGGCAGCACAGTATTTATATGGTAACGATAAAAACTTACACACCAAGAATTAAAAGTTGAAATAGCGGTGTCAGAAATATTTAATAAAGATAGTGATGAGCGTAAATAGGCTTTCATCACATTGTTTTGGACAAAAATATGATAGCGATTAGAAGGAATCTTTAGGCTATCAGAAAGATAGCGGGCACGATGAAGTAGTACTTGAGTCTTACCCGTGCCAGCAACACCAAAAATCACTCGATTTTCTGTTGCACTCATTTCTATTACACGTGATTGTGCGGGAGTAAGCTCAGATTTAGCGGCTAGTAATGTCTTCATTCCGAAACCTTCTGCATACCAGGCGTAATAATTGGTAGTACCCCTCTTTCTATCACTAATTCTCTGCGTTCTTTACGCCGTCTTTGTTCGAGTTGTATTTGCTCAATCAAGTCATTTTTTCCAGCTAGCCTTGCTCCAGCTAAAATCCAACCTAATTCCCAATCATCTAAGGCAGAAACAGAGCTAAAAGCTTCAAATGCTTCTTTTAAGTATTTATCCCGGTCAGAGGTTTTGTGGCAAGCATCTGCTACTTGTCCTGCTAATATTAAGTAAGGCCCTTCACGTCTGATTGAGAAAGCTTTTTCTAAAGACTCAATTGCTTCTGAGTAGCGTTTACGCTTCTTTTGGGCTAAGGCTAAATTAAACCAAGGCGTACTCCAGGAAGGAGAGGCGGCAGCAGCTTCTCTATAAAATTTTTCTTCCCGCTCATAATCACCCATTTCACCAAAGTAAATCCCTAATTTATTTAAGATACTAGCATCTACCCCATTTTTACCTTGCAAAGCTTTTTTTAAGTAATCAACAGCTTTTTCACGTTGACCAAGTTCTACATAATTTTCTGCTAGTTCAACTAGTTTATCTGGGACACGATAGGCTGGGTATTTTTTATTTCGCAGGTCTTCTTCTATTTCATCAATTTTTAGTCTCCTACTTTGCGGGTTAACTACATTGGTAAGAGGGTTTTCTATTGTTGCAACAAATGGTTCTTCTAGTTCGTCAGCATCTGCAAGACGCATTCGTAGGTCTAGGACTTGATTTTCATCATAGCGATATTCTAAGCAAAGTTTATCGCCTTTTCTTACTGGGCCAGATATTTGCCAAATTTGACTAAAAAGTTTTCTTTCCTCATCTCCACCAACAATCTCTACTCTAAGATCTACAGAAAAATTTGTGGTTTCTGGCACAGCTAAAGAAAAGCATTTTGCATAAGAACCATCCTCTGGATAGGGCAGATCCGCGCCTTTAGCAATTAATTCTACTAGTCCAGACTCAGCACGAATGGAAATAGCATCATGACAAACAGGCTGTACCATTCCCTTACCATATAGGGCTAGGACTAATGCATGGTAGGCTGCTCCACGAGCAATAGCAGTTTGCACTAGGTTACGGTCAGAATAGGTCATTAATTTTGCTTTAGGGAAATATTTTCCCACAGCCTGAACTACTTGAGGGATGAGGCTACTACCTCCAACTAACAAACAATAATCTACTTGTTTACTAGTAAGGCCACTACGGTCAAGTGCGTCCTGTAGTGGAGCAAAA
>CAZHXL010000076.1:460-2741 GCA_964536575.1 uncultured Clostridia bacterium | reverse complement strand
ATACGGTATTCTGTTTCACGGGCAAAAACTAAGTCTGGGTCTAGGAAAGGTTTAAGAATATCCTCAAATTGGGCTGCTGTAAGCTTAGGAGATTGTAAGGTAAGAACACGGTTTTTTAATTTGTAAGAAAATGTTCCTGGTTGTTGCTTAAAAACCTGTGATTTACTGACAGATTCATACTTACCAAATTTTTGTAGTTGTAAGATTTCTCCACATAAACCTACTTTTAATGCTTCGGCGATACCTAATAGGGCTGGTTCAAGAAATTTTTTCTTGTCTTCAAAGGTTAAATCAAATTGTGATAGTTCGTTTTCTTTTACTAGCTGAGGAATAAGCACATCATAGACAATTGCAGCATCAATATCACCTCCGCCTAATCTGTGGTAGCGTGAAACTGCTAGCGGAGAAGTTTTTAACCTACGACTACGATTAGGCATTTGTAGACGAAAGAGTGCTACATCACAAGTCCCTCCACCAAAATCAAATACTATTAAGCTTTTTGGTTCAGTAGATTCTTTGATAAAAGTCTCTCGGTAAGTAATTAAATAATCAAGAAAAGCAGCAATAGGCTCATCTAGTAAATCACCTCCTGTTAGGTGTAATCCTGCTAAATCGGCGGCTTTTAGGGTGTCATGGCGTTGGGCAGCTTGAAACGATGCTGGGACTGTTACTACTACGCGACTGGCAACCATAGCATTTTTATCTAAAGCAGACTGATGTAAAAACTCTAGTAAGTAACCCCCAATTTCAGCCGCAGAGCGAAACCCTTCTGGTGCCATATGGTAGGTTCTCATAATCCCTATATCATTTTTACATTCATAAAAAAGGTTTTGATTTGGTTTTAGATTTAATTCTGATGCCCTACTTCGCAGTCGTTTAGCACCTTCTCCTATAATAACTTGTCCTTCATGTAGGGCTAGTATTGAAGGGACGAGTACATGGGAATATTCCCCGTCAGGGGTATGTTGAGCAACTTCTAAACATTGAACATTTATTGGGCTATGCTCATTATTTTCCCAAACTATTTCTGCTACCGCAGAATTAGTTGTACCTAAGTCTATACCCAAAACACGAATAGATTTTGAGTGTTTTTTTATTGAACTGTTTTCTGGGATCAGTAATGCTAGTTGATTCATCCCTCTTTGGCGAGGAAACTCCGGTTTTTAGGCCGGAGAGGAATCGCCATCCCCTTTCTTAAAAGAATAAGAATAACCATCACAAGAAAATAAAAGCGTGCAATACTTATGATTAATGCCTTGGATAGTAGTTTTGTTGTAGGTAATATTAAAAAAGCCACTAGCTCTAACAGCAACCTTGCCTGTATAAATACCAATCTTTTTCCCGCTAGTAACTAAAGCTTTAACCATATCTCCTGTTGCAAAGCCAAAGAATTTCTTTCCACTTTTAGCTTTTGTCCTAGGAAAACCAAACTTATTCATTAAGCACATTTGTCTAGTAGCCTTTATTTCCAGTACTTTAACTTTGCTAATATCTAACTTTGATGGAGTGCTACTACCTACACAAGCTGCGTCTATCCAATGTGCTTTTGGTAAGCATTGATTAGTTCTATTAAACTTAGTTAACCCTCCACTACCTGTTTCTACTGGCAATGCAAAGCTTTTTAGCCTGCCCAATATTGCCCATCTAGTTGTATTTACCGCAGCAGCATCTTTTAGTGGAAGTCTTGCTTGTTGTTGAATTTTGGGATAGCCAAACTCTAAAACTGTTTTAGTACCTTTTTTCTGGTTGCACTTTTCACAAGCTAAAGTTAGGTTTGTTACACTGTTAGTTCCACCTCTACTTTTTGGCACTATATGCTCTATCTGTAAAGCAATATCTTTCTTACTACAATAAACACATTTACGCTGGAATTTTTCCAGTAAATACTGCTTCAGTTCGTAGCCTGCCAAAGTTCCTTGTTGGTAGAGAACTCCATTAATTTCAGCATTTTGCATTAGCTGTGTATCAAACTTTACTAACTCTAAACTAATTCCACTTATTGGGCATAGTTTTATTAGTCTCCTTACCCAAGTTTCTACATTTGCTACTCTGCTTAAAAGACTTGGTGCCAACCATCCTGATGAGCGTATCCTGTTATTAAACCTTGGCTTACGATAACGGGTTTTTCTTGCTCTTCGAGCTTCCCGGCGGGTGATGGTGTCCGGATGATCGAAGCTCGCTCGCTCGTCAAGACCTTCGGGGCCGTCGTCGCGGTTGACGGCATCGACCTCACGGTCTACGAAGGGGAGTTTCTCGCGCTGCTCGGGCCCTCCGGCTGCGG
>CAZHXL010000076.1:0-450 GCA_964536575.1 uncultured Clostridia bacterium | reverse complement strand
CCACGACGACTATCTAGACTAGCTTTAATAATTTCTCCTCTATGCTCTATTTCAGCAGCAAAAACTACTTCTCCTGTCTCTTGGTTTACTAAAGCTATTCCAGTTGTTTTACTTCCTGGGTCTAGTTTTATTTGATATGGCTGTAGTTCTGGGTCTACAACTTCCTGTTTAAGTATTATTGTGAAGGGATAAAGCTTATAGACTGCCGCCTTCCCTGCTTTTAATAACCTTCTGGCTTGTCCAGGATAGCACATATCTAATGCTTTTTTGTTTTGGTCTAGTACAAATACTTTTGACATAGTAAAGTTTACCTCACATTTCTGTGGTTAAGTTCGCCTTGAGAATGTTATTTGTCAGTTATTCCGCTAAGCACTACTTTTATACCCTTACAGTTGTTTAACTTAGCAATTCTAGTGCTTGGGACTGGCTAGCATCCCAAGGTAGGTCTTT
>CAZHXL010000075.1:23572-24079 GCA_964536575.1 uncultured Clostridia bacterium | reverse complement strand
ATTGCAGAAATAAAAGCTCAATTTGAGGACGAAGTAAGGCTTAAGTCTATTTTACTAAAAACAGTGATGGGTAAAATTAAGAGCTAATAAAGGTAATAGCCGTAGTGGTTGTCATGAGCTATCTAGTATAATTATATTAGTAAGTTTAGTTTTCAACATCATTATTAGGAAAACACATGCTATTTCGTACTATTATAATTATCTGCTTTATTCTCGTAAACTTCCAAGTATCTTATGCTAGGGTGGCGGATGAAACGATAAAAGGCAAGGAGTTTGATTTTAAATTTAGTGCCTCAGAGATAAATAATCTTTTATATCAACTTAACTGCCTTGCTGGACATGTTACAGGTTCGGATGAGGCTTATAAAGATCTTTGGGCTACTAAACTTCAGTGGTCTAGCCAAGATCAGAAACAACTTGAAAGATGGCAAAAACTTTGGGAGAAGTATCATCAAAACTTTAATGTAATTGAACAAAATCAACAAGATCCAAAAATCTCTTCTTACC
>CAZHXL010000075.1:22458-23562 GCA_964536575.1 uncultured Clostridia bacterium | reverse complement strand
TAAATTATCCTTATTATTTAGATTTTTATGAGAAACTGCAAATAGCTGGCTTTGAGGCAAAAGACTTACAGGAATATCAACACAATTTGGTGTTTATCGTAAAACCATCAGATATAAATGAATTTGTTGAAATTATCCGACATTTTCAACCCCGATTCCATTCTTGGTGGATTGCAGAGGCAAAAACTCAGGTCGAAGAATCTACAAAAGACTTCATCGATCTAATTAATCGAAAGGCTTTAGTTAATTATTGTGGCAAAGTAGCAAAATTCTATGGTGCTAAAATACCTGAAAATCATACAGTATATTTTAATTTAGTATTTCGACCTAAGACGAAAAATGAAGAAAATAGTAGTAATTTTCCTACAAGTGCCATTCTAGTAGAAAACTATGCAGTAATCGAGATAGTAAAAGGTGAGAAACCAGAGCAACGTATAGATGTAGTCTTACATGAAGTCTTCCATTATTTTTATTCTCTTGCTCCAATTGAGAAACAAGTTCAACTACTAGAAGCTTTTCTTAAGTCTAGCTCTTCTTATTCTCTTGGGTTATATAGTATTTTGGATGAAGCACTAGCTACAGCAATTGGCAATGGTCTAGTTACTGAGATGATGGTAGACAAAAGTAGGTTTGAAAAATACTTTTCAAAAGATAAATCTTTTTATAATGAATACTTTATTGACAAAGCCTCCAAATCTGTATTAAGGCTTGTAGAACGCAGAATTGCAGCAGGCCAAACTATTTTTGATGCTTTTGCTGATGAGTATATCTCAATTGTAAGTCAGTCACTTTCAGAAACAGTAGCAAGTCCATTACTTGACCTAAAAAGTAGAGGGATGGTTTATTATGATAACACTCTTCAACCTTTGGCTAATAAATTTAACCAATCCATTCGAGGTATTAATACTAGCACTACAAGTTTTGGTGGAGAATGGCCATTTGAAACACAGGCTGATTTGGGTGGGGTGGTGTTTCTTTATTCAAATAAAGTAAAAGACCTTTCATCTAAAGAGGGAGTTTTTGGAAAAGAGACAATATTAAAATTAGAAGACTTAACCAAAAAGTATAAAGCTTTTATTTATAGAGTCCGTCGAACATCTAAAG
>CAZHXL010000075.1:10006-22448 GCA_964536575.1 uncultured Clostridia bacterium | reverse complement strand
TTATATTTTTATTGGAGATGATGCAAGTTCTTTAGAAACTCTTTTAGATTCTTTTAAAAAAAGCGATAAACCTTTTCAAGATATTGGCCACGAAATCATACGCTTTGAGTAGAAATAGATTAATTGATCTTATTAACAAAGTGTAAAAAATAATGGGATGTATGATAAATACATCCCATTATTTTTAAATGGACAGGACAATTCTTAGAGGCTTATTGCTACTTACATTTAGAGTAGCCACAATCACGACAAGTATCACAATTAGAGGCATGTTCAAGTTGTCCAGAACACTCTGGACAAACGCCAATAATGGAAGAAACAACTTTATTTCGAGACGTGTCTGACCTACCTTCTAAACGACGTTTTGTAATCAAGATACATTCGGCAATGGCTTGTTCTGGAGAAGTGCAAAGCCGTTGGTTAAACCAAATTGAATGTGTACCATTAACTTTGTTTAAACTACGAGCTAATTCTTCAGCTTCAAAGCCACCACGTAACATTTTAGAGGCTAGTAATCCTACAGAAGGACTAACTGGGCCAGAAGCAAAAATTTCTAATACTCGGTTATAATCATGATTAACCGTGACATATAGGTTTAATCCATCAAAAGAAATTCGCCAAGTATAACCAAGTAACTCTTTAGGTCTTTCTAGATGAACCCTAGTCGTCACAGCCGTTTGAGAAGGTTTAGCCATTTCTTCTGGCTTACTAAGAGGTTTACTCGTAACTGTCGCAGGCTTTGCTGTCGCAGGCTTTGCTGTCGCAGGTTGGGTTTCTTCTACTTTCTTGGCTGAGTCCGATGCCTTAATAGCTGTAAGTACTTGACCTTCACGGCTTCCATCGCGGTAATAGGAAACACATTTTACTTTTAAGCTACGAGCTAATCTATAAAGCCTATCTACATCAGCAACAGTGTCTGTTGTTGCTCCATTGCAAGTTTTGGAAATAGAATTGTCTACATTCTTTTGAAAAGTTGCTAACACACGAACATGTTCTTCCCCACCAATCTCATAAGCATTAATAAAGTGGTCAGGTAACTCAGCTTGACGATCTACTACTTGTTGAGCAGCCATTTCAATAGAAGCTTCATCGGTTGGGTCATACTTAATACCTAATGCTTCTGCTGCTAATGGATGAACATAGAAGCGTTTGCCTAAAGTGTCTTGACGAACATATGCCCAAGAGAAATTAGGTTCAATACCTGATGAAGTTTCCGCTACTAAACTAATCGTGCCAGTAGGAGCAATTGTAGTGGTTTCATAATTACGTGGGGTTAATGGACGACTAGAATCAATACCAATTTCGTTATAAAGGAAGTTTTCATAGAGTGCCCGGTTTGGTTCAAGTTCTGGGAAAACACCTTTTTCTAGACCTAAATTAAAACTTGCTTCCCAAGATTCACGACGAACAAACTTCATTAATTTATCTGCTATCTCTAAGCTTTCTTGTGAACCATAACGAATCCCTAGTTTTAATAGGACATCAGCATAGCCCATAATTCCTAGGCCAACAGGACGAGTTCGATGTACTACATCATCAATTTGAGGCAGTGGCCAAGTACAAACATCAACTACATTATCTAAAAAGCGCATACTAGTATGTACAGCAACACGTAAATCATCCCAATCAATACCATTGCAGTCACAAAACTTAGCAACATCTACTGAACCAAGATTACATGAGTTATAAAAATGTAAAAATTCCTCGCCGCAAGGATTACAGCTATAAATTGCTCCCATAGAATTCATTAGGTAATTATGTCGATTTACTTCATCAATAAAAATTATTCCTGGTTCAGCATATTTCCAAGCAGATTCAACAATACGTCGCCAAATATCAGGAGCATAAATCATTCCTGGGCGTGGGGGGGGTTGCCCTTCATATTCATAATCTTTGCCTGTAGGAGGATCAAATATTGGTTTTTCCCAAATCTTGCCATTAAACTCTGTTTGGAACCACTCATTGCGGTCTACTGCTTCTAGAAAAGCATCTGTTACTGTGACAGAGATGTTAAAGTTAGTTAAAGATGCTTGATCATTTTTAGCATGAATAAAGCGTAAAATGTCAGGGTGGGTTACACGCAAAATGCCCATATTAGCACCGCGACGCACACCGCCTTGTTTTACTGTTTCTGTCATGGTATTAAAAATATTCATAAACGAAACAGGGCCAGAGGCTACTCCATGAGTTGACGCGACTACAGCACCAGATGGACGTAGTTTTTCGAAGGTAAATCCCGTGCCTCCACCTGTCTTATGTATAATTCCTGCTGCTTTGGTGGATTCTAATATTCCAGCAATAGAATCGGGTACATCGATAACAAAACAAGCAGCTAATTGTCCATCAGCTTTACCTGCATTAACTAAACAAGGGGTGTTAGGAATAAATTTACGTTCTATCATTAGCTGATAAGCAGAATTATAAAAACGCTGTCTTTCACTTGAATCTTTTTCTGCTTTAGAGATTGCTCCTACTACTCTTTTGCAAATAGCTTCCCAGTCTTCTAAAGCATTACCTTCCCAATCTTTTAAAGCATAACGCTTAGCAACAACTTTTTGTGTGTTAATACTCAGTGTTTGTTGATCGCATAGCTTGCTAGCACTAGCACTCATTATCTTTGCTCTCCAAAAGATTTATTTTTTATCAAAGTTACAAACTTCTTGTAGTGCAAAACAGCTTTAATAATCAGTGTGAATTCTTACGTATTTTATGATTTATAAATTAATGTTTTGATAGGAATATAATTACCTTACCAAACCTAGAAAAATACTGTACGTAGAATTAAGCATAAATGTTTGTTTACAAGTTGGTTTGATGTCGCAATGCTAGCCCTAAGGATTTGGTGTTGTCAACAGCAAAATCCAATATATTGTGGGTTTTTGAGGTAACTTGTAGTTGCTTATATAGCTTAGTTTTTGTAGGTGAAGTTGAAAAACTGGATCAAAAATTTGTCTAATTATCAAATCTACTAATTGTGGTTAAAAGTCATACAATCCACGAGTAATAGTGGTCTTTCTTATCATTTCTGGAGAAAAGTTTTTCGCCCAGAGCGCGAATATTTTTTCAGGGTCTATTTCATCTTGTAGGAACACATCGATTGCTAAATGATTTGCTTCAGGGTGAGCACGAAAACATAAATGGCCTGTTTCAAATAAAAGTACTCCTGTATAACCGCCAGAAGGTAAATTTTTTAGAATGGGGTCTGATAAAAGAGATAGTTGTGAATTAACTGTATCTTTTAGTAGTTGTAGGAAAAAGTCTTGATTACTAAGTTTGTCTTTTGATATTCCAAAAAGGTCTACAAGTAGGTGTTGGGTTGGCAGAGTTTTTTCCATACTTTTTCCACTCGTTATTAGGTTATTTGACTTACTATATTTTTATCTTTGGTATAACTAGCTTAAAATTTTCTATAGCTTATCGCTAAAACCACTTATTGTATAGTGATTTTCAGTGATAGCTAACAAATAAACTACTTGTGGGTGGTATTATTTTATCAGCACCATTTTATGGTGAGTTTTGAGGTTTAGACACAGTATTAGACGGTAGTGGGGTGGGGGCGGTTTCTAAGTTTTTTTCATCAGACTTTGTGTCATTTTTAGCTGCTTTGGCTGCTTTAGCTTCAAGTAGAACCTCGTCTTTGACTTTTTTACTTGCTCGTTCAATATGGTTATTGGCTGAGCGTAAGGCTTCATGTAGTATAGGATCTATATAATAGTAACTATGTGAAGATGTCTGTAGTTCTGGGCCAAGCTTATAACGCTGTTGAACTCGGGAAAATAGCTTAGCATCATTTTTAGCAAAGAGTTTGCCAGCAAAAAAATTATCTCCTGCTGTAGCACGTTTTCTTTCCGTAAGTTCTAATGCTAGGCGAAAATCTTGTAAGGCTGCTTCTATCTCTAAATAAGATGTTCTAGGAGGATCAGTTCGATTAGAAGCTAAGAACAGATCTATAGTAGTCTCCGTATTTTTTAAGGTTTCTTTATAAAGTACTAAGTTTGTTTCTGCAAACTCAAGAGTTTGCAACGTTTTTAACGATTGCAAGGCTATTTCTGTGTTTTTTTGATATATTGTCCAAGGAGGTAGTTCTTTTTTCTTTTTAAATGGACAAGCTGTAAAGGTAAGTGTTAAAACTAGAAGAAATAATATTGCTGGATATTTCATGTTTTTAATTCTATAGCAAATCAAAATCTTATTAATTGTATATGATGCAAACTTTCTTTGGTTAGTTTTTTTTCCGAAAACTGCGATCCTAGCAGCTCTTTTAAGCACTCAGCAACTCTTATGAGGATAAACTTTCCTATTGTGTTATATTAAATATATTTATAGTAGAATTAGCTTATGTTAAGTTTCCAGCGTGGTTTTACAGGTATGAATAAAACAGATAAAACCGACAAACTAGGTAGTAATTTTTTAGGTGGCGATGAAACAAGCGAACCTACAGACACATCATTTATTACTAATATAAAAATAGATGTTTCTGCGTCACCAGATAGGATCTCTTCGGAAAGAAAATTCTCTTCATCAGAAAATGCTGTTTCTTCTAAAGAAAGTACTTTTATTGCTAATAATTTAGGTGTTTCTCGACACTCTGCTAGAACAACTACGCTAGCTTTAGATCCTAGGCCATATAAAAAGCGTGAACGAGTTTATACAACAATAATAATTATTTTATCTATAGCATTAGTTGCTCAAAGTGCTTTGTTGTTAGCGATGTACTTGCATAATAATCCTAGACAAAATAGCAATGAAATTAACAGAAAACTACAAATTATTATTTCTGGTGCTAAATTAAATCAAGATAGATTAACAAATATAGCTGATATTGTTATGCGTAAGCATATGGGTATTTCGTTAATAATCGTGCCAAAAAATGAAAGAGTTGCTTTAGCAGAATTTGCACAAGGGATAGTTCATATTATTCAAACTACAGAGCCATTATTAGCAGAGGAAAAAAAACATTTAGATTTAATGATAGGTAAACCAGTGCGAGAGATACATATTCAACATTCTGCACTAGGCATATACACTAGTGAATTTAGTCCAATAAATGAACTTACCTTAAAACAACTTCAAAGGATTTATCTAGGAGAAATTTCTAGTGGGAAACCTCTAGCTATAGAAGATTTTCCAATAGTTGCATATAAACTTGAAGATAATCAATTCATTGATAAAATTTTTCAAGAAAAAGTAATCAAACCCTCACATATTAATATTGACTTTAACAAACCTTTGTTAGTGGTTACTCAAACGCCAATAGCTATTGGCTATGGTGAGATTAAAAATGTGTTGCCTAATAAAACAAAACTAATAAAACTAAAAGTAAACGAAAATGAAGAAAGTATTGCCCCATTAATAGGAGAAAAAGTAAATGAAAAATACCCATTAATTTATAACACTTATTGGTATGCAACAGATTTACCAGAAGGTGTTTTAAAATCTCTTATAGAGGAAATAAAGAAGCAGAAATAACTTAGAAACAAAAAGGCACAAAAAATATAAAAGTTATACCTTTTGTGCTTTGTTTAGAAAGTTTTAGAAAAACTATCTATGCAAGACGAACTAATAGTCTTTGTAGTTTTTGGCTCATAATAGGATCATTTTGGGCAAAATCTGACATAGCGGACATCAAATTACTCATATTAATTTTGTCTTTTAATTCAGGACTAATTAAGTTATTAACAAATGTATGAGCAGCTTTATCAATTGCAATGCGAGAAGAAATAGAATTATTAAAATCTGCTCCTTGCGCAATACTTGCTAATTCATTCTGTATTGGAGAAGCACTAGAATTATTAGAGCGAATATTAATATTATCTAATTGAGACTCAAAATTACTACGATTAACATCTTGGTTTTTTACGTTTTTAACATCATTAAAAGAATTAAAATCAGGAGTATTAAATCTGTCTATTTTCATAAATTTACCTCACAGAAAAGTTATTCTGCGTTTCTACAAGCATCCTATTCAATGACTTCTAAAATCGAGCGTGCCATTTGTCCATGCGGGCTTTCGGGACTTAATTCTATGACACGTGTTAAATGTTGACGTGCCATAGAAAATTCTTTTTTCATAAAAAAGGCTTCACCCAAATGAACATAAGCATAAATACTATCAGGTTGTTTTTCTATCGCGCTTTGATAATAAGTGATTGCTTCATCAAAGTTATTTTCTGCAAAAAGGATAGTGCCATAAGTAACTAATGGAATATCAGAGTCTGGCCTTAAAGCTATTAAACCACGAACTACATCACGAGCTTGTTGATACTTTCCCGCATCCCGATAAATAGTAGCGGCTTCCATTAAAAAGGTTAATTCCTCATGAGAAACTTCCACGTTTAGCTTTGGCATCTATAAACTCCCTACTTAAGGTTACGAGCGGCATCTAACGCTGCATCATGACGAGACTTAAGAATATTAGTTAATATTGCTGAAGTACGAGATTGATTTTGTATACGTTCTTGTAAATTGATTAATGATAACTGATTTTTGAATTGTTGTTGAATTGCACTCTCGCCAGCAACAGAATTTAATGCACTTTCTACATTGGCATCTTTGCTATTAACATCGCCTAATCCTAGATTGCCTTCGCCAATGTTACCCGAATTACTGCTACTGCTAGAAGAACCACCAAGATCAAATGTGCCACCACTGCTAGTAGAAGCAGAAGCATTACCAGTAAGAGAGCGAATATTATTTAAATTATATTGAGATTGATTTAATCCTTGAATAGCCATTTTTTATTTTCCTTCCTATGCATGTTATTCAAACGACAAGCGTTTGATCACACCTATTATCGGAAGTCACAATTAAAAGTTGCTCAACTAATTAAGAAATTTTCCGCGCTAGCTTAATCAAGGAACAGCTTAATAGCCACTTACCAACCGCGAAACTTAGCTTTTAGCTCTAAAAGTTCTTTAGCTAATTGTATCGATAAACCATAGGCATTAATTGCATGCTGGGCTTGTGCTGCTATATCATTACTGTCTGTGCGTACAAGGCGATCCAGCTCTGTACAAGTGTTATCACACTTTTGAAATAAACTACTAAAATTTTCTGTGGTAAGATAACGTTGGAAAGCAGGATAGGTTCTTTCAAAGTTAATTTGATCATCTTGCGTAGGAGTACTACTAGGTTGGGATTGTCGATTATACCAATCACCCACAGTAAAGGGCTGAAACTTATCACTCATTGAGTTTTCTCCTTGATCAAATAAGATTTAGTTTGTTAAGCAAAGTAAAAACCGAGCTTACTTGCTCGGTTTATTTAACGCATAAGTGTAGTTTAATATTACTTTAATAACCACTCTAATTGGAAGACAAGCGGCTCAAGATCGCTGCTAGAGCTTTCTATTTCTAAGATAGCAATATAGGAATTACTAGACGAAGGAGCTTCTATTAAACGAACTTCAGGAGAACCACTTAGCTTATTAACCTTAATTGTTGCTTCTTGAGCAGGAAGAGGGTCTGATTCATAACTAACATCTTTGGCAGGTATACCACTAACTTGTTCAATATCAACAAATGAGCCTTGGACTCTTATAAGACTACGACCATTAATTTGTCCTTGCCAGCTAACTTTGCCTTGCCGTTTAAGCTCCCATTCAATTTCAAAAGAAACATTTTTAGGCTTTTTAGCTTCAATAGATATAGTTGTTGTGTATTTATTACTAGCAGAAGGTTGTTCCACTATCTTAATAGGAACACCTCCTAAAAGGGCTTTAACTTTCTTAACTAGATAGCCTATTTCTGGTAACCGCTCATTAATTGAGCCATCACCACTTCCTTCATATTTAATTTCTTTACCTGTAATTTTTAGTTTTGTTGGGTTATTGATTTTGCCTGACCAAACGCTTTTTCCCCTCATAGCACTGGCTGGTTTAAGACGAATAGCGATTTCTTCTAAACGAGCTTTAATTTTTTCATCATCTGGTAAAATTACTAGTGCTACTTGATAAATTTTTTCTGAATCAGAGTATTTTCTATTAGCATAAAGCTGTTCTGCTTTAAGTTTTTGATAATTTCCTTCAGCCGTTTTTGCGCCACGTTGAGCTTGCTCATTTTCTGGATCTATTGATAAGGCTTCTTTAAATTTAACCATTGCATCTTCATAAGCCTCAGCCTTAAGTTTATTCTCAGCAAATTCTAGTAATCCTTTTAGATCTAAAACACGCAACTTTTGTTGGGCTAACTGATTTTGAGGATCCAGATCTAATACGCGTCGAAAACTATTTTGGGCAATATCATCCTTACCTTTACTAAGTGCTGCCTCGCCACGCCCAAGTAATGCTGGCAGTAATTTTTCTTTTGCTTCTTTAGTAGTAGGATTTAGCCCAATTAATGTATCAAGACTTTCTACAGCTCGGTCATAATCTTTTTGGTTTAATGCATCATCTGCTATTTTGTTGTAAAGGTCAGGGAGTTGCTCTCTAGATTTAGGATCATTGGGGCGAAGCTTAAGGATTTCTAAGTAATTATTTAATGCTTTTTGAGTATCCTCTGTATCATCGGATTCTATATGTAATTTAGCTACTTGAATTTGTTTATCAAGTAAGTCTAGTAGTTCTGGTGTTGCTGTACGGTCTTTACGTTTTTTGTCAGCTTCTTGAAAATATTCTGCCGCTAATTCAAAGTCTCCATTATCAAGTACTTCTGTGCCTTTAGTAACATAAAAATCCAAAGATTTACCTCTAGGAACAGCAGATGTAGGTACATTACTATTACGAGGAGTGCGCCGTGTTTTAGAAACCTTACGTGGAGGAGTTGGGTTAGTAGGAGGATTGGTAGCTACTGGTTTAGGAGGATCTGGTCTTCCAATGGCAGGTTGAGCTAAGCTTAAATCAACAGATATGCCTAACCATAATAAGCTAATAATTAGAGAAATAACTAATTTATTGATCTTCATAGAATTTTCGATTTATAGCTTTTAACTTGCAAAATACTTAAAGTCTAATAACTAATAGGCAATATTTTAGAGTAAACCCTGGATTTTAGCCTACTAAAGAGTTATAGCGCAAAAGCGACATTAGCTCAAGCCAATTGATCTGAGGTAGTCGAAAAGTTATGTCCTTTGCAATTTCACTAGGAATTGCTGGACAATAAACAATTCCTAGTGGTCTTAAAATTAAAATCCAAACTAAAATACTTATCCCAATTAATGCAATTAAAGTAAGAATTATTAAGATGACTCGTTCTGTACGTTGAGAATTCTCTACAAGTGCTCCTGTTGGCGAAGTAATGGAAAGCATTGCTGGTAAAGGGCGTGAGGCATTATTAGAAACAATATTATTAGTTGATATACTGTGTGTGGTAGGACTAGGTTTTATAGTACTAGGGGGTATTACTGGAGTAATATTAGAGATATTAAAAGTGTTGGAAGTAGTGGGGTTTGAATTAACTGGAGGTTTCACAATAGCGATATTGGTTGGTTTTTCTATTAGTACAGGCATATCAGCCGTTTTCTCTGTTAGTATAGGAATATCTTCTGTTTTTTCCCCACTTCTATCAAATAAAGCTTCCATTTCATCAGTTGGATAATCTCCATCATTATAGTCATTAAAATCAACTATGGGTTTTGATTCACGAGTAGAAGGAAGTTTTGTTGGCGAAGGGCTTTTTTTCAAATCTAGTCCAGAAGAACTAAAAAAACTAATTTGAGGCTTGGCTGTAGGATTATTGGCTGATATTCCATTAGGTTTTTGATAGCCACTCTCACCATTCCCCCCCAAAGAAGGCATAGATTTTGGGACTTCAAACCCAACAGTATCAGGTAGTAAGTTTTGAGTAAATTGATTTAACTGGTCTTCTAGCTCTGCTCCTTCAACATACTCTTGGTTACTTTTTAGAGCAACGTCTGGTTGCCATTGAGGGGTTATTGCTGATGAGCTGGATGAGTTATCAATAGAAGGAGAAAAACCATTAAGGTTTTGATCAATTAATTGATTAGCAGGAGTAGATTGATTTTGATTGTTAAGAGGAAAATTAGTTTCTACACTAGAGCTTACAGGCTCTTGAGTGAAACTGTTATAGTGGGGAAGAGGAGTTGTACCAGTACTAGTTTTTGGTGCTGGCAAAGTGCGACCACATTGGCGACAAAATTTCTTACCGTCCCGGTTCTGATGGCCGCAGAAGGGACAAAACATCATTGGTTCCCCTCTCAATAATAAATCTGGAAATTACTTGGCAGAGTGCCGATTTTATTAAAAAGCACCAAGAGCGGCTTGGTGTTAGCCCAGAATTTTAGTAATGGGTTTTAAGTTAAATGACGAAAACGAAACCATTTTACCATCCCCATCATTTAAGTTTCAAGCATAGTGCAGAAAGAAAAATAATAACTAATAGTAATACTTAAGTGTTAATAGATTGAAATATATATTATTTATAGCAATGCTTAAGTATTTGATTTAGTTATGGATTCTCGGTTTTTACTACGCCAACAAAAGGTAGATTACGATAGCGTTCTGCATAGTCTAACCCATAACCCACAACAAATGCATTAGGTATTTCAAAACCAATATAGGCAACATCAACTTGGCGTACCCGTCTAGAGGGTTTATCTAGAAAGGCTACTACCGAGACAGAATTAGCTTCTCGGCGGTGAAAAATATCTAGTAGGTAATTTAAGGTTAAACCAGTGTCAACAATATCTTCTACTACTAAAACGTCTTTACCTTTTAGGCTAGCATCTAAATCTTTTAATATACGTACTTCTCCAGAAGATTTTGATGCTCCTCCATAACTAGAAACAGCAATAAAATCTAGGCATAAAGGTAAATCAATATTTCGTATAAGGTCGCTTAGGAAAATACAAGCTCCTTTTAGAACACAAACAAGTAAGAGATCTTTTCCTACATAGTCACGGGTAATTTGTGCCCCTAATTCTTCAATACGTGCTTGTAGTTTCTCCGCACTGATCAAAACTTCTAAATTAGGGTTATTAAACTCTGAAGGTTGGATGTCAGTGATCATAACAATACCTTTTCTTTATGGTAAACTAGCTTGGTCAAAATTTAAGGATTAGCCTAAAATAGGTCACTATAAAAAATCCCTTGCTTTGCTGTCAAGCCATCACTAAGGATCAAGACTATGCTAGATCTTTCGGAAAAACAGGTTATTACCGAACAAGACTTAAAAACATTAGCGGAGGGCGCGCAAATCCAACTTGCAGAAAGTGCAATCATTACACCTTTAGCAAGAGATCTAATTAATTCACGCCAGTTACAAATTACTCGCCGTCTTCGGCGTGGAAAAAAACGCATAATTGCTCTTTCTGCTGATCATGGTGGTTATGAAATGAAGGAGGCACTAAAAGTTTTTCTAACAGAGCTAGCTGTTGACTATCATGACTTTGGCACCAATGATACTAAAGCTGTTGATTATCCTGATTATGCTTTTATGGTCGCTAGTGGAGTCTCACAGGGGAATTTTTCTCTAGGCATTATTATTGATGGCGCAGGAATTGGCTCTTGTATGGTAGCTAATAAACTTCCTGGAGTACGAGCAGCAATGGCTAATAGTGTTGCCTTAGCTCGTAATAGCCGTGAACATAATGATGCTAATGTGCTGACTTTAGGCGGAAAAATGATTACTCTAGAAGCAATGAGAGAAATTGTTAAAGTTTGGTTAGAAACTAGCATTACCGAAGAACGTCACTTAAGTCGAGTTGCTAAGATTGTAGATATTGAAAAACAATATATCAAAAAATAAATATCAAGGCAGAAATTAACCATGAGCCAAAATGCTATGATGGAAGCTTTTATTAAACAGGTTATTGATGAAGTATTAGAACGCTTAGGAGGAGACTCAAGCTTTGCTTCTCCTGCTTGTACAGATTGTTGTACTGTGGGCTGTGTTCACCGAATGCAAGTAGCTGTGGCTGCTGGTGCCTCACGTTTAGGACTGCCTCCAATAGACTCTCTTTCTGCTCGTGATATGGCTCAATATATTGACCATACATTGTTAAAACCAGAAACTACTCGTAGCGAAATACGCAAGCTATGCTCTGAAGCTGGTCAATATCGTTTTGCTTCTGTCTGTATTAATCCTGTTTGGGTAAAAGAGTCAGCAAAATACCTTTGTGGAACAGGGGTTGAAGTTTGTACAGTGGTAGGGTTTCCTCTAGGTGCTAGTGCTTCTGATGCTAAAGTTTATGAAGCCCATAGAGCAATTTTTGATGGTGCAAGAGAAATCGATATGGTAATGCAAATAGGAGCATTGAAATCCCAGGATTATAACTTAGTAGAAGATGATATAGCAAAATTAGCTGAGGCTGTACACCAAGAAGATGCATTGTTAAAAGTTATTATTGAAACAGCACTATTAACAGACGAAGAGAAAATAAAAGCCTGTTTGCTTTGTAAATCTGCAGGAGCAGATTATGTAAAAACATCTACTGGATTTTCTAAGGCTGGAGCAACAGTAAAGGATGTTTCCCTAATGCGTAGAGT
>CAZHXL010000075.1:8245-9996 GCA_964536575.1 uncultured Clostridia bacterium | reverse complement strand
GGGTGTAAAAGCGGCTGGTGGAGTGCGAGATTTTGTGGGTGCCCAAGAGATGCTAGCCGCAGGTGCTACACGTATTGGTGCGAGTGTGGGAGTAAAAATAGTTCAAAATAGGAGTGCTGCTCCAGGAACAAATTACTAGGTTTATATACAGGGAATTTGTTATGCTAAACTATTCTATAAAACCTTAATCTACTGTAAAGGTATCTGAGAGTAACCTATAGACAAATCAATGGGCTTTTTTAGTACAAATAGTTTGTCATATAATAAATTTAATGATATATAGTTTAGCTGTTTTGACTAACTTTCTGCCCCATATTTTTCTAATAAATCTCTTACATTAAACATATTTGGTAAAAATATTATGAGTAGATCTTTTCCCACTTTGGAAGAATATATTAATGGTATTCGCTTAGAATTTGAGGATAAATTAGCCCAATTTGTTGAAATTCCTACAGTTAGCATGGAGCCAGAACGTCGCCCTGATATTGAACGGGGGGGAGACTTAGCTGTTGAGTATCTCAAAGCTATTGGCGTAGAAGCAGAAAAAGCTCCTACAGAAGGCTATCCTTGTGTTATTGGTCATTTAATTCGTGATGAAAAATATCCTACAGTCACAATTTACAATCACCTAGATGTTCAACCTGCTAATCCTACTGAATGGCATAGAGCACCTTTTACCTTCTTTAAGGAAGATGGCCGCTATGAGGGCCGAGGTACTACTGATGATAAAGGCCCCGCGCTTACTGCCCTTTATGCAGTACGTTATGCAATAGAAAACAACATTCCTCTTAATTTTCGTTTCTTATGGGAATTAGAAGAAGAAATTGGCAGCCCAAATTTTGATCTTTTCCTTAAAGATCGTGCAGAAGAATCCAAGACTAACTCTGTTTTGATTTCAGATACTATTTGGATTAATCGGCAAAGACCAGCGGTCCCTTATGGACTCAGAGGATTACTTACTTTTACTTTAAATTTACAAACTGGTAGTAAAGATGTCCACTCAGGTTTGGTTGGAGGTGCTGCACGTAATCCTCTAGGAGAATTAAGTAAAATTATTGCCGAGTGTTATGATGCAAGCACAGGTGAGGTAAAAATACCAGGTTTTTATGATGAGGTTGTTTCTATTACTCAAGAGCAGTTACAAAGCTTTTTAGACGCAGGTTTTGATATTGATCGGTTTATTAAAGTTTATGGATTTAATAGTCTGCGCTTTGATAATGCAGTAAGCGTCTTAGAAGCAATAATGAGCCGACCAACTTTTGAAGTGCATGGCATTACAGGTGGTTATAGTGGAGTAGGGGTAAAAACTATTGTTCCTCATCAAGCACAAGCCAAGATCAGCATGCGTTTAGTACCAAATATGGATGGGAAAAAGATCTTTGAATTGATTAAAAATTTTGTGGAAAAACGTAACCCAGATATCAAGGTTAATTTTCTCTCTTCTGCTCCACCTTACTTAGGGTATTTTGACGGCCCTTTTGCAAATGCTGCTCGTGAAGCAATGCGTTTTGCTTTTGGTAAAGATCCTGCTTTTACTCGCGAAGGTGGAACTATTGGTGCTTGTGTTTCTATGCAAAAATATTTGAAGGCTCCTTTGATCTTTTTAGGGCTAAGCTTACCAGAACATGGCTACCATGAACCAAATGAAAACTATGATTGGCAACAAGCATCTGGTGGGATAAAAATGTTTGTTCGCTATTTTGATGAAATAAGTAGATTAAAGTAAGTCAGTATTTTAGTTTATTAACTTA
>CAZHXL010000075.1:0-8235 GCA_964536575.1 uncultured Clostridia bacterium | reverse complement strand
AAGCTTTACCTCAACTCTCAAAAGGATTTATTTTAAAGTTCCAACTCTACTAAAATAAAAGCTTGCCTGAGTAAAAATTTGTCTTATAATTAGGGTAATTATCTATTATTTAATCTTAAAATCTTTATAATGAGTAATTAAACATAGTTTTTTTTGTTAGGGAGAAATCCTTTTATGATAAAGGCAAGAATGTTAAAGGTTGTTTTACTAGCTTTGTTGTTAACCTTCCAACTTGTCTTTGGCCAGGAAAAATCTGATACCTCACCAGCAATTCTAGAATTTGAGGTTACTATGAATGATGTAACAAAATGGGCTATGCCAGGTAGCTCAATGCCGTCTGGTATGTCAGGAGGTATAAATAGTGTAGGTAGTGTTCCTGGTAGTGGCCAAGCAGTAGATAAGCAAATCCAATTAAATCTAGTCTGTAAAAATACTTCTTCTAAGCCAATCAAGGCAATTTATTGGGAATCTCGGTTTTTAGATATTAAAAATCAACCAATTGTCCTAGAGTTTAAAACAGACAAAAAGATTGATCCTGGTAAAGAAAAGAAATTTGACCAAGAGTGTAAGCTGGATTTAGCTAATTTACCTGTAGAGACTTTAGTAGGAGTTCGGGTTGTCAAAATAGAGTTTGATAAAGATAAGACTACTTGGGAAACGACTACTACAAAAGCCGATGAAGCAGCTTATACTTCTCGAACCTTTCGATTAAAAAGTCAGTAATATAAGCTTATATCTTAAGTTTTAATAAGTTAGGGGGATTAGCCCCCTAATTTTATTTCTCATTAAGTGTACCAAGGGTACCAGGAGGTTCACTTGTTTCTAAAATTGGACTATCCTGACGTTCAATCAATGAAGCAGAAGCAACATAGTCTTCATCCGCAGTATCAATTAGCCTTACTCCTTGAGTATTACGCCCAGTCTCACGAATATCTTCAACATCAAAACGAATAACCTTGCCTTGTCCACTAATAATCATAAGCTCATTATCATCTCGTACAGGCATAACAGCTACTACAGGCCCAGTCTTATCCGTTACTTTCATATTTATTACACCTATACCACCACGAGACTGAAAACGATAATCTTCCAATGTAGTACGTTTGCCTAGTCCATATTGGGAGATAGTTAACATCTGTTCTGTTCCTGTTACAACTGCAACCCCTACTACATAATCATTATCACGTAAGTCAATTCCTTTGACTCCATAAGCCTGACGACCTACAGAGCGTACATCTGATTCATTAAAATAAATGGCCATACCACTATGAGTAGCAATAAAGATCTTCTTTTTGCCATCGCTAAGTTCTGTGGCAATAAGTTCATCGCCATCATCAATATTGATAGCTATAATTCCTCGAGCACGACTGTAAGCAAAATCTGCTAGTTCGGTTTTCTTTGTTGTACCACGGCGAGTCACCATTACTACATACTGATCCTTAGCAAATCCTCGTATTGATAAAACTCCAGCGACTTTTTCTGTACTAGGTAAGTTAATTAGGTTAACCATCGCCTTGCCTTTACCTGACGCGCTAACATCTGGTATTTCATGCACTTTTAAGGTGTAGGCTTGCCCTTTATCACTAAAGATCAAAATATAAGAATGATTAGAAGCAATAAAGATATGAGACACAATATCTTCTGTTCTTGTCGTCATTCCTTTCTTTCCTGTGCCGCCACGACGTTGACTACGATAATGAGCTAAAGGAGTACGCTTAATATAGCCACCGTGAGTAACTGTGATTACCATATCTTCGTCAGGAATAAGGTCTTCTAAACGAAGATCTGCTTCTGCCTCAAGTATTTGTGTGCGACGTTCATTTCCAAATTCTTTTTGTACTTCTCGTAATTCTTTAATAATAAGAGTTTTAAGTGTATTCTCATTATTAAGAATTTCTTCTAGCTCAGCAATGCGACGTTCAACTTCTCTAAGTTCATTAAGGATTTTTTCTTTTTCCATTCCAGTTAGTCTATGTAACTGTAGATCTAGGATAGCTTGAGCTTGGAGAGTAGAAAATTCAAATTTATTAACTAATCCTTCTTTAGCTTCTGCTGATGACCGTGAAGCGCGAATTAGTTTGATAATCTCGTCTAAATGATCTAGAGCTTTTATTAGACCAAGCAAAATATGTTGACGTGCTCTAGCTTTACGTAGTTCAAACTCGCTACGACGACGTACTACTTCTTTACGAAAACTAATAAATAAACGTAAGGTTTCTAGTAAACCTAATACTCTAGGTTGGCCAGCAACTATAGACAAATTAATAATGCCAAAAGATGTTTGCATTGCAGTTAGTTTATAGAGGTTGTTTAGGACTACTTGAGCTACAGCACCACGTTTAAGCTCTATAACAATGCGCATTCCTTCACGATCAGACTCATCGCGTAAGTCAGAAATATCTTCAATTTTCTTGTCATTAATTAGCTCTGCTATACGCTCAATTAGCCTAGCTTTATTAACTTGGTAAGGGATTTGAGTAACTACAATTGCCTCTCGTGCTTCATTACGTACTGAGCGATCAATAGCTGCACGGGCACGCATAATTACGCTTCCTCGGCCAGTTTCATAGGCTTGTCTAATACCATCACGACCTAAAATAAACCCACTAGTAGGGAAGTCTGGGCCAGGAACAATTTTAATGATTTCATCTAATGTTGTTTCTGGTTTTTGTACTAAAAGAATAGTTGCTTCAAGAATTTCCGTTAGATTATGAGGAGGAATATTAGTAGCCATACCAACAGCAATACCCGCAGCACCATTGACTAAAAGGTTTGGAAAGCGTGCTGGTAAAACTCTAGGCTCAAGCAAAGTTTCATCATAATTAGGATTAAAGTCTACAGTTTCTTTATCAATGTCAGCTAACATTACGTCAGAAATCTTAGCCATTCTTATTTCAGTATATCTCATTGCCGCAGGGGCGTCTCCATCAACTGAGTTATGAACAAAAACGCCATCTGCTAGCAGGAAGTTATGATGAGTATCTACAGTAATATCATATACATCTGCTTTTTCCTCTAGAAGTTTTTTAGATACAACACGGTGGTTATAAGTTTTGCCAGCATCAATAATAGAATCAAAATTTTGAAAGTAAGTTAAGGCTTTTGGCAGATTAGGTATCCAATTAGCATCTCTGGCAGACTCATAAAGATTAGGGGTTACATTTTCTAGACCAAAGGTTGCTATCAATTTGGAAACATAAAGAGCAATTTTTTGTTGGATTATGTTTTGTTTATAATTAGGATCAGACCATTTTGTTTGTAATGTTTGCGCCGATAATTTAGCCATTTCCGACATCATGTTAGGATTATTTAACAACCGACGTTTATTACTTGTTTGAACTCCTAAGCGTTGTGCTTCTATAAAAACTGGATCCTGTCTTTGCTGTGCAATTTTATCACTATGTTTTTGGAATGTTTCTGGGTTTTGCCAAAGAAGTTTAGCCATGTTGGAAAAATGGCCTACAGGGTATCTTGCACGATAATTAGGGTTTTGCCAGTTGTTTCTTGAATTAGCACTTATTTTGGCACGAACTTCTTGATTGGACAGTGCTTGGCAAATAGCAGCTTTTTTAGGCTCCTCTCCCCACATAGCTTTGCTTTTCTGAGAAATAATTTCTGAAATAGAAGCTTTTTGTTCTATGGTAAGAGGTTTTTTTTCTATGCCACTTAGTGCCTTATACATTTTTTCTTGGTAATCAGGATCTGCCCATAAAGCTCTCATTCTTTCAGAAACTTGTTTTCTTGCTTGCGGATTATCTTGGAAAAATTCCTTTAGACTTGATGAAATCCTTTGGCCATTTTGAAGGCGAAAATCTAAGCTTTGATTCTGTTTTGTAAAACGCTCTTTACGCTCAGCTAATACTTCTGGGTTTTGACTGTAATAATTTTGTACAGATTTTTTTTGGTTTTCGCGAAACTTTTCATCTTGCCATAATGATTTAATATGTTTTGCATGAATATGAAGATGTTCAAGAAATGCTAACCGCTCTATATTTGTTGGGTTATTATCAAATCGATTGAAGTTTTTGTGATGACGTACAAATGCTCCTTGAAAGTTTTTTGCCAACCCTTTGTTTTTATTAAATTCATCTGCTAAATGATGAACAAACTCATATTTTCCAGTTTTGGGCTGTAAAATTCTTAAATAAGGGTTAAGCCCTTTTTTGATAGGAGCTAGGTCAAAGTATCCAGGCATTAAACTGTCTTCAGGTGTTAGGTCTATCGCAGTTTTATAAGTACCATCACGTAGCATAAATAAATGATCTGGTGTACAACGAATTTTAGACCCATTATCAAGATTTACTTCGAGTAAACTAGCTTGTTGTCTAGTTATACGTGAATATTTACCTTCGCCAATTACAATATGCCCATTTTGATCTACAGAATAAACATAAAATTTTTCATTTGGGGTTAACTCGGCTAATTCTGCAAAAGATTTTTCAGTTCCATCTACAAGTTTGATTTTTATATCACCCGTAAAACAACCAAAGTTGCCTTGGCCATCGATTAGAGGCACACGCATAGAAAAATCTTGCGCTAGTCGAACTATAGTGTCATAAACAGCTACGTCACCATGCGGATGGAATTTGCCTATTACATCGCCGACAACACGGGCAGATTTTTTGTAAGGTTTGTTATAGGTATTATTAAGTTCATTCATTGCCCAAAGTACACGACGGTGTACGGGTTTGAGGCCATCTCGCACATCTGGCAAGGCGCGACCTATGATTACTGACATTGCGTAGTCTAAATAACTACGTTTCATTTCGTCTTCAATATTGACAGGATGTTTTTGTTCTTGTTCCATTATTTCTCACCTATTAGGAATTATACAGAAAAATGTAAGCATAATTATAACATAGTAATTTAAAAGAAAGGATAAATAATAGCAGAAAAACAGAGCTATTTAACCACTTTTAGCGATAGTACTTTATCCTAGTTTAATAGTTTAGTTTTGTTTAACCTCAAGATCATTGGTGATAGATTTTACTCCAATGATTTCTTTAGTAACACGCTCAGCAAGTAGCTTTTCTGCACGAGAGCGCACTTTTCCAGATAAGGTAACTTGTCCATCTTTAACAGAAAATTTCATGGTTTTTATCTCAAAAGCATCTGTTTTATAACAAGCAAATTCGATTTCTTTAACTAAAAGATCGTCAGGATTTTCCTTGGGACTCACAGTAGGTGAAATAGTACTTAGGTCAATAGGTTTAACCTCTAAACTATTAGTTAGGGTTTTTACTCCTGATAAAGAGCGGATAAACATTTCTATAGCTGTGCGTTGATTTTGGTCATTTATAACGCCTTTTAATGTTACTGCACCATTATTTACAAAAATTTCTATTTCATTTTTGCGCCATTCAGGGTTTTTAATAATTGCTTGTAAAATATTAGATTTAAGCTCGACATCAGTAGTATTTGTTGGAGAAGTGCTAGGATGAGGGGTTGGGCTAGAGTTAGGAACTGAGCTGGCAATAGGACTAAAACTAGGGGTTGGGACAGAAGAGGTGGTGTTAGTAGTTTTTGATTGTTGCCCAATTAATTTTCCAACTAAATCGCGAACTATTTGAGACGAGATATAAGCATAAATAGTACCGCAAAGAACAAGTACAAGAACACAAACGGAAATAATTAGATAGCCTTTTCTTGTTAATTTGAGTTTCATAAATACAAAACCTTTAATAGAAATTATAGCCAGAAAATTAACTGGATTTTTCTGTTGGAGTATTTTACTCCTGCTAAAGACGTTTTAGAAAAGTTTTTAGTAGAAGCGTGGGTAAAGTCCTATGAGTATTATCTTAAGATTGTAAAATATAGAAAATTTTATAAAATATAAGCGAAGCCTCTTCACAGACAAACCAGACTATGTAATAATCTGGATCTAAATGGTATAAAAATTAGTCTTACATAAGTTAGAAAGTTTTTATTACTTTGGTTGCCCAACAAGCTAACATTATGTAATCAACTAAATTAATCTAAACAAAACTAGTTTCTTTAACAAAACAATGAAAGGAGAAAATTTAATGAGTTCTCAAAATGAAATTTGGCAAATAATGATTGATGGTCAAGTTTATGAGGCTGATACTGATACTCTAAAAGAGTGGGCGGCAGAAGGCCGTGTTTTACCTACAGATAAGGTGAAAAAAGGCTCTCTAAATTGGAATGATGCTAACCGTATTCCAATGCTAAGAGCGATCTTTTCTGGTCAACCTCTGCCTCCATCAACAACCTCTCCACTTCAAGCACCACCTGCAATCATTTCACCAACATTGCCTCCTAATCAACAATACTTTCCACAGCAAAGTGGTGGTGCTACGGGTAATTTATACCCAAATAGTGGTGCTAGCCAGCAATATAATCCTTCTGGGGCAATGCCAGTTTTTAATCCTGCCACAGGTGCTCTTCCAATAGCGGCTTCAGCAGGAGCGGGAGCTTGTAGTAATCACCCTGATCTAGCCGTTAGGTTTGTTTGTCGTATGTGTAGCGCAGTTTTTTGCAAAGATTGTCCTAAAATGGTTGGAAGTGTCGCAATTTGCCCTGCTTGTGGGGATATGTGTAATAAAGTAGAGGAAGTAATTCAAAAAGCCAATTATGCAGCAAAAACCTTTTCTGACTATGGGGCAGCAAAAGATTTTGGTGTAAATGAATTTGTCCATGCACTAAAATATCCATTTCGCCATAGAATCCCACTAATTTTTGGGACAATAGTTTATGCATTTTTTACTTTAGGTAGTCAAATTGGTGGCCGACAAGCTTCATTGCTCGCTACAGTATTTGCAACAGTTTTCCTCTTTGGCTGTATGTCACTGACTATTCGTCAAGTATCTTTGGGTCGAATAAATAATAGTTTTCTCCCAGATTTTAGCTCTTTTTCTATATATGATGATATACTTAGGCCGCTTGGATTAAGTATATCAGTATCAGTAGTTACTTTTGCCCCTATAGTGGTTTTAGTCCTTGCCTTGGCTGCGACAGGGCAGTTTGCCTTTTTTGCCACACCTGATATGATGCCACCACCACCCGAACCTATAGATATTGGTTCGCTTGTTAGAGGTGATGATCCAGATAAAGATTTAGAAACAATGAAGAAGTTACAACAATTAGAGCCAACACGAGATATTGGTGTAAGAGAGTTAGAGAAACAAGATAAAGAAAAGCAAAAACAACAGGAGATAAAAAATCTACAAGAAGAGGCAACAGGCCAATATTGGAAACAATTAATAGCTGCTGGATCTGTTGCGTTATTAATTATAGGTATAGGATTAATTTGGGCGTTTTTCTACTACCCTATGGCGATTACAATAGCTGGTTTTACTCAAGATTTTAAGGCAGTACTTAACCCTATGTTAGGGTTTGATACAATGCGAACAATGGGCAATGTTTATATAAGGGCGTTTTTAATGTATGCTGCGCTTGGTGTTAGCAGTTTATTAATAAATGTTATTTTGGCAGTAGTAATGTTGCCTATATTAGTGCTTCCATATTTAGGTATAGCCGTTTACCAAACTATTTCAGGGATATTTACTTTTTATACTAGTTTGGTTTTGTCTTGTATCTTAGGTTTAGCTCTTTATAAATGTGCTGAAAAATTAGATATAATTGTTGATAAATAAAAAATAACCTAAGAAACTAGCTTAGATTTATCTTAAAAATTAGGACACAGAGGTAACTAGCATGTTATTCTGTGTCCTTTATGGTTTATTTTGAGTTATTGCATTTGCTGTAGATTATTGGGAACCAAACTTTAACTACTGAGATTATATCTGTGCGCGGAGGCATGTGGATGAGTAAATCCGATGAGGAACTCATGCAACAGTTTCAGATAGGGAATGAGACATCTTTTGTGACCTTGTATGAACGCTATAAGTTGGCGATATATCGATTTCTCTATCGTAAGCTTGGGCATCAAGCTCGTGCCGAGGATCTAACACAAGAGGTTTTTGTTGCTCTAGTTGAACATTGTAAGGAATGGCGACAGGAATCTTCGTTTAAGACTTATCTTTACCGTATTGCTCATAATAGAGCTATTTCTGAAATGCGCCGAAGTGAGTATAAAGTAATGATAGAAGCAGATAATGAAGCTAATACTGAAAAAGTGGCTAGAGTAGCAGCCACAGGTATTTCTCCTGCTGCTTCAGTAGAACAACATCAATTACAAATAAAAGTGCAACAGGCATTAATAATGCTTGATAAAGAATATCGTGAACCTATTGTGCTACGCGAGTATGAAGACTT
>CAZHXL010000074.1:3352-24123 GCA_964536575.1 uncultured Clostridia bacterium | reverse complement strand
TATGTTATCTAAAATGCTCTTGACAGCATTTAATGCTATAAATATAATCTGAATGTGGATGAAAAGACTATGAAACAAACCTGGGACGATGAGCTTGATGAAATGGATTTAGAGATTTTACGCCTACTTCAACAAAATGGACGTATGACAAATGCGGCATTAGCTGAAACGGTAGGATTAACGCCTACACCAATGTTACAGCGTATTAAAAAGCTAGAAACTCGTGGAGTGATTCGAGGTTATCGTGCAGTGATTGATCCTCTAGCAATGGGGCATAGTTTACTTGCTTACGTTGCAGTACAGATGACAGAACATAAACTACACACACACCAAGGTTTTGTAAATGCAGTGTCAAAACTTCAGGAAGTTTTGGAGTGCCATCATATTTCAGGAGAAGAAGACTTTCTCTTAAAAGTACTTACTAAAGATATGTTAGGCTATGAAAATTTTCTCCTACATAAATTAACAGGCATTCCTGGAATTGCTAGAGTAAAAACAACTTTTGTCCTATCTTCACCTAAAATGGAAACGGCTATACCAATAGAATCACCTACAGGAGGAAAAAAAGATGAATGATGTAATTTCTTTTGGGCTACTAAGCTTTACTTCTTTGTTTACAATAATTGATCCATTTGCTGTAGCACCAGTTTTTGTAACAATGACCGAACAGTATAGCCAAGATCAGCGTCGACAAGCAGTTTTTCGTTCTTGTGCTTCTGCACTAGTGATTTTACTTGTATTTGCTATTTGCGGGGGGTTGATTTTTAAGGTTTTTGGTATTACGGTTGATGCTTTACGTATTGCAGGAGGAATTTTATTTTTTATGATGGCACTGCAAATGTTGATGGGTAAAGAACGTGCTGCTAATAACGAGTCACTAGATTTAGATCAAGCAATAGTTCCTTTAGGCATACCGCTAATTTGTGGCCCAGGGGCAATTAGTACTGTAATGGTACTTATGGGACAAAACCGTTCTTTAGGACATGTGGCTGTGTTAATTCTTGCTATTGCACTAGTTATAGCTTTAACAGTAGCAGTTTTACTAGTCTCACCCAAAATAGTCAAGTTTATTGGTAAAACAGGAATAGCTGTAATTACCAAAGTGATAGCCTTAATTGTTTGCACTATTGGGGTTCAATTTATTATTGATGGGCTTAAACCAGTGTTACTAAATATTTTAGCTAGCGCGAAATAAATGTTTTGTAACTTAAGTCTGTCATTATAAGGAAATTAATTATATGAATCTAAGTGAAAAAAAAGATCCCTCATTGCTATTACTAGTATTAGCATTTGCTGCTGTATATATAATTTGGGGTTCAACCTATATAGCAATTGTTTATGTATTAGAAACTCTACCTCCATTTTTAATGGCAGGAGCAAGGTTTCTTATTGCGGGAAGTTTGCTTTATTGTTGGGCAAGGCTTAGAGGTGCCCAAAAACCCACACTAGCCCACTGGGGACGTGCTTTACTTATTGGTGCTATGCTCTTTTTGTTGGGTAATGGTAGTGTTGTATGGGCTGAACAGCATGTTCCTTCTGGTGTAGTAGCACTGCTTATTACTACTGAGCCAATATGGATTGTGCTTCTAGAGTGGTTTTTAGATAACAATCGCCCTAATCGTGGTGTTGTTACAGGATTAGTCTTAGGTTTTATTGGTACTGTAGTGTTGATTGGGCCAAGTGCTTTTAGTGGCTTAGCCAATAGCGATCTATTAAGTTGTTTGATTGTGCTAGGTTCGTCTTTCTTTTGGGCAGCAGGATCACTCTATTTAGCTCGTGCAGTATTACCATCATCACCATTGTTGATGACAGGTATGCAGATGTTAGCTGGAGGTTTATTGTTGACATTGATGGGAACAAGTTTTGGTGAATGGTCACATATTAATTTTGATGCTATCTCTCAACGCTCAATATTTGGTTGGTTGTATTTAACAATATTTGGTTCATTGATTGCCTTTACTGCATATAGCTGGTTGGCTCGCGTTGCTCCACCAAGCCGAGTTGCAACATACGCTTACGTAAATCCAGGCATTGCGGTGTTATTAGGCTGGGTATTAAAGAATGAACCTGTTACACAACGAACTTTATTTGCTGCGCTGCTGTTAGTTTCTGCCGTAATATTAATTACTAGCAACCGTCAGACAGTTAAGAAAGCTGGAGCACTAAAAGATAGTATTACTGATAAGGTTGTAGATAAAAATGCTGTTTGTTTAGCAGAGTAATAATTATTAAAAAAGCTGGGAGGTAATCTCCCAGCGTATTATTATCAGAGGTTATGCTCACACTCTTGCCATGAAAACTTTAAGCTGCATTAGGTACAATTGTTGGTAAAATACAGATATGATTTTCAAAATCCTCAATAGCATTAACCAACACTTGATCAATAGTTTTTACTGCAATAAATTCCATTTCTTTTTTAACTTCTATTGGTAGCTTCACTAGATCTTTTTCATTAGCTTTAGGCAATATAATTCGGCGAATTCCTGCCCTACGTGCGGCTAAGACTTTTTCTTTCAAGCCACCAATTGGTAGCACTAAACCAGACAAGGTGATTTCACCTGTCATTGCTGTATCTGAGCGCATAGGTTTATTTAGGTAAAGCGATGCAAGTGCTGTAGTCATCGTAACACCAGCAGATGGCCCATCTTTTGGTACTGCACCAGCAGGAACATGTAAGTGTAACCCTGAGTTTTTAAATAGTTCTCTATCTATACCAAATCGGTTTGAGTTAGACCAAAGATAGCTCATTGCCGCTCGTGCAGATTCTTTCATTACATCCCCAAGCTGACCTGTTAGAGTTAAGTCTTTACCACCAGGGAGTAAAATTGCTTCTATATATAAAACCTCGCCGCCAACAGGAGTCCAAGCTAGTCCAGTAGCAACACCTGCTTGTGAGTCAGTGCGCATTTCTTCAGGGAAAAACTTATGTGGCCCTAACAAACTGTTTAACTCTTCTGTTCCAATTGTCATTTCTACTATTTCATTTACAGCAATTTTTACTGCTACTTTTCTAGCTATTTGTCCTAGAGTTCTTTCCAACTGCCTTACGCCTGATTCACGAGTATATAGGCCAATTACTTGACTTAGAGCCTCATCAGGGATTTGTAATTGTTTTTCTGTCAAACCTGTTTCTTTAATTTGTCGAGGGATTAGATAACGACGAGAAATTTCTAGTTTTTCTTGTTCTGTATATCCAGAAAGAGAAATTATTTCCATACGATCCAATAATGGACTAGGTATAGTTTCTAGGCTATTGGCAGTACAAATAAAAAACACTTTAGAAAGATCAAAGGGCAAATCTAAATAATGATCACGAAAAGTGCTATTTTGTGCAGGGTCTAGAACTTCTAGCAAAGCCGAAGTTGGATCACCACGAAAATCTCGCCCTACTTTGTCTACTTCATCTAACATCAACACAGGGTTTTTTACTCCTGAGCGTCGCATTGCTTGGATTAATCGCCCAGGCATTGAGCCTATATAAGTACGACGATGACCGCGTAACTCTGCTTCGTCATGTACTCCACCTAGGCTCATACGCTCAAACTTACGCCCTAAAGCACGCGCAATAGATTGCCCTAGAGATGTTTTACCTACCCCAGGAGGGCCAACAAAACAAATAATTGGTGATTTGGCTTTAGGATTAAGTTTCATTACAGCTAAGTGTTCAATAATACGATCTTTAATATCTTCTAAACCATAATGATCTTCTTCAAGTACTTGGCTAGCGTGTTTTAAGTCTAAATTATCGTCTGTTTGTGTGTTCCAAGGCAGTTCAAGTGTTACTTCTAAATAGGTACGGATAACTTGATAATCAGGTGACGCTGAAGGGAGTTTTTCTAGTCGCTTCATTTCTCGGTTAACTTCTTTTAGCACTTCTTCTGGTAATTTAGCTTCAGCAATCTTTTGACGTAACATTTCTATTTCGGTTTTTTCATTTTCTTCTTCGCCAAGCTCCTTTTGAATTTGCTTAAGCTGTTGTCTTAGCACATATTCCTTTTGTGCTTTATGAATTTCTGCTTGTGTTTCACCTTGAATCTTTTGTCTTAGTTCTAAAACTTGTACTTCATGAGTTAAATATTCATGTACTGCCTTTAACAAATCTAACTGAGAGTTAGCTTCTAAAAGTTTTTGCTCTTTTTCTGTTTCCATATGAAACATAGTTGCCAACATATAACTCAACTTCACAGGATCTTCAGTAGATACAACAATAGAAGCTAAATCTTCTGGTACATTTTGCAACATTGACAAAGCTTTACCTACTAAATCATTGATTGCACGGTGTAGAGCTTCGGTTTCAGTAGAAGTTTCCCCTAAGTTATCTAATTGTTCTATATTGCCAAGTAAATAATTTTGTGGTGTTATTTTTAGGTCATGAATTTTTACTCGCCCAATTCCTTGAATAATAAGTTGGACATTAGTGTCATTCATTCTAATAGATCTTTTAATTACAGCTAATGTTCCAATGCTATGTAGATCGCTTGTAGTAGGCTCTTCTATAGAAACTTCTTTTTGTGTAACTAGAACTACCATCTTTTCTTCTGTATTGGTAGCCGCTTCAGCCGCAGCTAGTGAACGTGGCCGCCCAACAGAGAGTGGTAATACCATATATGGAAACACTACGGTGTTTTTAAGTGAAATTACTGGATATTCTACAATCTTGGATGAATTCATAAAGTTTAACCTCCCTAAACACTTGCTTCTTTATTAGTGCCTCTTGTCCCTTATTGGTGTGATCAACTTTTAGCTTTTTATTTTTGTAAAGAAGTTGAGTGTCTTATTATCAAATACTTTGCGTGTTGTGAATGAATCTTACTAGACATAATTTTGATTGTCCAACAAAATTCTCCGAAATAAATCCGGAAAGTTTTACTTGACAGATATACACTCAAATTTTATATTGTAGTTACTGTCAAATTTAATTATTGACAACACATCATAAAATGCAAATGCAATTGGTATAAAATGAGGTGAAAGCTATGGATATCAATCGAATGACACAAAAAGCACAATCTGCAATTTTAGCGGCTAGAACCATTGCAACTCGCTATGGTAATCCAGAGGTAGACGTTGAACACCTTTTGTTATCACTACTAGAACAAGACGCAGGGCTTGTTCCAGCAATTTTGGAAAAAGCAGGGATAGCTTCAGATATTGTACTTAATCACCTCACTAAAGAAGTAGATAAAATGCCAAAAGTGAGTGGTGGTAATGCTCCAAGCTTAGATCAAATGTTCATTACTCAACGCTTAAACAAGCTCTTTGTTGTGGCAGAGGACGAAGCAAAACGCTTAAAAGACGAATATATTTCTGTTGAACATCTACTTTTAAGTATTGTTAAAGAAGGTCGTCGTTACCCTGCTGGAAAACTTTTGTCTGAAATGGGCTTAACTGAAGACCGTTTAATGAAAGCACTTCAGGAAGTAAGAGGCCGTCAACGGGTAACTTCACAAAACCCAGAGGAAACCTATCAAGCATTAGAAAAATATGGTCGAGATCTAACAAAACTAGCTCGACAAGGCAAACTAGATCCGGTAATTGGCCGAGATGATGAAATTCGTCGTGTCGTTCAAGTTCTTTCGCGTCGTACAAAAAATAATCCTGTTTTAATAGGTGAACCTGGTGTTGGTAAAACCGCAATTGTAGAAGGTTTAGCCACACGTATTATTCGAGGTGATGTGCCTGAAGGACTAAAAGACAAATTAATTGTTGCATTAGACATGGGTGCTTTAATTGCTGGAGCAAAATATCGTGGTGAGTTTGAAGAACGCCTAAAAGCAGTACTTAAGGAAGTGTCAGAATCTCAAGGTCAAGTTATCCTTTTTATTGATGAACTTCACACCATTGTAGGTACAGGAAAAGCTGATGGTGCTATGGATGCAGGTAACCTGCTAAAACCAATGTTAGCTCGGGGGGAACTACATTGTATTGGGGCTACTACCTTGGATGAGTATCGTAAGTATATCGAAAAGGATGCTGCATTGGAAAGACGCTTCCAACCTGTACTAGTAGAAGAACCGACTGTAGAAGATACTATTTCAATCCTACGAGGCTTAAAAGAACGCTATGAAGTCCACCATGGCACTAGAATTAAGGATTCTGCCTTAGTCGCTGCCGCAGTGCTTTCACAACGCTATATCTCAGATCGTTTCTTACCTGATAAAGCTATTGACCTAGTAGATGAAGCCGCAGCCCGTCTTAGAACAGAAATAGACTCGATGCCTCAAGACCTAGATGAAATGTTGCGTCGAGTAATGCAACTAGAAATAGAGCGAGAAGGCTTAAAACGCGAGACTGATAACGTATCAAAAGATAGGTTACAAAAATTAGAAAAAGAACTAGCTGAGCTTCGCGCTCAATCAGACTCGTTAAAAGCTCAATGGCAAGTGGAAAAGCAAGCTCTTCTAAGGCTGCGTAAATTAAGAGAAGAAATAGAACAAACCAAGATTGATATTGAACGTGCAGAAAGAGATTATGACTTAAATCGTGCTGCAGAACTGCGTTACGCTAAGCTTGCTACGCTAGAAAATAAGCTTAAGACAGAAGAAGAGCATTTATCTAAAAAACAAAGTGGTAGCCGAATGATTAAAGAAGAAGTAGACGAAGAAGACATTGCTGCAATTGTTAGCCATTGGACGCATATTCCTATTAACAAACTCTTGCAAGGTGAAATAGATAAATTACTTAAGTTAGATGAATCGCTCCATCGTCGTGTAATTGGACAAGATGAAGCAGTGCAGGCTGTTTCAGATGCAATTATTCGCGCACGTTCTGGGTTAAAAGATCCAAATCGTCCAATAGGGTCTTTTATTTTCTTAGGGCCAACTGGGGTAGGGAAAACCGAACTTGCTCGTGCATTAGCAGAATTTCTCTTTGATGATGATCAAGCAATGGTACGGCTAGATATGAGTGAATATATGGAAAAACACTCTGTTGCTCGCTTAATCGGTGCTCCTCCAGGCTATGTTGGTTATGAGGAAGGCGGTCAATTAACTGAAATGGTCAGACGTAAGCCATATGCAGTGATTTTGTTTGATGAAATTGAAAAAGCTCATCCAGATGTTTTTAATGTGTTGTTACAAGTGCTTGATGATGGACGTTTAACCGATGGTCAAGGTCGAAATGTTGATTTCAAAAACACTGTAGTAATAATGACATCCAATGTAGGCAGTCAACTAATTTTGGACTTTACCAAAAATAGTGACGAGAACGCTTATGAGAAAATGAGAAAGAGCGTGTTAAATGCAATGCGTGGAGCATTTAAACCAGAGTTCCTTAATCGTGTTGATGATATAGTGGTTTTCCATGCTCTAGACACTGCACATTTGAAGCAAATAGTAGATATACAAATTGCTCGTCTGCAAAAGCGTTTAGATGAGCGTCATATCAAGCTAGCAATGACTGATGAAGCAAAAGAGTTTTTAGTAAAGACCGGCTATGATGCTAGTTATGGTGCACGCCCATTAAAGAGAGCAATTCAACGTGAAATTGAAACCCCACTAGGGCGAGAGTTGTTACGAGGCAATGTAAAAGACCATCAAACCATAGTGGTTAATGTAGAAGGTGATCGTTTAAGCTTTTTAGGATTAGCTGAAGATGCTTTCTTTTCAGGTAAAAGGAGTGTAGCAAATGCATAAAAGCTAGCTACTTGTGTAAAACTTAACAAACTAGTAGGGAAGGTAATAATTTAAGTGTAAAGCTTAATTATTGTCTTTCCTCTTTTAATTTTTATCCAAAAACTAACCATATTTAGCAAAAAAATAGCTGTATTCATCACAAAAAACTCGCTGCTTTCTACTTATTTTATTATTTTCCTCTAAGTGATGACTATTTTTTACTTAGGAGGAAGAATGTACAAACTTTTGAGTTTTGTTTTAATAATTGGGTTTATCTTAATGTTTTCTGCGAGCACATATGCACAGGAAGTTGCTAAATATGAGCTATATACAGGATATTCTTTTATAAGGATGAATGAGTTTACTAACTATAATGGTGCTACTGCTGCGCTGACAAGAAACTTTACTAAATTCTTTGGCATGGTGGCAGAAGTTGGGGGATTTTCTGACTCTAGAGATGATACATTTATTTTTGGAGATAATTTTTTTAGAGATACATCATCATCAAAGCTCTTTACTTATATGGTAGGGCCAAAGTTTTCTATCCGTAGCAACTCGAGATTTACCCCATTTGGCCAAGCTTTAGTTGGGGGATATCGTATTCGTACTGCTTTTTCATCACAAGTAAATGGTTCGGTTTTTAAGTCAAAAGGGTCACCCTTTAGTAGTTTTGCTTCTGCTGTAGGAGCAGGGATTGATGTCACTGTAAATAAACGTGTTGCAATTAGACCAGCACAAATAGATTACTTGTTTTTGCGTAAAACCGATAATGAAAGCTTACGAATTTCATCAGGAGTCGTGTTTAAGTTTTAAGTTCTTAAAAGCTGAGTATGGACTATAAATCTATACTCAGTTTGCTTTACACTTTAGGGAATGCTAAAGAAAATTTATAGCTATTTAGAAAAACGTAACATTCCTATTTTACCTAGAGAAACCAAAGCTTGGTTATGGATCTGGCTAGGGTGTAATCTTTTTGCCTTGTTCAATGTCTTATGGCTAGGCTTTTACTACTCTTTTATCACGCGTTGGGGGTATAATTGGGCTGGTAGCTTATTAGTACAACTCCTGCGTTGGAATATTTGGGCATTACTAATTACTCCAATCATAAATTTTGTTAAAAACCATCCTTATGATAATAAAAAGCCTATATCCACAGTAATTATCTATTTTTTTGGAGGATTCAAATATTCTTTTATTCATAATGTTGCTTATGCTCTATTGTATGCTAGTGCAAATATTGGAAGACCTGAAATGCCATTTACTCTAGGAACATTAATTGACTTTACTGTAGACTCTTTTTGGAGCAGTTTTGTTATTTATATTGCAGTAATATCTTTTATCCAAGCCTTTTTATATTATGAAAATTACCAAAAAAGTGAATATAATTATCAAGAAAGCTTACTGCATGCCTCACAGTTAGAAACACAACTAGTTCAAGCTCAGTTGGATGCCTTAAAATCTCAACTCCAACCACACTTTATCTTTAATGCTCTAAATTCTATTTCTGCTCTACAACTACGTGATATAAGAGCAGCACAAAAAATGATTGCTAACTTAGGGCAATTTTTAAGATTAATACTTAAAAGCACAAACGCTCAAGAAATTATACTTAAAGAAGAAATAGATCTGCTTAAATGCTATCTTGATATTGAGCAAGTACGTTTTCAAGACAGATTAACTATAAATTTTGATATTGAAAAAGAAGTTATTTATGCAAAAGTACCAAATCTAATTCTTCAACCAATAGTAGAAAACGCAATTAAGCATGGTATTTCTCAAACTATTTCTGCTAGTTATATAAACATATCTGCAAAAAAAATGGATGATTTCTTGATACTACAAGTAGCAGATAATGGTGTTGGAATAGCCAATATTGAGCAACTATGGCAAAGAAATAAACTAGGTGTTGGTTTAGCAAACACAAAAGCACGCTTAGAACATCTTTATGGGGCGCGACAAAAATTGGAACTAAACAACCGTTTAGAAGGTGGATTAAAAGTAACAGTTTTATTACCTTTTCAATATTTTTCTGAAACTACTTTGGAGGTCGTTTCTATTGAATACAAAAAGAATTAGAGTGTTAATTGTTGATGATGAGCCTTTAGGTAGAGAAATTGTTAGGGCTATGCTTGCAGATGAAGAAGAAATAAAGATTGTCTCAGAATGTGAAAATGGTAGGCAAGCAATAAAAGCTATTGATACTTTAAGACCAGATTTAATGTTTTTAGATATACAAATGCCAGCAATAAATGGTTTTGATGTAATAAAAGCCATTGATAAGAACATACTACCATATATTATTTTTATCACCGCTTACGACCATTACGCTATCAAAGCATTTGATGTTAATGCACTTGACTACGTGCTAAAGCCAATAGATCCTGATCGTTTTGCTCAATCAGTGAGTAAAGCCCTAAATATAATTAAAAACAAATCAGAATATGATTTTAGTGAACGTATCTTAGCTTTATTTGATACTCAACGACCTGTTGAGACTTATTTAGAAAGACTGTCAGTGAAAAGTGATGGTAAAATTTTTCTATTACGAACAAGTGAAATAGAATGGATAATTGCCGAAGGAAATTATGTCTCTGCTCATATTGGTAAGAAGGCTTATTTGTTACGTATAACCATAAGTTTGTTAGAAACCAAACTACGACCAAATAAGTTTCATCGTATTAATCGATCAACAATAGTAAATATAGATTATGTTAAAGAGCTAATCCCAATGTTTCGTGGCGAATATCAAGTGATTCTTCAGGATGGCACAAGCTTAAAATTAAGCTCGCGGTTTAGAGATAACTTAGTTAGATTCTTAGGAGGTTTATTTTAATAATAAACATTTAGTTAGTTTTTGGTTTCTTAAAACTAACTAAATGCTCGAAAGATAAAAATATTTGTAGTAAGATTTAGCCAGCATTGACCAAATATATATCTAACAGTAATTAGTAAAGTTTGTGACCCCACTGGATGTTGAAATCTATGAAGTCTAAGAAAGGCAACAAATCACAATATAAAAGTTTAATACAATATATTGTGGCATATTTTTGTCTACTGCTAGTAATAGGTATAAAAACTAGTGCTCAGCAAAGTGGAGGTAGAGTTTTTACTGGAAATACAAAGATAAAAACTAATCCAACACCACCTAAAGCTGATCCAAGACCTAAAGTTGATCTAAAACCTAAGTCTGTTCAAGAAAAACTTCCAGAAAAACCAAAAGCTCCTGAGGGCTTAAAAATACCAGAGCTAGTTCCAATTGCTCCAGGTGTTTTTACTATGGGATCCTCTGCCCCTAGACCTGAAGAAAAGCCCATGCATAGTATTGAATTAGATACTTTTGAAATAAGTAAGTACGAGGTTACTAACAAAGAATATGAAATCTTTGCTATCTCTACTAGCTATTTAACTCAAGCAGAAAAAGAAAAATCCCCTATTACTTGGCGTAGTTACTTTACATTTGAAAGAGAACACTACCCTGTAGTTTTAGTATCTTGGCAAGATGCTGAGGCATATTGTAAATGGCTCTCGGATGTGACAGGCAAAACTTTTAGGTTGCCTACTGAAGCAGAATGGGAATATGCTGCTCGTGGGGGGGTAACAACAAAATATCCCTGGGGTGATGAGATTGAACCTGATCAGGCAAATTATGATAGTGAGTTAGAAAGAGGGTTAATTGCTGGTGTAGTACTAGATAATATAGAACCTGTAGATGGTTATAATGCCAATGGATATGGTCTATTTAATGTTTGTGGTAATGTAGCAGAGTGGTGTCAGGATTGGTATGACCAAGATTATTATAAAAAATCACCGCCCAAAGAACCCCAAGGCCCAGAAACAGGATTTTTCAAAGTAATTCGTGGTGGAGGATGGGCTAGTCAATCTGATGCCTGTCGGCTTAGTCGTCGTAATAATAACAGTACTACCTTTGCTGCTCCCTACCTGGGTTTTCGTATCGTAAAAGTAAATAATTAAAATATCTGATATAGTTCAGTACTCTAGTGCTGGGAACTAGTGTTTAATAGGTGTTAATAATAGGTATTAATAATGGTTGCTAAAGTATTAATCGAAAATCTTGCACCCCAGAGAACTGTTTCAGATGTTGCTACTATATTGCGACCCTATGAGCCTATTGCGTGGATATTTATTGAACTAGATGCAATTACAGGACAACCCTGGGGTTATGTATATTTTGCCTTAGCTAGTGAAGCACAAGCTGAAGCTCTTATAGCTATGTCTATGGAAAGAGAGTTAGATAGAGGTAATGATGGCGATCCGCTTAGATTAAGAAGAGTTGAGTCTGCACCAGATAATTATATTGATAAAACCCCATTACTTAAGTCTCCTGCTCAATATATTCTTTCTCAAAGCCGTTTAATTGTTAGTGGTATTCCTGCTGGATCAGTTGTATTACTAGATAATATAGTTAAAGCCGAATTGGAGATTAGTGCTAGTATAGAAATGCAAGATCTGATTCCTGGTAAATATAAACTATTAGTAACTAATTCCCAAGAAATAATTTTTCAGCAAGATATAGGGATTTTACCTCTAGAAACAACAGAAATTTTTGTTACTCCCACATCTATAGAACAAACTAGCTCCCCAACAGCATTTAAGACTATTTTGGACAGTGAAAAACCAAAATTTCGTAGTGGATTTTGGATAAGCGGATTGCTAGTTATTATTATTTCTGTAGGCTACCTATATTATTACCTTACGTCAAATCAATCAAATAATATAGTGCTAGTAAAATCTCCTCCACCTATACCAAAGGGAATGGTTTATGTACCAGCAGAACGCTTCGTTATGGGGCGTAATAATAGTAAGGATCCTATAGGTTTTGAAATACCTGCTCATGTTATGGAAATAAAACAAGAGTTTTTTTTAGATAAAACCGAAGTGACTAACAAACAATATACAGAATTTGTTACCACTACAGGGCATCAAGCTCCTTCGCATTGGCAAGGCAAAACACCTCCTCTAGATATTTTAGATTTACCCGTAGTGTTTGTTAGCTGGCAAGACGCTTTTGACTATTGTCAATGGCGTACTTATAAAGATCGGCCTTGTCGTTTGCCAAAAGAAGATGAATGGGAACTTGCAGCTCGTGGTTCAAATAGTAATATTTATCCTTGGGGTAATGAATGGAAAGATGGTCTAGCAAATGCAAATAAAGTGATAAATAAAATTTTGCCTGTAGGAGAAAATGCCGCTAATGCTAGTCCTTTTGGGGCATTAGATATGGTTGGTAATGTTTGGGAATGGGTCTATGATGACTTGAAAATTTATGAATTAAGTAAAGCTCCTCCCCAACCAGGGGTCAAAGTGATTCGAGGAGGTGCTTTTGATAGTGCTCCAGAAGAAGCTACAGGTAGCTACAGAGGCTTTTTACTTCCTAATAAACGTGACTATGATCGAACAGGCTTTCGCTGTGCTTGTGATGTAATAAGAGATCCCTAGTAAGGAAACTATTCCTATCTTGCACTGGCTAAATTACGTTAGTCAAATAAACTATTAACATAATCTTCAGCAGAAAATTCCACTAAATCATTAATTCCTTCGCCAATGCCAACATAGCGAATTGGAATTCCTAAGTCTTTTGCAATTGCCACTACAATACCTCCCTTAGCCGTTCCATCTAATTTAGTTAGAACAATACCTGTAACAGGTACAGTTTTAGTAAACTGACGAGCTTGTTCTAAGCCATTTTGACCTGTAACAGCATCAACAACTAGTAGTACTTCATGTGGTGCGCCGCTAACTTCACGAGCAGCTACGCGTTTCATTTTTTCTAATTCTGACATTAAATTAGATTTATTATGTAACCGTCCGGCAGTATCAACAATTAACACATCTGCATTACGAGATTTAGCGGCTGCTAAGGAGTCAAAAAGTACTGCGGCTGGATCAGTCCCTTTTTTCTGTTGAATTAATGGAACACCTGTTCGTTCAGCCCAAATTGCTAGTTGGTCGCTAGCTGCTGCTCTGAAAGTATCAGCCGCACAAATTAATACTTCATTACCCTCTGCTTTAATTCGACTGGTTAATTTGCCAATAGTAGTAGTTTTGCCAACACCGTTGACCCCAACAATCATCATTACATAGGGTCGAACATCGTCACCAACTTCTGTTTCAGACTTTATCCCTCGGGTTTTAGTTGCTCTTAAAATATCTAATAAATTATCTTTAACAATTCGTTTTAATTCATCAAAATTATTTATTTCTTTACGATCAACTTTTTTACGAGCATTTTCAATTATTTCTAGTGTGGTTTGTACTCCTATATCTGCTCCAATTAAAGCCTCTTCTAAGCTATCTAATACTTCAGCATCAATAGTTTTTTTGCCACGAACCACATCTTCTAGACGGCTCATCAAATTTTCGCTAGTACGATTAAGCGAAGCTTTCCAACGTTGGAAACGGCTTTGTTTTTCTGACTCTTCAGATACTACCTTTTGTCCTGGTGCTGAAGGCGGTTCGCTTTCTTTACCATCTTGTCCCCACCCCCACCTTTGCCAGAAGCTTTTCTTTTCTTGTTCTGGTGCTCTTACTATTGGAGTTGGTTCAATAGAAGTAATTGTTTCTAGTACTTGTAGGGTTGGAGTTGTGGAAGACTCTTGTGTTGTTGAAGTTTCTGTTTGTTGACCTTTGAAAAGCTTTTGGAAAAAACCAGCTTTTTGTTCAGGGGCTAGTGTGTCAGTTTGTTCAGTAGTTTGTGTTTGCGGAGGTTCGGAGGGTTCAACTAAAGGAGTAGTCTCTTCTTGTTTTTTTGCACGCTTCCAAAAAAGTGCCATAAGTCCTCTAACATTTATAATCTGTATTGATATTTTGTGCTAATTATAATACTACAAAAAATTCAATTTTTTCTCTAAGATTGCTAATTGTCATTTCTTTAATTACTCCATGTAGCAGTAAAGACATAGGTTAGTCCTTTATTGAAGGCAAAGACATAGGCTCGTTCCTACAGATTATTTCCAATAATTACGGTCAAGCGAACGATATTGAATTGCTTCAGAAATATGTTGAATCTCAATTTTGTTTGAATTTTCTAAGTCTGCAATGGTGCGACTAACTTTTAATATTCTATCATAAGCCCTTGCAGATAGACCTAGACGGTTAATCGCTTTTTCCAATATAGTTTTAGCATTGTTGTCAATTTGGCAATGTTGGGTAATAAGACGAGAACCCATTTCAGCATTGGCATAAATCTTTTCTTGCTCAAATCGGTTTAGTTGGCAAGTTCTGGCAACCATAACCCTTTCACGAATACTACTTGAGCTATCAATGACATCTGTATTTAGTTCTTTAAATTTTACTGCGGGCACTTCAATATGAATATCTATACGATCTAGTAATGGGCCAGAAATTTTATTTACATAGCGTTGAATTTGTAGAGGGGTACATTTGCACTCTCTATTTGGTGAGCCAAAATAACCACAAGGGCAAGGATTCATTGCAGCAATTAACATTACACGAGAAGGGAAAGTAAGTGACATTGTTGCTCGGCTAATTGTGACAGAACCGTCTTCAATAGGCTGGCGAAGCACTTCTAGGACATTTCGCGCAAATTCTGGTAATTCATCTAAAAATAGTACACCATAATGTGCCAAAGAGACTTCTCCAGGTCTAGGTACAGTACCGCCACCAATTAAACCTGCATCGCTAGTTGTATGATGAGGAGCGCGAAAAGGTCTTTTGGATACCAGCCCACAACCGTTAACTAAACCAACTACGCTATGGACTTGAGTTACTTCTAATGCTTCTTCAAAACTCAGTGGCGGTAAGATTGTAGGTACTCGACGTGCTAACATAGTTTTACCTGAGCCAGGAGGGCCAATTAATAAGATATTATGGCTACCTGCGCTTGCTACTTCTAGTGCGCGTTTAACATGAGGTTGTCCTTTGACTTCTTGGAAATCCAGATCATAAGAACTATTTTGAGATAATAACTTTGTAGTATCAATACTCAAAGGCGGTATATTGCCTTGAGCCAAAATAGCTACTACATCGCTTAAAGAAGTTACTGGATAAATCGCCATATTGGAGACTACAGCAGCTTCATGGCTATTTTCTACAGGAACAAAGAGACGTTTTAGTCCAACAGCACGGGCTTTGATTGTGGCAGGTAAAACTCCTCGCACAGGACGAATTCGGCCATCTAAAGCTAGTTCGCCTAAAAACAAAGTATCTGTTAGGTCAGTGTTTTTAACCTCACCATTTGCCCCTAAAATTCCTAGAGCAATAGGTAAATCAAAACTAGAGCCTTCTTTACGGACATTAGCAGGAGCTAAATTAACCGTAATACGGTTTTGGGGGAAGAAAAAACCACAGTTAGTTATAGCTGCACGGATGCGTTCACGACTTTCACGAACTGTTGTGTCAGGTAAGCCTACCATAGTAAAAATAGGAATATGGTCTGTTTCTTTAGGCTTAAGCTGAAGGTCTACTTCTACTTCTACTAGCGAGGCTTCTATGCCAAAAACAGCAGCAGTTAGAGTTTTAAATAAAGGCATGTTAATTTTCTCCAAAATAAAATAATTAAGTCGTTGTAGATAAATTTAGAGAGGTTGAAGTAAGAGCAGACCTATGTGTCTGCCCTGAAGGGATAGATGCCGAAAAAGATTTATTTCGGCAATGTACGGACTTTTATTGCTGCAACTATAGAGGCTAAAGTATACTTGAGCTTATGATTTTAACCCCTGCAACGATTTTAGTTGTTGATGATGATCAAGATTCAAGAGAATACTTGGCTCTATGTTTTTCACATTTAAATTACCAAGTTATACAAGCCAATAATGGGCAACAGGCACTTGCCTTAGCTAAATCAGTAAAGCCAGATGTAATCGTTTTAGATGTCGTTATGCCTGATTTAGACGGCTACCAAGTTTGTCGTAAATTAAAAGATGATGAAAAAACAGAGCATATCCCAGTAGTTTTAATTACAGTACTACACAAACTTGAGGATGAAATACGAGGGTTTGAAGCAGGGGCACATGATTACATTAGTAAACCTTATAATAGGGCTGAGCTAAGTGCCAGAATTACGGCTGCTTTAAGAGTAAAAAGGCTTCAAGACCAACTACGTCATCGTAATGAAGCCTTAAGAGAACTAATTAAGGTGTTACAAAGAGATATCACTGATCCTTTAACTGGGGTGCTAGGACGAACTACTTTACTACTTCTTCACCCACTAACAGACGACGTTTCAGAAGGGTTACATACTATTGAAACCTTAGCTCAGAGAATTGCTAAATTAATAAAACATCTTGATGAAGAAATGAAAGATATTTACTAGAAAAACAGGCTAAAAAGTTTCTTGATTCTCAAAATTAAAATCATATAATAGTCGCCATGGAAAACAGAAAAAAAAACATCGAAGAACTACAAGCAGAACTTACTTTAGAGGCAGAGGCTTTAGCTACATTACAACTAATTTATGCTGAAAAAGTAAAACAAGTCCGAATAAACACGTCACTTCCTCCAGATATTCAAGCACGCTTCTTAAGCGAATGGGAGACTTTTTATCAACAAAGAATGACAGCAATTTTCCGTAAGGATTATTTACTGGAGAAAAGTCACTCTAACTTAGAAAATTTGCCACCTATGAACAAGACGTCAATACCCGCATCTACTCCAGTTGCTATTATTCCAGTTCCAGTAGGAGCTATGCCAAGCCCTAGTCCAGTTGCAACCGTTACTCCTGTTTCTCGGCCTTCTGTTTCTCCATCACCAAGCATGGCCACCAGTAGTAATAGGCCAATGGCAGCTTCGTCAGTGTCAAATACTCCCGCAGTTATATCGTCAACTCCAGTTATTCCCTCTCGACCAATAGCTCAGGCTAGCCACAGTGATTCTACGCCGGTAATGGCACTTTCTGTTAATCAAGAACCGATACTTACAGATGATATACTAGGTGTTGATACAGGAAGCTGGATGAATGCAGCAGAATCTATTGGCTATGAACAATACTCAGATAGCGAGCCTATTTCTTCAACCTTAATGGATAGTGATAAAATACAGTCTTCTAATGATAGTGTTAGCTCTGCTTATGATGAAGAGCTAGATGACGATGAAAGTGATTCAATAGATGGGTTTGCTGCTACTTCTGGGCTAAAAGGATTAACAGAGTTTATGGATTTTGACTTAAAAAGAAAAAAATCTTAACAATTCTTATCTCAACCCTTTAACTTAAGCTTACTGCTTAACAGTATATTTTTAGAATTTGCTAAATTTTTTAGGAGAAACTCTTTAAGTTGTTAGCTGAAACTAGTTAACAACTTGCTAACGCTATGCAAAAACGTATACTTTCAGGTATCCAACCATCAGGTAAATTACATATAGGTAACTATTTTGGTGCAATTTGTCAACATATTGCCCTGCAAGATCAAGGCGAAGCTTTCTATTTTATTGCTAATTACCATGCTCTTACCACTCTACAAGATGCAGCAAAGTTAAGAGAGTTAACTCTAGATGTAGCAATAGATTACCTAGCCTTAGGATTATCTCCAGAAAAGGCTATTTTATTTCGTCAATCAGATGTGCCAGAGGTAACAGAGCTTGCTTGGTTGTTATCTACAGTAACAGGTATGGGGTTATTAGAACGTGCTCATTCTTATAAAGATAAAGTTGCTAAACAGATTTCGCCTAAAGTAGGGCTATTTACTTACCCTGTATTAATGGCAGCAGATATTTTAATCTATCAGTCTGATATTGTTCCTGTTGGTGCTGATCAAGTCCAACATATTGAAATGACTCAAGATATGGCAGGCTATTTTAATTCTACTTATAGCCAAGAGATATTTAAACGTCCAGAAGCTAAGCTTAATGAAACTGCTAAAGTGTCTGGTACAGATGGCCAAAAAATGAGCAAATCCTATGGTAATACTATTGAGATTTTTGCTGAAGGAAATGCATTAAAAAAAGTAGTGATGGGAATTGTCACAGACTCTACTCCTGTAGAATCGCCAAAAGATCCAGAGGCTAATATAGTATTCCAACTTTATACCCTTTTTGCTACACCAACAGAAAAACAAGAAATGCGAGAGCGGTTTTTAGCTGGGGGTTATGGCTATGGTGAAGCAAAAAAAGCATTACTTAAAAAAATAGATGAGTATTTTGCTCCTGCTAGGTTGAGACGAAAAGAGCTAGCTAGTGATAAAGCCTATGTAGAAGAAGTTCTAAGTAAAGGAGCAATTAGAGCGCGTGAAGAGGCGAGTAAGACCATAAAAGCAGCTCGACGAGCCTGTGGGATTGATTAGAAAACTTAGGACTAGCTGGGCAAAAACCTTTTAAAAATATCTCGCCAAGTCGATTGTGGCGCAACATAAGGGGAAATAGTGCGATTTAAGGCATTAAGTGTTGCTCGTGCTGCTGCTTGAAGGGGTAGGGTTTCATTTTCCGCCATTGCTACACCAGAAAAAGTCTGCATTGTTTCTGGATTTTTACCAGCTTTTAGTAATATTGCTACCATAGATTGTTCAATTTTTGATAATGAATGATGTTTAACCTGAATTAATTCAAACAAAAATTTGTTGCCTAAAATTTCATTTATTGCTTCTAGAGTGGCTTGAGCAGAGGCTATGAGCATTTCTTGGTTACTATCTTTACAAAGCTTTTCTTTTGTCACAACAGATATTTTAGACGCTAGAGTAACGGCTATTGCACGCGTATCTTCTTCACGCCGCCAAATATCAACTGCATGTAAAACCAAACGTGCTTCGCGCTTAAGCTCTAGGTTTTTCTGCAATTGCTCTATTAGAGTTTCTAGTGATTCTTTAGAAATATAAACCTCTGAACCACGTTCTTCCCCTGTTAAATAACCAAGCTTAATCCAGTCTACTAGAGTGTCTTTGTCTGGTGCTATTTTTAGTTGCTCAGAGAGTAGTTTTTGTGCTTCAGCCAGAGTAAGAGTTATTTGGTCATCACTCATAAAGGCTCCTAATACTTAAGAAACTAGAAAAGGACACAAAGAAGTTAACTCCTTCGTGTCCTAATAGATTACAGAGAATTATTTTGTTGGTTTACCATTTTTAGGTGCGTCTTTAGGTGCGTCTTTAGGTGCATCTTTCTTTTTGTCCCAACCAGTATATTTAATACCAATTTTTTCTAAGAAGCCTTTAGGTGCTTCGCTACCTATCATAGCAAACACAAAATCATTAGGAATAGTTCCTATGACCTGTTCACCACGAATCTTCATCAAAGTAGCCTCTTTTTCTTTAATTTCTTTAAGACCAGCACCAAAGTAAGCTTTCATCCTGCCTTTATCAATACAATAATAGACCCACATCTTGTTTTCTAGTGTTAAGTCTTTGGGGAAATCAGACCGAACCACTAAAGAAACTTCATTACCATCTACTTCTGGGAATATTACTGTACCATCATCTTTACGTTTACCAGTTAAATCTACAGCAGCTTCTACAGCAGAGTTACCAGCACCAACTACAATAATCTTTTTGCCTTTGAAATCAGCAGGATCTTGTAAGCGATTTAAGATCTTAGCAGCTTCAAATTCTTTTTCACCTGCTACACCAAGTTTACGAGGAGCAGCGGCAGTACCTAAAGCAAGAACAATTTTACGTACTTTATAGCCAGTAGCATTCTTAACTGTTTTAACTAAAAAGATGCCATCTTGAGGCACTACTTCGCTAACACCTTCGAAATCATTTATTTTAATGTTAAATTTCTGTACAGCTTCATCCCACCAACCTAACATTTTTTCCTTAAGGTCTCCTGGGCCTTCTAAACGAACAGCACCCATAGGAGGATCACTAGGATTAAATGGGTTAAAGGCTACATATTTACCTGCTGGGTATTTATCAGCAATTGTTGCATACTTACGTCCTTGTTCTAGGGCAATATAAGAAAGACCTAGTTCTGCGGCACGGGCTGTTGCTGCAATACCGCCAGGGCCAATACCAATTATAGCAACATCATAATCAGCCCCGCCCTTACCTTCAGCTTTTACCTTCTCTGCAATTTTATCTACTGCAACACGACCTTCTTTAATTGCATTACGAATTAGTGGTACACCAGAAACGTCACCAACTAAATAAACACCAGCAACATGTTCTGTTTCAAAGCCTTCACCACTACCTTTACGTAGCGGTTTAGGTGCTTCACGAATATTTTTCTTAGTGTTAATCAGTACACAAGATTGAGGTG
>CAZHXL010000074.1:0-3342 GCA_964536575.1 uncultured Clostridia bacterium | reverse complement strand
CAAGCAAGTTGGCAACCTGTATCTTCCATACATTGTTCAAAGTTGACTACAATTGCATGGTGTTCCTGATCGTCAAAGCCAAGCACGTCTTGAGGACAAGCCAAAATACATCCATGACAGCCAATGCAAGTTTCAACGTTAATAATAGGATGTGGCACTGGACGGGAGCGAGATGACTTTTCTGCATTAGACTTTTGAGCAGGAGATTCCCATTTTTGTGCATATTTGATACTACTTGCTTCCCATACTTTTTGATTGGAAAGATCTATCATTCTACCTTTAAGTTTTTCTTGTACTTGACGGCGGCGAATAGTATCAACGCCTAAGAACCCTAATACAGTTAGAGGAACGATACTAAAGAAAATTAACCAACCAGAGACTGACATTCCACCAAATCTAGAGGCAAAAGATGTCCAACTCCAAGCTCTGCCACCACGATAAACACTATCAGGGTTGTAGACCTCTAAAGTCTTTTTAGCATCAATCTTTTTACCAGCAGCAGGACGAAGCATTACAGCTTTAAGATCTTTACTCTCACCATGCTGTGGGTGGCAAGAATTGCAGTCTAGTCCATTTTTGACAGCTAGTTGGTCAAGCATTTGTTTTGCTTCTTTTGACTCTTTATTAGCAATATTTACAAATTGAACACCATGACAAACTGCACATTTGTTACGATCAATGTTTTTAGCCTCTTCAGGGGTGTCTAAAGATTGGTGACAGTCGTTACAACGAGCACGACCAGCATCACGGCCACTTAAATGAACATAATGAAATTTACTAGAAGGGGTTAGCTCTTGATCTGTGGGCATTGCCTTCTTCATGTATTCATTAATTGGCTCTTTCCAAGTCCATTCTCCATTATCACTAATAGGATAACCAAAGTTACCGCCATGAGGTTCTGCTAATGTTTTACCAGTAGCAGTTTTAGCTTTAGGGTGAGTAGGATTAGCTTTATGGCAATCAACACACATACTACGAGCAACAGTAGATGGACTAAAAGCTTTGCCTTTATGATCTGTATGACAGTCCATACAGCTTATTTTTGCTTTGTCGTGGGCATCAATAACATTTGGGGTAAAGTGTGATGTTTGATGACAACTCTTACACTTTTGTTCCATAGGGGTAACAGCAGAGTGACAAGAAGCACAATTACCACCAACACTATTATTAGAAGCCAGCAAAGCTTTGGAGCCAGGTAAAAGTTCTTGACGGTTAAACTCATTAAGTTGATGTGCAGCCGCTAAATCACCTGGAGAGAGAAAAGCATCATACCTAAAACACAATCCTGCTGCGACTAGAATGATAATTATACCTAATGTTCCTAAAAAGCCTCTTGGCCAAGGGCGAACTAGGTCTGTAGATGGTAGCCAATTAAACTGTTTTTTACCTAGGTGAAGATTAAATTTCTCAAACTCAGGATCTGGCTTATTAGGGCGTAAAACAGAAATATCTGCCATCTTTTGGTCGCCACCAGTTTCTGCTAGTTTACGTCTATCCCAAAAAGCATCCATAGTTTGTTGGAATTTTTGTTGTTCCTCTTGTGGCAATGCCATAACAGAACTAAGTAGTCCTGTCATACCACGTTGCATACGAGCAGCCCCAAGAAGTTGTGTCGCGCTTTGTTTTGCTTGTCCTTTACCAGTAGGCCCCGTTTTAGCTGGTGGAGATGGCATACCAGGTAAGGAAATACCAAGCATTTTTAGCATATCAGGGTTAAGCATAGCGGTTCTTTTATTAGCTTGTTCCTGTTGTCCTTGCTGACCACCCTGCATTTCTACCCCACGATTATTTGCTGATACCGAGTCAATCTGTTTTTCTATTTCTAAGTACAGTGAGTCATCCTCTTGTTCAACTCGTGGTTTAAGCAAGAAAACACCAATTTGAATAGCATCACCATCTTCTAGCTGTACGGTTTCAATCAAAGCACCATCAACTATAGTACCATTAGAAGTAGATAGATTTTTTATCCAATAAGCACCATCAATTTTACAAATGCCTGCGTGGGTACGCGATACGGTTGGATGGTTGAGCAGTATATCATTGCCCAATGCAGAGCCAATTGTCAGACTATCGCTTTCGATCACTAAATCATCGTTGTCCAAGTCTGTTCTCTTGATGACAAATTTCGTTGATTCTGTACTCATAGCTCTCCTCAACTTTTAAGCTAGCTTAAACTAGTTATCTAAATAAAGATTAACAGCAAGATTTAATTAGTTACGCCACAAATAATAGGTTACTTGAATAATGTGTATCAGTAAGAGTGCTAACATTATTGATGTAAAAATAACGTGTGGAGGCAACCAAAGTTTTAGCGCACGATGAATATATACTAAAGCATCTACTCTGCGTACTGTTGCTGCTGCTTTAGCTAATTTAATAAAAGCGTCTTTTTCTGCTTGATCTTTTATTCTATTGGCTTCTCCTTGAAACTCTTTTTGTGTAGCTGTTAAGAGTTGCTCAATAGATTCTCTCTTAAGGTATTGACGTAGTAGGTAAGGAAGGGAAGTTACTGTATCTAATACGACATCGCGCCCTTTTAAGAAGCTAGTTTTAAATTCTGCTTCACGATTTTGTTCTTTTGCTTTGGTTTGACAAGTTGCTGTAATATCGGCTATCTCTTGATATAGTTCCTCACGACGACGGCGCAGGTCTTCTATTAAAAGAGGTTCGCCTTCGATTTGTGTTAGTGTGCGAGGCCCTAACCAATAAATTAAAATACCAAACAAGCCAGTAAGAATTACTAGGTCAAAAGAAATCATTAATGAGGCTGTTAGATATCCACCTAGGCTTGTACCACCATGTAATAGTAAAAGTACCCCTGCTATAACCCCAGCATAAGCATGGGCAAGCATCCAAAAACGAAGTGACCCACTACGTTTTTGCCACATTTGGCGTCTCATAGGATAAGCCATAACCACTACTATTCCTAAGAGTCCTACTAGACCAGTAATCCAACGGAAATTAAACCAATTAGTGCTTAGGAGCGGTGTTCCCAACCCATAGCTTACAATTCCTGCCATAGTTAAACCGCATAGTAGGAGAGTAAAAATAATTCCAATAACATGAGTAATTTGCTTTCCAGTGTCTTTATTCGCGCCTTTACGTATAGTTGCTTTAGCGTTTTTGTTAAAAGCAGCACCTTTAATATTAGAAATTTCTGAGAAGTACTCTGTAGGACTAACACGTATACAAGCACCTGTTGGGCAGCTTTCTACGCAATTATATCTATGGTCTTTATATAGTTTAACCCCATTTTTATCAACAGGATTAATTGATGTTCCATTACATAGGTTACATTTAACTGCTACTAGATCCTCTTCGCCTGTTACTGGGGTGGGTTTA
>CAZHXL010000073.1:14768-24130 GCA_964536575.1 uncultured Clostridia bacterium | reverse complement strand
CTCAAAAAGTGTACTTTATGAAACATCGTTATTTAGTGTCTCTTTTTATGTCCCAGAATCACTTTCTCAAATAGCTTTAGACTTTATGGGACATAAAAACTTTAGTAATTATGCTACATTAACAAGCTAAACTATACTTTTTTGCGGGATATGCAAAAACACCCAAAATAGAAAAAACTTCAAAAGTATCCGATTTAGAAATACCAACCAACACATTAGTAATTGCATCTTTGAAAAATACAGGTAAAAGCACTAATAATCCAGCCCCATTCAAAAAAACACCAGCTATTCTTTGCATTGTTGATAGTCTTACTTCACAACGCTGAAGGTAGGCTCTCATTGCAATCTTTTCATTTGCTGAAATGGTTTTAAAGTGGTTCAAAATGAACGGAGTTATCATATTGGTAATATTTTCGTCTGTTACTTCTTTAATTGCATTGAAGAGGTTATTTAACCCAACAAAATTTTTACCTTCTAAAGATCTGAGTTTTTTAATTTTTTTCAGGGCCTCTGCTGAAATTGTTTGAGCTGCAATCTCCAACCCCTCTAAAAGGTCTTCTGTGATCACGAAAGTTGAATTTTTATTCATTATCAACAAGCCCTATAATTGTTACTTTTACAAAGAATTTTTACTATAAACAATAAACTAGTTGGCTTATCTTAGGCAAGTGAGAAAGTATAAAAAACTCTTAACTAATTTTGCTATCTATAAAACCAATTTCCATTAATTCAATTAAACATTACTGTACAGTATTTGTTATTTATCAGCTAACCACCCCAACCCTCATAAACACAGGACTACTCTATGCTACAATTAAACAAAGTAGTTCTTTTATTTAACTGATGATCACTACAAATAACTTTTTAGGAAATGGGAACTAGTTTAGAGTTTCCCCATCTTTGTTTTACTTGTATTCTTTAGGTGGCATTAAAAAAGTACTTAGCTGTAAAACAGTAAGTACTTGATAATGTTAGTTTGTTTTAACTTTACGCCAACGGCTGGGTATATAGGTGGTGTAGGATATGTTACTTAACTGGCCAGATTTCAGTATTTTTCTAACCGCAAAGATAGGATGAGGCTGTTCTTGATAGCTTGCTGCATCGCTATTATGGCCAATGGGAATGATTTCAACAACTTGGCAGACCCCTTCCGGTTCATTAAACCTTTTACTCGGTTTAGGAACAAACACTAAGTCCCCTATTTTGAAAGGGCAGGTCAGTATAACAATCTGTTTTGCTATGCGTGCTTTAAGTTCCTGATAGTGTTTAATCTGCTGGCCAAGTTCTCTATACCTGAGTATTAACTCTTCTAACAAAGCTTCCTGTTCTAAACTAAGATCATCCATAGTTCTCCTTGCTTGATAGCAACTATTTTATGGTAGCACTTGATTGTTTAGGTAGAGAAAAGACTCTATTTAGAGAGGAAAAACTCTGTCCACATTAATAAACTTACCATTGACTACGGTAGTGACTTTGCAAGGAATATTGAGAACAATACCTTCAACAATTTTTTCTGCTGGGAAAGAGTAGCCTGCTACTGCTATTTGGTTTGATAAAGACTTTTGATTACCAAATAACTTAGCAGTTTTACCTTCTGGCAGTTCAAAAGTAATGTAGTAGGATGGTCCCCACTTGCTTTGAGCAATGCCAACTTTAGTCATAATGCCATCCAAAGTTTCTTCTGGGATACTATGTGTAGGAGATATTACTTGAGGTGGTTCTGGTAAGTCTTCTTTTACTTGGTCAATACCAATAAACTCTTTAATAATTGTGTCTTGGAGTTTTAGAGCTTTAAGTGCTTGCGTTTTTACTTCTGCTTCATCCTCCTCCACATATCCAAAGTCTATTTCTACAGAAATTGAGTTAATGCGACCATCGCTACTCAGTGAGCGTTTGATAAGCATATGGCTTTGTTTGCTCAGTGCTGGAACTTGCTTAGTTGGAAATGTTAATGGTACTTTAGAGGCTCCATTAGATTTTTCAGCAATAGAAGATACTCCTCGTTTACTATCTACTGGTTCAATAGTATCAGTTGTACCCTTGGAAGTAATACAGCTTTGTTGTTCTTCAAAATCAGCTAAAACAGCCGTAATATGTTTGCAATAGTAGGTAGTATCCTCTTTATACTTTTGCTCAAAATCGTTACAATTACAAGTAATTTTTTCAGCTTCAACAGTAACTTCATAGGTTTTAGTACCTTGCCGTATTTTATATCCTTTAGTAGTTCTGTTGAGTTTAAATCCTGGCTTTGCGCCAGGTTTTATATTTTCAATGAGTTGTTCTGACATAAACTAAATCCTCCTTTAATATATGCCTGAATGGGTTTGGTTTAAGGTAATGAGTAAAGCATTAAGCTTTCTCCTTGTTATGACAATCAATGCAAGTTTGTTTAATAAAAATTATTGCTTCTACTTTAGTTAGCAGGTCTAGAAGAAAAGGCTTGCAGTCTTTGGCTTTAGTCCACTTACCATCCTGATACAAATTAGAGCAATGTGGGCAGTAATGGACAAAATAATGGTTTTTTTGCTCTTCCATAGCACCTCCATTAAAGACCACAGAGTTGAAAAATGGTTAAGCATTTGCGGCAATAAACTACTAGCCAAATATGATCCTGGTACTTTTCAGTAAAGTAGTCATAGTCAACCTCTTTTGTTTCTTCTTGTTCCAGCACGGAGAAAATGGTATTTCCTGCAAGTACTAATTGTTCAGAACTATCCTGTTTTGACTGGTAGCAAGCCGTTATTATTCGGTCATCGTGCTTAGTAATGACCATAAGTACAATCTCTAAGGCTTGCCACGACTCTATGATATTTTCTTTTTCGTGATAACACCTGGGGAAATTTCTGATCCACAGGTGTTGAGAGGATGCGGTTGACTCAGAGGAGCTTTTTTCTCCTTGCTGCAAAGCGACAGTAACAGGAATAACTAATTTAATGACCATACTTGTCTGCCTCCAAAAGTTTCTTTCGTGCTTGGTTGCTTGCTTTACGCGCTCTGGCAAGTGAGTCATTAACAAATGAATCTTTCACGCCATACACACCAATGCAATAATATTGGACACTAGTGGCCAAATCATCGAGAGCGTCCAATATGGTTTTTAATTCAGTAATTACTTGTTCTTCCATATATCATTCTCCTAAGTAGGTTATGGGGTTGCGGTAGCACGTACTACCAATAATCAAAGACAGATATAGCTAACTGCTGGAAATTTTCTTGTTTTGTTGGGGATTTAGAACTATGGATTAAAAGGGTGTGACAAAACGCTCCAAAAAAGTGCCAAGTTTGGCAGTAAGCTGGAATTGGCGAATGGGTTTAAGCTCTTTAAAGCTGCTAGTGAAAGCATTGGCTAATGACCAAAGTGATGGGTCTTTGAACTCCTCATGCTCTGGCTTGAAGTAATAGGCATGTACTAATGGCAGCAGTGTTATGGGTACTGGTAGCTTTTTATCAATGAATGCTTCGTAGATTATTAACTTTGCTTCTTCATTGGAGATAAAATCTTCCTTCATTTTCTCCACTTTATTTTGAAGTGGCCTAAATTTTCTTTGTATTCTATCAACTCCAATTGAGACGCACTCGGTTAACTCTAACTTTTGCGAGTGTTTGACTTTAATCGGCACAAAATCTCCTTCAAAAGCAAGATTCGAGCAAACTATCACCCGTAATCCTACGGTCATGGCTAAACGCAAGGAACGGTCGTGGGCATTTCTAATACCAAGCGCGAACCGGCAGCCAGTAAAAGCTTCACTTAATTCTAAAAGGCCAAAACATTTACTGCCATCTTTTGATATGGCGTACTCGTCATGAACAACTGAGATTTTTCTAAAACCCAAGGTTTCAACAAGTGCTTCCACTATCTTAATATGGGGTATAGGTTTATAGGTTCTGGTAGCTAGAGGCGTAGGAATCAAGCCTAATTGCTGGCGTGTGATCAGACGAGTTCCTGGTTCAGCAATTAATTTTCCTAGAGGTTCTGGTTCAAGTTCTGGTGGTATTTGCAATAGTGAAGATTTTTCTTCAATTACTACAAGCGGTGTTTCAGTGGTGTGTACCTTTGCCAGTACATGGTTATTGTGGATTATTCCATTAGACTTGCTAGTGGATTTTACTTTGCTCATTGTATATTCCTCCAATACAGATTTGTCGCCATATAAAATGGTGGGTTTGAAATTTCTAACCTCAAAGAAAGCTCAACTGCTTCTATCCCTTACTTCATAAGCCGTTTATGCCATTAGACTAAGACGAACCTCCTTGAAATTGGAAAAGAAACAGTCAGGGCGAACGCATTATAAAAGTATGGAAAATAAAGGGGTTATCAACAGCTATAGATAATGGGTATTTGGCACATTAATAAAACCCTTTATTGATTTGCTATCGCAAGTGCCTTTAGCAATGGTTAAAAGCCCTGTTTCCATAAGTCCTTTTATTTCCTGAAGATTATAATGCGTTCGCCCTGAAGAAACAGTAGCTTTTGCTTGAAGCTACTTCTAAGTACAAGTTAACAGAGCTGTCATGTAGGTGATAGTGAGAAAAACTAGGCTAACTAACCTAGTTTTTCTCACTATTGGCAAAGAAATTTGCAGGATATAGTGGCGATATAGGTATGAACAAGGAAACAAACAGCCATAGTAACACTATTCGGAGTGACAGTGACATTACTCTATTTGCTAGAACTAATTATCGCGGTAGCTGCCAGGTATTCGGGATCAGGCGTTCTGACAGACGCTATCATACATTTTTAATTGGTAAGACTGGCATGGGCAAATCTACGCTCATAGAAAATTTTATACTATCTGACTTAGAGAATGATGAAGGAGTAATTTTATTTGATCCGCATGGTGACTTAGTAGAAAAGCTGTTGCGCTCTACCCCTAAACATAGGCTTTCTGACCTTATTTACTTTAATCCAGCAGATACAAGCAGTCCTTTAGGCTTTAATATCTTGGAAAAACAGGCGGGTAGCCAAACGCACCTAGTTGCATCTGGTTTGGTTAGTGTGTTTAAAAAGTTATGGCAAGACTCTTGGGGGCCTCGGCTGGAACACATTTTAAGAAGTAGTGTTTTAACACTTCTTGAATTTGAAGGCATGACGCTACTTGATTTACCCAAACTCCTGACCGATAAAGATTTTCGGACAGCGATTGTGGCACTTCTCGAAAATCAGCAGCTCAAAGACTTTTGGGAAAAAGAGTTTGAGAACTACTCGCCACATTTTCGTGGCGAAGCAGTGTCTCCAGTTTTGAATAAAACAGGCCAGTTCATTACCAACCCCCTTATTCGGCGGATTATCAGCCAGAAACAAAGTAGCTTTTCAATGCGTGAGGTTATGGATGGAGGAAAGATTTTACTGGTCAATCTAGCTAAAGGGAAAATTGGCGAAGATAGCTGTAAACTACTTGGTTCCTTGCTACTTACCAGTATTGAGCTTGCTGCATTAAGCAGAGTAGATATCCCAGAAAAATATAACCGAAGAGATTCTTATCTTTTTATTGATGAAGCCCATAACTTCTTGAGCGAAAATTTAGCAACAGTTTTAGCTGAATCCCGTAAGTATCATGTTAGCTATATTTTAGCCAGTCAGTATCTGGAACAATTCGATGAAAAACTTACTGCCGCAATATTTGGTAATGTGGGGACAATTATTTCCTTCCGTACTGGGGCTAGGGATGCAGAATACCTTGCCAAAGAGTTTTATCCTACCTTTGACCAAGAAGATTTAATCAACCTGCCTGCCTATCACATTTATTTAAAGCTGGTCATAGCAGGAGTGGCAAGCTCGCCGTTTAGCGCGACAACATTGCCCTCGCAGTTTTCTGATCGTTCTCCCCCGCCTGCCAACGAGTAATAGTCCTAGAAACTGATTGTCGCATAGAAAGCTTAAATAAAGAAAGGAGTCAATCTGCTTTTCTGTGCGGCAATCAGTTTCTAGGCTTCGTCTATCTTTAACAATAACTCTATGACTGCTAACTCCCACACTTTTAAATTTTTACGCTACGAGTATCAATTAGTTAATGGAGCACCTTGTATGCCCTATTGGCAGATAATCGCTCATCTGATGTGCCAATTGTGCGGCTATTGCTGCACGGAAAAAGTGGTGCTGAATGACCAAACCTGTATCCAGCCTTCTTGGCCCAAGCCAGACCCTTTACATTGCTCATAATGCAGTAGGTTATCCATACTTTTCAATTAATTACTTATTTCACCAATGATTGAACAATATATCAATAAAATTATTACAGGAGATTGCTTGCAAGTGCTTAAGAATCTGCCAGATGAAAGCGTAGATCTTTGTTTTGCTGATCCGCCATTTAACTTAGGAAAAACGTACCATCGGTATATAGATAAGCTGTCGGAAAAAGACTATCTGGCTTGGTCTAAAGAATGGATTACTGAGCTGGTGAGAATAACCAAACCAACCGGCTCTATCTTTATCCATAATATTCCTAGGTGGCTCATTCATTACACTGACTTTTTAAGAATGGCCCATTTTCAGCACTGGATTGTTTGGGATTCGCTAGGGCGCCCTTGTAGAAGTACCTTTCTCCCCTCTCACTACGGCATTTTGTTCTACACAAAGAACAAACAAGGTTTTACCTTCCATGAGTTAAGGACACCACATAAGCGGTGTCCAAAGTGTAAGTGCTTTTTAAAAGACTACGGTAATAAACCGAGAAATCCTTACGGGCCAGTGCTTAATGATGTTTGGACTGATGTTGGCCGCGTCCAAAGTAAGCTTTTGAGAGAAAACCACCCTTGCCCTCTTCCTGAAAAACTCTTAGAGCGAATTATTCTAGCAGCTTCCAATCCTGGTGATGTTGTATTGGATCCGTTTAGTGGCACTGGAACCACTGCTGTAGTAGCTAAAAAGCTGGGTAGAAAGTTTGTAGGTATTGAGATGGATAAAATGTATGTTTCTTTTGCCCAAAAGAGGCTTGAAGCCATCAAACCAACCAATACTGAGCCTCAGTACCACAAACTAGCCTGAAATCAATTGTTTTCCTTCCTATAACCAATTATGACAAAACCAACTTATAAATTATATCAAGGGGATTGCTTGAAACTGCTACCAAATTTACCTGATGACCACGTAGATGCGGTGATAACTGACCCGCCTTATAGCAGTGGTGGTCTTAGCAGCGGTGCGCGATCTGCTATGCCCTCCAAGAAATATGTTCAAGATAATAGCAGGCTTCAGTATCCAGACTTTTTTGGGGATAATAAGGATCAGCGATCTTACCTATATTGGTGTGCCTTGTGGTTAGGAGAATGCTTTCGTATAGCAAAGCCTGGTTCACCTATTTGCGTGTTTACTGATTGGAGGCAGTTACCTGTTACTACGGACGCACTTCAGGCTGGTGGCTGGACGTGGCGAGGTACTGCCATTTGGGATAAAACTGAGGCTGTAAGGCCACAACCAGGGAGATTTAGAAACCAATGCGAATATATAGTATGGGGATCAAAGGGTGATATGCCAATAGATAGAAAAGTTAAAGTCCTGCCTGGAGTTTTTCGTGTGATTGTTAAACCAAAAGAAAAGTATCATATGACAGGAAAACCTGTGGAATTGATGGAAAAACTTATCCAAATCGTTGAGGCTGGAGGGACTATTCTTGATCCTTTTGCTGGCTCAGGCTCAACAGGAGTAGCTGCTCTATCTTTGAATTATTCTTTTATAGGCATAGAGCAGGGTAAAAAATATAGTGAAATTGCTAGAAAGCGGCTTGAGGGGGTACCACAGGCGGTGTAGATTTTGTCCAATATTGTTAAATTGAACTGAATAAATTAATTATATTGTTGCAAATAAACAGTAGATTATCGACCAAATAATCTGCTGTTTATTTATCTTTAATACCCGAAAAAATGGTTGCTTCAAGCTAAGGACTGATCTAACATGAAACCCTAATTATTAATCCCTTTAGTCTAACAACAACTAAAGGAACAGCTTATGATTCTGGGCTAAAAACACCCAGAACCGTGGTCGAAAGCTTCTAATTATTAATACCTTCTAGTCTTATAAATAAAGCACTAGAGTAGTAGTGCTATTGTTATTATGAGATTTGCTCTTCACAAGAAAAATACCTCTCTTCTACCACAAAAATTGAAAATTAACCCTTAAAAATAACTATATGGGATTAGACATGTTTCTTTATAAACGCGACCGCACAGTTATAGTGACTGAATGGGATGACAAAACGCACCTCATATGCTTGAATGGTGAAACAAAAGAAATTGGCTATTGGAGAAAAGCTAACGCTATTCACAGGTGGTTCGTGGAAAATGTGCAGAATGGAGAAGATGATTGTCGAGACTATTTTGTCACCAAAGAACAACTGACAGAACTTTTAAACCTGGTTAATCAAGTACTAGCCGATCCACCATTAAGCCCACCCACAAGGGTGGTTTTAATTTTCCTTATAAATAAAAGGGGAATAGAGTTCGAGAAATAAATCTAAAAATCTTTTGAGTAAGGCTATAAACAGAAAAATGGCTTATATATAGGATACTGCGGTTCGAGTTCTTTCCAGTTGATTTTTGACTTTCTCACTTGCTTGCTCTAAAACGATATCGGCAATAGCAACTTCTTCCAATCCTGGCAAGTTAAAATGTGTGTTGGAATATATTTTAAAAGCCTCTATTAGCATCACCATAACATCAAATAACAAATAGCTTGCTAAATTGTATAACTAATATAATTCTAGTATTATTACTATAATAATCAGAAAGGAGGTACTAATGGTTAAAAATTTTTGGATATCCTTACAAATTCGTCCTGTTGGAGATTTGTGTAATATAGATTGTAATTATTGCATATATGGTAAAGCTAATCAGGTAACACGTATGAGTGATGAAGTATTGTACATCATCACAAAAAAAGTTTTAGAACATAATCGGGATGGGGCATTATTCAATTGGCATGGTGGTGAACCTACTTTAGCAGGCTTTGAATTTTACCAAAAAGCAATATCTTATCAAAACTACTTTAACAAAGCAGGTTGCATAATACTGAATCAAATACAAACTAATGCAATATCAATAACTTCTGAACTGTCAAAGTTTTTTAAGGAAAATAGTTTCGGCATTGGCGTAAGCTTAGATGGCCCTGACTTCCTACATAATAGCTCACGTCCTGGCAAGGCAGGGCAAAATACTTATGAGATGACCTTGCGCGGGCTTGAAATTTTACGCTTATACGGTAATAACCCCTCGGTCATAGCTACTGTCTCCAAAAAATCTCTTCCTTATGCTAAGGAAACATTTAAGCACCTTGTTCGTCTAGGTTTTACGCACATTCACTTTAGTGTTGTATTCGAATCTAAACCTGATCCAACACTACAAATTTCTAATGAAGAATGGTATTGTTA
>CAZHXL010000073.1:8239-14758 GCA_964536575.1 uncultured Clostridia bacterium | reverse complement strand
GTTACTTAAAAGAAGTTTTTGAAGAATGGTACGAGTTGGAAGATGACAGTATAGAAGTTAGAGAAATTAATGAAGTAATTTCCTGGATTGTGAATAAAGCAGAAACAAGCTGCACATCTAGTGGTACCTGCGCACACTGGTTTTCTGTCGACTACAATGGCGATATATACCCCTGTGAAGTATTAGGAAAAAATAGACGTTACGGAAATATACTCCAACAAAATTTTACGGATGTAGTAGATGGACAACCCCACCAAGAACTTATAAAAATTACCAGGACAATGCCTAATAAATGCAGGAAATGCAAATTTTTAAGACTCTGCAATAATGGCTGTACGGCTATGCGAGAAAAGGATGGTAAGCAAAATTTATTAGGATTATACGCTTATTGTGATGAACGACTAAAACTATTTGAGCATATTGAAAAAACATTTTCTGCAATAAGGTAAGAAAGGAGGTAAGGATTATGTCAACCAAGAAACTTTTTATACAATTAGTTTTACAGAAGGCTAAAAAGAAAGCTCGCCGCTCCCGGACTTCATCTTGGCAACAGAATGGATGGCAACGCATGTAATTTACATAGGGAATGCTTGCAAGTATATGCTACTTAGACTACAGTAAATCTAAGTAGCATTTTATTTGATGAACTCCAAACTATTATTGACGTATCAGCAGTTTTCAAAACTGCGACGCCGGGTTCCTTATACCTACGTCTTGTCCAAAAATAATCAATACCTTTATTATTTCGGCGGGAACCATTCGCGCAATTATACCAATAAGCAATACCAAGTACTGCAAGAATTTTGGAACGATTTTTTGAAGCAAACCAAAGACTTACCTCAGGTGGTAATGGTAGAGGGTGGTCTTGCGCCAGCATACGCAACTAAAAAAATGGCAGTAGAAAAGTCCGCCGAGAATGGTTTTGTTTCTTTCCTTGCTCGCCATAAGCACATCAAACCTATCTCACCTGAACCAAATTTACAGTTTGAAGGTCAAGAATTGATGAAAAAGTATTCTCAAGATGAAATTGAGTATTACTATTTCGCTCGGGTAGCCTATCAATGGAATACCCTACCAACCCAAAGACCCACTTTTATAAATTATGTGAACGGGTTTTTAGAAAAGGACAAAAAGGGCCTATCTTGGAAAAACTATGATTTCAGTATTGAACAGATCTTAGCCATACACGAAAGAATGTTCCATACAAATTTCAAAGCAGAAAACAAAACTTTTTTTAACAACCTCCTAAATCCTTACAAAACCACTAAAGTCAATCGCATTGCTGCCGCTTCGGGTAGAATACGTGATTTGCATATACTGAAAGAAATAGAGAGGTATTGGCAGCAAGGCAAAAATATCTTCATCGCTTACGGCTCTGCTCATGCGATTATGCAAGAGAAGGTTTTGAGAAACTTAGTAATCAAAGAATAACGAGGGATAGAGCGAACTTTCCTAAGCAGCTAGTTTTTCGATAATTGCTCTCTGTGAGTCACATGGCACTACATCATTGAGGGTAAAATACCCTATCAACTGTTCTAGCCAATGAGAAATAGTTCGAGGTGTGTCCCGTTGCGATCCCACTAAAGGGAAAGAGCTGTTACCTACACAATCAGGATTTTTCTTTGGAAGTACCGAATATGATCAGGAGTACATTAGAGACCTAGAAGACACAAAGAAAATTATCGAAAAGGCTTTACAAGCAAACGGCAGTATTTACTATAGTTCAAGCTGGTAACATCTAAACTAGGAATGGGGGCATATCCTTGCCTTTCAAGGGTAGGCATTTAGAAAAATTCAATAAATAGAATAAGTTGAAGAATTGAAAATAAAGAAAATACGTAAGCCTAAAAAATGATTAGTATAAAAATTTTCAATATGTTGTGGTACAAAATCTAAAGGCATTGGTAAAAGCTTATGTTGAATTACTAGTATTTTCTTTATATCCATATTTTATCCTTACAACTAGCCTTTTAACTGTTTAATTTTCAACAAATTACAAACCCCCTACCCTTGAAAGTATATCCTTGCCCCCTCTTAACCAACTAACTCAAGAATAAATTCATCAATAATTAATATCCTCTCCAAAGCCTAGTAAGCCCTAATATATAGCAGCAATAGGTACTTAAAAGCCAGTAGCTTAAAACTACTGGCTTTATAAATATAAAAATGATTGCTTCCAGTTAAGGGCTGATCTAGCATGAAGGCTCTAATTATTAACCCCTCTAGTCTAAACATAGCTAGAGGAATAGCTTGATTCTGGACTAAAAATATCCAGAATTTTGGTCGAAAGCTCTTTTTATTATTAAGCCCAACAATAGCTTTATGAATGAAGAGCTAGATGATTGTGATTGTGAGTTTTGTTCTTTACAGGACAACTTCACATCACAAAATAACAAAACCATTGATAATTAATTTCAGCCGTCTTATGGTTCAATCTCAATTTGAGCAACATGCTCAAAACGGCCATTGGCACTATTGTGCTAAACAAGGCTGCAAATACTTAACCTATGCTCCTTCTAAGAGCAAATATAGTATCAGCAGCCCTTTAACCACTATGTTCTTTTTTGAAATAGTGGCCGGTTTGATAGCATTACTTATTTTGCTATCGATGGCTAATAGACTGCTTCCCATATAGGAAGTATCAAAGGAGATTCTCTTCGGAGAGTCTCCTTTTTTATCATATACCTCTATATAAATTGCCGTCAAGTTTGTGACTAAACTCTTCATTCTTAAGCAAATAACACGTCCAATACATTCTAACAGCTAGAACGTTCGTTGGAACACTCGTTGGAATGTCTTGGTTCATTTCTGCGAAGCTTAAAAAGTGAAAATAGTTCTGCATCGGCATTAGTAAAAATATTATCCTCCCCTAGTTCAACTAGAGCTGGCAATAGGTCATACATTTTCTTGGTGGTGACAAAAAATTGGAACGGTCTTTTAGGTGTTATTTTATGCATCATCTTGACACAAGACTCCATTTTGTTTATTGCTTCTTTTTTAAGGCCAGTGGGTGATATGTAGTCATCACAAATAATCAGAACATAGAAGTAGTAAGTTGGGTTATCTTCTGAGAGTTTAATGTAAGCTTCGATTTTGTCACCAATGAGACCTACATTTTCACTGCGGTCATACTCAAAATAAAAGTTACAGGTGTTCATCCACATGTAACTGTCTGGCTTTATATCTTGTTTGACTACCAAATTAAAATCTTTTTTGAGGTTGGGTTTATATCTCCATTTTTCCAGTTTATCTCCAAAGGTAAGCTTGGATGAGCAATAAAGATCACCGCAGCCTTGTGTGTGGTCAAGATGCCCTATATCGAGAGTGGTTTTAATTGGAGTATAGAAATGTGGAGTAGCAGCATCGCGTTCAATCTTTCGTATGAGCGGTTTTTTTCTTCCAACGATCATCCTGTTCAACACGTTGTTCAATTTCTTTATATCGTTGGGATATTGCTTTGAGTTTTTTATCAAGAAGTTCGGGATTGTGTACGCTAACGCCACCATGTTGTAGGCGTTGAGGATTGGCATCTCGTTGAGTATGTTGAGTATTTTCTGTTGAAGTTCGGTTATTGTTTCCGCCATCTTGTTTCTCTTTACTTATTTCTTTCAGAATAATTACTTCTCTGTTATTGCTTAAAAAACTTTCGTTAGCTGCTTGGCGTTCTTCTATTGCTTCTTTATATGACTTAAAACAACCAGCATTTTCTAAGCAGGTTTTACGAAACTCTTCATATTCTGAGTAAGGTATCTTACCTGCCATATCGGCTAAGGTAGTAACCTTAATTTGAGTTAAGTCCATTTCGTTATACACGTAACAATGCTGATCATCTTGGAGTTTGAGGTTTCTAATCGCTAAGAACATCTGCTCTTGTAAAGAAATGTACTCAATACTTGCCAATTCCTGTACCCTATCGTATTCAATCCAAGGAACTTCACTAATACTTTTTGAACTGGTATCACTCGTACTAGATTGACTGCTTCGGTTCGTACCACTACTCTGGCCGCTTTGCTGACCACTACTGCTTGATGTTCCTTGATTGATATTATCCGGCCAAGACATGTCAGGAAACCAAAGCTGTAACATACCTGGATGGGTAATTGTAAAACCATTTGCAATGGAGGAATGATTTACCTGGCCTTCGTTATAGCTTTCAGAATTCCCCTTGCTTTGTCCTTCAGACGAACTATAGCCTTCTGTTCGTGAAACGATGACTCTAGTTGTCTCGCGTGGGGCAAACATAGTGCGATACAACTCATGTTTTTTCAGATACAAATCAATAGTTTGTAAAGAGGTCTCTTGAGCAAGGTACTCAGCATCTTCATAAGAGGAGCCGGGAAATATGGCTTTGGTTCGAGCGCAACACATCACCGCGTTAAACAGGTTCTCATCATACTTTTTAAGTTGGCCTAAAAACTGGTGAGCCATTATCAGGTACAGACCGAATTTTCTTGCGCCAGTAAGGATTTCGATTACGTCTGGAGTTGCGAAATTTTCAAACTCGTCCACTATCAAAAAATAGGGTTTCAGTTTTGTCTTATCCCAAAATAATTCCTGTTCCGTGTAATTACCTAGTCTATTGAAAGCCGCACTAACAATTTCATGAACCAGCATTGTTCCTAAAAACTTACGTTGTTCGGCCATTAGTCCTGATTGTTCTTGGGCAGATAAAGCACCCTGATTGACGCTTTGCTGACTGACGTTGGCCAGGAAAATCTTATTATTGTTCACTACGTCTTCAAAATTAATCAACTTAGTTTTCTGAGAAAAATTAAGGCCAAGTAGATCATGTTTTACCAGTGGTCGTAATCTGTTAAGAGTAGAGGTTAGATACTTATCCTGAAGCATTGGAGGAAGATTGAAAAACCATTTCCATTCAGCATGTGTTGTTTCATCTTGGAGTTTATTTAATGCAGCATCCCTGTAAGGGTTTTTGTTAGGCAAAGCTATATGAAAAGCTTGTTCCAGTGTTCCTCCTGCCGCCATAGTTGTCCAAAAGACGTTGAATAGCCAACGAGCCATTAAAGGGGCCTCTACAAATGAATCCATCTGCCAGCATTTTCTTACTGCTTCCATAAGGGAAGTTACTTGGTAGGTAAGTGTTTTGCTGCCTTTAGCAAGTGGGTTAAAACCCATAATGTATTCTTGGCTTGTGGCATTAAAGGGAATGACTCTATTGCTTAAATTAAGCCTCTTGGCAAATTCCTTATAATCAGGATTCCGGTCCAGCATGGCACAAAAATGACTTAGTCTATGGTACAGATGCCCATGTGGGTCAATAACTGCTACACCAAAACCATAAAAAATTAAAAAACGAGCTATAAGCTCTAAAAGATAGCTTTTGCCAGTTCCAGTACTCCCAGTTACTGAAGTATGATAAAACAGTTTGTCTGGTGGTATCCGGTAAGGGCTGCCCAATCGGGCAGTATTCATCCCCGCCGTAATACTCCCTAATTTTAAGTGCTTTTCTTCATTCTCTTCTTTGGTTACAAAACTAATTTTCTTGCCTTGCTCAAGATGATGTTCAGGATCAGCTATAAAGCTTATTCTTTTTTTATCACTCATTAGTGAATCCCCAGGTCTTTAATTTTATCTTTGCTCTTTTTTCGTTCTTTATGCTGTTCAATTAGTTCATCCAACAAATCTAATAAATAATCTTGTTCATCTGAGGGTTTACTTTTCTGATCCAATATATACTTTCTGCCTTCTTTTCTAACTTGCTGTAAGTCGCTTTCTTGCCTTAATTTTTGTAAAATATGTTTTTCAAGCTCCATTCTGATGGCAACCTTAGCTTCATCTTGAGCTTCTTGCCAGTCTGTTTTGTAGGATTCTGGTGGTTTCCAACTACCATTAGGATTTTTTAATTCTCTCATTTCATTTTTCAGTTTTATATTTTCATGCTCTGTCTTTAGCATTTCGTTTTCTATTTTCATTTTTGCGTTGTTGATTTTCTGTTGCCGTAACTCAGAGTCGTTATGTAAGGCTTCGGATAGCTCCAAATCCTCTTCACTCTTATTATTTAAGATTTCTTGCTGCTGTTTGTTTCTCTTATACTCATGCTGTTTATTCTCCATTTTCATGGTGGCATCAAACAACCCTGCTGCTGCATTGATTTTTTTGGTTTGAGCTTCATAAAAATCGGATTGTTGCTCGGATTGTTTGATTTCTTTTCCAACGGCATATTTCATCCGTGCTGAATTAAAAAATCTGCCCAGTATTCCTATTCCTGAATTACTAATGTACTTATGCAGATATTCATTGAGTTTTTGTACGGTAGTCATTGCATTACTAGATTCAGAAGATCGTGTTAGCGACAGAGAAGTAGTTGTAGTGGTTTCTGGAATATTCTGTTGTTGTGTATTTTTAGTGTCCTTTGACATCTGCCCTCCTATAAACAGTGATGAGGTGGCATTTTGTTGTGAAGTAGTGGAAGTATGTGTCTCTTTAGTTTTGTTTTCTGGTGGTACTTGCCCATCAGAGTCATTACGAGGATGTACTGGATAAAAAAGATTTAGTATA
>CAZHXL010000073.1:0-8229 GCA_964536575.1 uncultured Clostridia bacterium | reverse complement strand
TAGAAGGAGCTGTAGTTGAACCTACAATAAATATTTCAGGAATAAGTAAGACACCATTGAAAGCAAGCAAGCTTACTATTGGGTAGTAAAGGTACGTGATGATGACATGGAGATGCAAGATTCTAAATAGCACAAGGTCTAAAATACCTGTTATAACAGCAAGAATTAGATAAGTAATAATGGTGAAAAAATTGCCCAATGAATCGAATGCTTCAAACGTAGGGTTGTTTAATTCACTGGTAATAACAGCAAAGATTTTACTGCTTATCATACAAAACCCTATAGACAAGGGTAGCACGACTGCTAGCACTGTGCATACATGTCTAATTTTTGCCAATGTAGCACTCGATGAATAGTTTGAGTTCAAAAGAACTAATCCGGCACAAGTTACTGCAAAAATAGTAAAAAATAAAAAAATGTCAGGCTCTGGTATGGTAATGCTTACGTCATTGTGAACTCCCAACCTAAGCTTATTAATGGGATGTATTTTTAGTATGTTGCAAATTACGTCAAGATTATAAATAAGTATGCCTATGCCAACCCACACGAGGAGCAAAACGATTATAAGAGGAAAGTTAATTCCTGTAATTGTTTTACGTTCTCTTACCACGGTGAGCCTCCTGCTAAAGATCTACTGTTTAAGCTGATATATCATTATTTTTTCATAACGGTTATTTCTATAGTTCTTTTTCAATCGTCTGCCATCGGACAACAACCCATTTGGGTAAATAGCTCAGATTACATACGTACAAACTCTTTCTGGAGAAATTACCATTATAACTCAGGCAGTTACAGAAAACCTCTACTTCCTTATTGTTACAAATTTCTGACTTTAGAGAGTTAGTCACGCTTTTGGCGTTTCTGGCCCATGACTTGAATATGTTAGGAAAAGAACATTAAGGAGCAAAGCATAAAATAAAAAAACCTATAAATAATAGGAGTATATAATTATTTATGACTGTTTTTAAATATTGAATTCAAACATTTTGATTAAGTTTTTATTTTTTATGAATGACTAGTCATTCATAAAAAAAACATTAAAATGAATGTTGTTTTCCCAAAATATTGTGGTATGAATAGCAGATGATAAGGATATATCATTTTCAATTTGAGGTTCAAAAACTTGTAACTTATTGAGCATTACGTATGGAGAATTAAAATTTTTATATAGAGTCTGATAATAATACAATTTCTTTGTATGTGGTTGTAATTTGAGTAATACACCATAGGGACATAAAATGTTTTAATGTTAAATATTAACTAGTTTACCTTAAGATGAGGTTGTAACCACAAATCACCCAAAAGTTTAATAAGTTATAAAAAGATAATATTATCTCTACAAGAAAACCTATTCTAAGGGATTAGGAGAGAATAGGAAAATAACTTAATTTAATTGTCTTTATATGAATGGATAATTGTTTGCTATTTGAGGTCAATGTTACGTTTAGGAATATAACGAATATTACGTAAGCACATAAAAATGGATTCTCCCTAATTGCCGTAGGAGCAATTTCTAAGGCATAAGTCAAAGAAAACCCTTACAACTATCAATCTAAGAGCTTAAATGGCAAATGTATGCAAAATTCAATTTTATACGTAAGTAGTTTATAACAGTAATGGTTTATGTATATTTTGACTAATAATGAACTGTCAAAACATTGTATTGTAAAGAAGAGACTTTTACTAGCACTAAACTTCTGAGGATAGGTTGATAAATGTAAATATATAAAATTGAATGAATAATCATTCAGTAAAATTTATCGGGAATGGATAGTTATTTTCTCTAAAAGTTATGGTATAAGTATCGGATTATGATAAAATCAACCCCTTTTTCGATTTCTCCCAATCCTGCGAATTTGTATTTAACACCTTCGCTTAAATCAACCATTTTCAAAATCCGCTATACCATAGAACAAAGGCGAGGACTTGCTTGTCTTTTAGGTGATGTGGGTATGGGTAAAAGCTCCGTTTTGCGCTTAATCCATAGTGAGTATACTGATAGCGAGAGTTTTTCCTCTAGTATGATACAGACTCCAAACTTTACATCAGAGTTTGGTTTGCTTAAGGGTATTTGTGCTGACCTAGGGTTACCACCGCGTAATTCATTGTATAACCAAGAAAAAGAGCTAAGAGAATTCTTATTTAAACAATTTGAGTCTGATAAAAATACCATAGTTTTTATAGATGAATCACAACGACTATCAGACAAAATGCTTGAGTTAGTCCGTACCATGCTTAACCTAGAAACGAATACCACCAAACTGATACAAATAATCTTGTGTGGCCAACTAGAGCTACAAGAAAGGCTGACTGGAAAAAAGAATAAAGCCATCCGTTCAAGAGTGTTTATGGCTCCCATGCTAGATGGCCTTACCTTAGCTGAAACAAAAGCTATGATCGAGTTCCGCTGTGAACGTGAAGGTCTCGTCTCTCCAGTACCCAATGATTTATATCAACCTATCTATGATCTTGGTCGAGGTATACCTCGTGAAATCCTTAAAATATGTGACATAGCTTACGCTCTAATGCTTGAGTATGAAGAATCTACCTTTAATCTCGAACTGATCGAAACTGCTGGGAAACAGATATTATGACAAAATATGTTTTCGGTGGTAGCAAAGACAAACCAAGTAATAAAGAATCCGACGAAAAAACGTTTAAGGATTTCAACAAGCTTGAGCAGGAAAAAGCCAAAGAACAAAAAACCGATCTAAAGTTGATCTCAAAAACTGATCAACCCGATCTCACACTTGATCTTGCTCCAACTACGCTGATCTCAGATCAAAAAATTTACGATCAAAGACGACCAGACGACCACAGTGGACGACCAGACGACCACGCTGGACGACCACAGGAAAGTGGTCAACCACGACAAAAGCCATTGTCCTTCAAGAACTGATAGGGACAAAATCGGCTTACGCCTTCCGAAATATAAAGTTAGCAAATATAAAATGTGGGCCTTTCAACACAAAATTAGTCTACAGGATTTAGTAGAAATAGCATTAGATCGTCTTTTGGACGACCACACTTTTGTGGTAGACCACGCATTCGTGGACGACCAAAGTGGACGACCACAACACGATCGATATCAGATAGATCATGATGATATAGAAGATCGATCCGTGGACGACCACAAACTAAATGAAGTACTAAACTTTTACAAAGAATGGGCAGGAAACAAGATTACAAGAAACGACGAAATTAGCTATGCATCAATTGAAAAATATGAACTTATTGATATCAAAATTGGAATACTACAAGCAGTCAAGGGAAGCAAGAAGCCAATAGAGAAGTTCAGCTATTGTTGCACTGTAATAAAAAACAATGCAGTACATGCAGGAAAAACACGATATAAGAGAAATAAACAGCAAGAACTAAAAGACCTAATATATGAATTGGAAAAGAAATGAGAAGTTTACAATTAATAAAAAGGAGTTTTTCTTATCGGACGCAGATAAATATTCAACATAGTCAAATCATACAAATAAGAAAAAATAGGAAGAGACAGCAAACACAGCAAATTCAATTATCTACAAACCAACTGAACGCTTCAAAATAGCAGCAATCTCACCAAAATATTTACCACCCTTAAAAGCGTCTATATCATGCTCAATGTCTTCATACTCCCCTATCTTGCTTGTCCATCGGCCATTGGGCAATTGCCTGGCAGCATGGTCAGGAATTCCGTTATTAGCATAAATAACAATCTTTTCAATTCCAGCTTCCAAGTCAAAAGTATCACAAACGCTAAAACCAATAATTCCATATGCTTGGATAAAAACTTCAACAGTATTGACTCTTGGTACGCCTTCCGGCCAATAACTATCTTTTCCCTCATCAGGTAGTGGATCCCAGCAAGCGGTAGTGTCACTTGCTGCCCAGGCAAAACAATTGTAGATGCGGTCTTCAGAGCTAGTGACAATATAACCTGTGCGTCTAAGGTTTGGCCACCATTTCTCAAACGATATTTTACGATCTGGAAAACCCATAGGTGCGTCCCCAAGCAAGCCAAGCTTGTGCCATCTCTCTTAATTTACCTCTACTTCCAACAGGAACAGGATCAGCTCCTGTAATTGCTCTCAGTGCCCAAAACCAATGGTCTAAATTATATTCTACTTCGTGCAGAATAAGTGGAATTGCTGCTGGCCCAAGGCCAATGATTGCTTGGTATGCAGGATGGGTTACCATATCAGCTATTCTCAAATTAGGTGGTCTGTCTGCTTGCCATATCTTCACTAAGCTGTGGAATCTTTCTTCCATAGTCTGATGCAAAACAGAATCATCTTTTACATAGACTACTTCTTGCTCTTCTTGCATAGCGCGCGTCAACAAAGGTACTGTTAACTGAGAATCTGTTTCTGATGGTCTAGTACTCATAACATCTCCTTACCCTTAAATGTAAGAGTTGGTTAATTAGACCAAAGGCTAACGTTAATGTCAAATTTCTGTCTGGATACAAAAATTTGCCCTCCAATAATTTTGTTTCATATGTTGGTACGGCCAAGACACAGGCGAAATCTGATTTTACAGGCTTTACCAATGACGATCCGTGCCTATTTCCTGGAAATCTACTTCTATAAAGCAGTTTCTTGAATCGGCTTGATGGCTCATTTCATCGGCCAACTCATATATCTGGTTTTCTAAATCCGTATCGTCTTGGTATGAAAAGGTTACTTCATATTCAAAATCATTACCAATATCCTTCATCTTATAGTGGGGAAACACAAACATTTCAATGTCTTCTTTAGACTTCTTTTTACCACGAACAAATTTACTGTTGTTTTCTATTCGCAGGTACATTTTTACTTTAGTGGTTTTAATAATAGGTTCTGGCAAAACTTGTTTACTGGTATTGTTTTCAGCAGGCTTACTAGTCTTAGTAGAAATAGCTTTAGGAAGAACGACTTCTGGTAGAGTTGAAGTTTTATCATTAAGACTATCTATGTTATTGATGTTGCTTGGTTTTAGGTATTTATAAAGAGTAGTTTTGCCAATTTTGAGAGTCTTACAAATATCAGTGATAGAGTTTTCTTTATCAGCCATTAAAGCTTTAGCCTGACGAATTTTCTTTTCATCCATAGCTTTAGGACGACCACCAACACGACCTCTGGCACGAGCGGCTTTAAGCCCAGCTTGGGTACGTTCACGTATCAGGTCGCGCTCAAACTCAGCTAACGCCCCAAAGACGTGAAAGACAAGCTTACCCCCAGAAGTATTAGTATCAATGTTTTCCTGTAAAGAGCGGAAGCCAATACCACGAGTCTCAAGGATTTTGATTGTTTCAATTAAGTGTTGCAAGGACCGACCTAACCTATCCAACTTCCATACGACGATAGTATCACCAGGACGAGCATAGTTAAGGAGTTTATCAAGTCCTTCACGTTTTGTTTTTGCTCCACTAATAACATCAGTAAATATTTCCTTACAACCAACTTTCTTTAATGCGTCTTTTTGGAGGTCTAATTTTTGGTCTTCTGTAGAAACTCTGGCATAACCTAGATACATATATTTGAAACATACCTTTTTGGGGGAATATGCAAAAAGTCCATTGTTCGCCAATTTGTTCATAAACTCAACTATAATATCAGACTGGCGAACTTTGATTTACAAATAAGTAAACGAACGCTAAAAAGTATATTTCATCAGAGAGCAAAAAACAATAGGTTGGAGTTCGTAAAAGGTGCGTTTTATGGACTATACAAATTTTGGTTTTGGGCAGATATGCACGAATCACCCAAAAGTTTGTCAGAATAAGGAAAGCGAAAAAGGCAAAGCTACTTTGGTATTTACACAAACGGTCAAATAATTACTTGAGCTGGGTATATGCTTTAAGAAATAGGATACCAACTGTGATGGCAATAGCATCCATTGCAAATGATCCTATTATACCTAGTCTTTTCCATTTCGTTAGTTCTTTGGAGTTAAAGAGAGAAGATTTTTGTGCTTGGGGTGAGGTAATAAATAGACCTACCGCACTCCAACTTATCCACCGGATAACTGTCAAAGTGATTATTATTCCAAATAGTGTAGAGTATCGCCATCCCAGGGAGAATATCATTGGCTTAAGTGCGTATAATTGATTTAATAATAACGCTAAACCTATCTCAATAATCAGCAGTGTTACTCCCAAAAAGATAGGCTTTTTCAGAGAATCGAGCTTTTGACCTTGAATCTTCTTTAAGCCTCTGGCGCACCATCTTACATTAAAGATTAATCTCAGTCCAATATCTACCAGGCCAGTAACTAACAAAAATAAAAACAGTACTACAATTGCTTCGCCAAATATATTGCCCATGTCTCTTCCCATTCTGCTATTAGCTAAACCTAGAGTTGCAATTGTCTCAACTCCTTTTCTATTAGTTATTATCCATAGCTCATATCATTTAGCAACACATGATTTAAGACCATAGTAGGTGTTTTTGCATAACCCAACAAAAAGCCATACTCCAAAATACAGAGAAGCTAACTTGAGCTAAATACAGGTGTTAACTAATTAATCAGATTAAGGCTATTTAGACAGTACCTACTTGTCTTCGGTTAAAAATCTCCCTTTCTCGGCTGATAAGAAGAATTATACGCAACTCACAAAACTTAATAATCTCTTTTTAAAATATTTACTATATTTTCTTTGCCATTCTCTATAGCAATCATCAAAGCCGTTTGACCCTTTCTATCTTTAATATCACTATCGGCTCCTGCGTTCAATAATACCCTTACTATATCTTCGTTACTGCAATTAGAAGCCATCATTAACGAAGTTTTCCCTAAAGCATTAATGTCATTTATACTCGCACCATTTTTTATTAGTAGTTTTAAAGTCTCAATGTTGCCAGGCTCACACGAGTAAATTGATGGTTGACAAGCAACTATTAACGCTGTTTGGTACTCGTGGCTTTTAGCATTAACGTTAGCTCCTTTTTTTAGTAGCATTTCTGCAATTTCTGTTTGACCATAAATAGCAGCATAAATTAAAGCCGTGTTGCCGTTATAACTATCATGATTATTAACGTCAGCACCTTTATCAAGCAACAATCTTACAATCTCTTTGTACCCTTTTCTTGAACCTTCCATTAAAGCTGTTTTTCCAGAAATATCTTGTGTTTCTACATTTACTCCCAAACTTAGCCACATTTTTGTTTCTAAAATATTGTTTCTTGCCACTGCATCATTTAGCCATGTGTACCCATCCTTTTTGCCAACACTATATGATATAAAAAACAAAACTGTTGCAGCTAAACCAATCATAAAAAAAGTAGTAGCCAGTTTACATATTCTCTTTATCATACTACTCCTCAAAACTAGGGGTTACCTAACAATAATCAAAATATTCAATTTGACATCAAAGCTTCTTGTGCTACTTCTTTAATCCATTTATTGTTAGATTTTGACAAATTTTCTAAAAGTTTTCTTGTTCCTTCCTTGGAGTGTAAAATTTTTATCATGTTTATATTAGCTAAATAACTCTTTGGGTATTGACTATATTTTGATAATTGGAAACCTTTAGGCACCCCTGCAAGCCAATTTGATACATTTATAGTTTTCCAAGGGATTCCTGAAGTAAGGTCATTTCCCCACTCTTCTGTCGTATTTCTTGTACTCAGAGGGCCAATAAAATGATTAGGATATTCATAAGAATTTCTTACTAGTTCTCCTTTAGAATTTTGTAGCCTAATAAGAACAATTCCTTCTGCTGTTAGTGCATAGTATTGACGAGAAATATCACCTCCACCTACTACTGGAGATGAAATGATTTCTAGCATTGGTACACCAAAATCAGAGTTTTGATGTAAAGAAGCTCTAGTAACATCTATTCTCCACCCAGTAGAAAAAACTGAAGACAAAAGGCAGTTGCCACTACTAGTAAAAACATTAACTCGGACACTAGAAGCACTTGGAATAAAAATTATTGGTGACACTTCCAATAAAATTAGTTGATAATCGCTTTGATTTACAGGCATTTTCCAAAAAAACCAAGGCGTATAAGCATCTTGTTTCTTTGTTATATTCTTATAACAAGACAGGGTATTTAGGTTTTTCTTTATTAATAAATTATCTTCTTTATTTAACGATCTCAAGTCTTTATTTGTAAAGGCCAAAAGGTTGTTTATATTGTTCTTTTCTTGACTTTGTTTTTTCGCATAAGCTTGTTGTTTATTATTAATAAACAACAAGCACTGAAGTTTGGACATTTTCTGAAGTTTGGACATTTTGAATTGAAAAAGGAACAAA
>CAZHXL010000072.1:21783-24191 GCA_964536575.1 uncultured Clostridia bacterium | reverse complement strand
CTTTTTTGCTTCATTTTCTCTCTTTTTTATCGCCTGTAAGGCGATTGCAAGCTTAACTCGGCTCTAAAGAATCCCAGACTGCGCTTGCACTAGAGGGTTCAAAGACTAGCTAGCTTGTTTATCCTATTACGTAAAACTAAAACAAACTGCTTTGCTTTATCTGGAGAGTAGTTTGCAGCGCGGAAGGCATCATTTAGCTGCTCATCAGAGAGTTTGGAAAGTAGATTACCTATCCACCTAACATGTTCTATTGGAACATTTTTTGCGATCTGTCCTGTTGCTGTCCTTTCAAAATAGTATGAAGGATAAAGAATTAGAAAAAAAAGTGGTCGTGTATGAAATGAAAAATCTACTTTTTTCTCATCTACTTTCTTGATAAATTTTGAGCGGCTAAAATCCTTAATATTATTTTTTGAACGCCCAAACATCTCAATACCTGTTTTTCCGAAACAAGCCCCCAAATCGCTGACATAGTATTTCAACTTATCTTTACTTTCTAAAATTACATTGTTAACCTGTTTTAGATCCCAATTATTAATCAAAATCATCATAACTTTTAAGCCGTCAAACTCTTTTGTGCCAATAAAAGGGTTATCGTGCCATTTCCAACGGCCTAGTTTTTCTTCTTTTCTAATACGTTCCATTCTTGCGCCATAAACAATTTCGGATGAGATTAATTTTGAGTTTTTAGATAGTCTATCGACTCGAATTTTCGGGAAATAGTATGTCATATCAGTGTAATACCCTGTTGCCCATAACAAACGAACAGCTACGGTTTCTCCTTGAGCCTCCTCCCCAACTTTAACCTTCCACTTTATTCCTTTTGCATCTTCAACAGTGAATTTTTTTTGTGATCCTCCAGTATCCTTTTTTATGTATTTGAAAGGAGCTACAGGCATATTTTGGCTTCCACCTTCGCCAAAATAAAGCTCTAAGGATGAGATATTTGGTGGTTCTTGCCATAACGATTCTATACTAGGCTTAGGTGCACTAAAATCTTTTTTGTTAAGGCTATAAGATTTAGGTTGTGCAACCAAAGTACCTACCATAATAAGCATTAAGAGGATTATATATAGTATTTTTGTTTTTGGAATATGGTTAAACATGGATTTTTTCCTCCTGTTTATTGGCTACATACAAGTCATTATAAGATTTTTCTATTTCCTCCTCTTGGCTTTGTATTTGGTATAAATGTGTATATAAATTGTTTTGAGCTAAGAGTTGCTCATGAGTACCAAACTCCTCTATTTCGCCTTGATTTACCACAAAAATAACATCAGCACGTTTGATGGTAGCAAGACGATGTGCGATAACAATAGTTGTTCTACCTTCCATAAGTTGCCCTAATGCCTCAAGAACAACTTCTTCTGACGCTGCATCAAGTCCTGACGTTGGTTCATCAAGAATTAGTATTGGGGCATCTCTAATAATAGCGCGAGCTATAGCTATTCTTTGACGTTGGCCACAAGATAGAGTAACCCCTCGTTCTCCTATAATAGTGTCAAAACCTTTTGGCATTTTCTCTATAAACTCAGTTGCATTAGCAAGCTTAGCTGCACGGTAAATTTCTTCGCGAGTTGTATTAGGTTTGCCATAAGCAATGTTTTGCCAAATAGAGGCATGAAAAAGATAAGGGTCTTGCAACACAAAACTTATCTGTTTACGTAAAGAATCAATCGTATAATCTCGAACATCTTTTCCATCAATAAGAATTTTACCGCTAAGTATGTCATAGAACCTAGGTATTAAGTTCATAACTGTGGATTTTCCCCCACCAGTTGGGCCAACAAAAGCAACAAACTGTCCAGGCTTAATATTAAAGTTGATTCCTTTCAAAATAAGTTGATTTTGGCCATAGCTAAAATTGACATTGTTAAAAGTTATTTCTCCTTTTACTCTATCAGCAGCAAGTGCATTTGGAAGTTCTGGAACTTGGTTTTCCGTTTTCATTATTTCCATAATGCGTTCAAGGCCAATTTGTGCTTTTGAGGTCGTGTCTATCATTTTAGAAAGCTCTCGAATGGGTTTGTACATCATTCGCAAATAAAGTAAAAAAACTATTAGATCTCCTGCTGATAAATGGTCTGTAAGAACCAAACGAGCACCATACCAAAGTACAATACAAGTACCAAAAGCAATAAGTATATCTACAGTAGGCGAGAGTCTTGCTTTTAGACTACGTGCTAAGAGAGTGAGCCTTACACTTTCCTCAGTCTCTTTTTTTAATTTTTCAACCTCATAATTCTCTCTACCAAATGCCTTAACAATACGAATTGAAGAAATAGCTTCTTGTATTAATGAGACAATATCACTTTCTTTTTTTCTAACGTCACGAGTAGCTTTTTTGATATTACGGGTAAGATGATAAACTTGAAGAAAAAGAATGGGTATTATTGAAAGAGCAATTA
>CAZHXL010000072.1:20869-21773 GCA_964536575.1 uncultured Clostridia bacterium | reverse complement strand
ACCATTCCTACTAGCATAAACACATTGATCACCATACCTAACAAAGCTGTTGATACAAAGCTTTGTATTGCATCAATATCGTTTGTTACTCTGCTGATAAGATCACCAGTCTTGGCATTATCAAAGTAGGAAAGAGAAAGTTTTTGAAGATGGTTGTAGAGTTTCTGTCTAAGATCAAGCATTACCCATTGGCCAGCCTTTATAGTTAATGACTTTTCAATAAAAGTCATTACACCACCTAATATGGCTACCAACAAGGCGGCAGAAAGGGCAAAATTCAAAATATCCATTTTCTCCTTGCCAAATAGTGCTATAACGTAAACAGCCATCCATTGTGGTAAGGGTTTTGAGCCAATAACATAATCTATAACAATTTTTATTGGCCAAGGCTCAAGTATTTCTGCTATACCTGCTATGATTATTGCAAATAGCGCAATGACTAAAGACTTACAATGAGGTTTAAGTATATGTTCTGTTAAAAGAGTTTTATCCATATATTTCCTTTGCTTTCTGCTAGCCAGTAACTATACCTCTAAATTATCAGTTAGCTTACTATCGTCTTAGGAAAAATCTCTTAATATCTGGCCCAAACTCTTTAATAACAACAAAGCTCACAACATCAAAAGTAATCATATTGCCAAATCGTCGAAAAGTTGGTTTAACACCAATTCTATCTTGCTTTAGTGTATTGCGTTCCCACAAATTAGCTAGCGCGCTTGCTGAGAGGTTGCCAGCCATTCTAGAATAATTGAATTGTAGATTTCCATTATCTCCTTGTGTAACAAAAACCCGGCTGGCTGCATGTAAAATGCGTGTGCCAAAGCCTCGTTTTGTAGAAGGTTTATAATGAGGGTTTTGTTTAAAAAGAATTGGGTATACGCCTGAAACTAACAATGCCTTACTA
>CAZHXL010000072.1:13056-20859 GCA_964536575.1 uncultured Clostridia bacterium | reverse complement strand
TAGAAGTTCCATAATTGATTGCATAACGAGAAAGCCCATCTGCCGCTTTATCGCCAGTATCTTTATTTATTCTATCTTCGTCTATCTCTTGGCGTATTGCTTTTATAGCAGGGAAAATGTAGTTGCTAGGATTAATAAATGCTCTATCCAATCCATATTTGAATTTTTCCCCAGCACTAAGTTTTAGTTGAAATTTTGGAACTACAGGGTTTTGTGAATCATCAGGTTGATTATTAAGCCTTGAGGGTAGAATTTTGACTGGTGCTCCATAAATTTTTACAGTTTCTGGAAAACCCTCTACTTTTTCGCTCTCTTGTGAAAAACTGGCCTGATAAGTAAAAAGGCTAATAATGAGTGCAAGAAAGAATTGTAAAACTAATCTCCATTTTTTCATAAACCGCCTCCTCTCTGAACCAATGCTTCAGGGTAATAGTTGAGAAATTTTAGATATAACCGCTCAACTTTCCCTATATCAAGGGCAATGACTATGCCAAAACTTATTACTTTTACAAAAATTCTTTTTGTGTAGTAGTAGTCTAATGATAGGAAAATAACTCTGAAAATGAGTTGAATGGAAACTAAAAAGTAGGAATTATGAAGAGCTTAATAGAGGGTTCAAAAATGATGTAACCATGGTAACAGGTTTATTTTCATAATATTATCTCAAACCATCTGAAGCTATCTTTATGAAATATAAAAACCTTTTTCACAGTCGTATTTTCCAATTTACATAAAGAAAGAGAAAAGGAACACTAATTTAATATAAACTACTAGTAATATATGCGTTCCTTGTCTTTCTAAGTATCCCAATCAGCAATAATCCACTTATTTCTATTACTGTTGGGGATTTTTGTAGATATTATTTGATTTTTCCGCTATCAACTATGATACCAGTATCACTAACAGTCTGAAAAATGACACCACTATCATCAATTTCTATTAGCATAAAATGCCAGCCTACATAACTAGCAGCAGTAAGTGGGCTTGTTGATTCTATACCGTAAAGTGATGCTCCACCTCCACCAGTAACAAAATGTTGAACACCATTTTGTAAGTGTGTTCGTTCATAGATATGTTCATGCCCGGTAAATGCAACTTTAACTTTGTATTTAACTAGTAGAGGATCTAGCTTTTTTCTTAAGTCTAAATCTGAGCCATGATGTTTACCAGAAGAATAGATAGGAAAGTGAAATAAAGCTATTTTCCATAATGCATCACTACTCTTAAGTGCATTTTCAAGCCAAGACATTTGCTGGTTGCTCATATTTGTAGCATCCAACATAAAAAATTCCACTAAACCTTGTCCTCTTTTTATTGTGTAGAATTCGCATCCTCCCATATTAAACAAAGGATAATTAATTTGATCATAGCGACCATCAATAACATCATGATTACCTAAAGTAGCAAAAAACTTTACATCATCCTTAAGTAAACCAGAGTAAGTTTTTTCAAAAAAATTAGGATAATGCTCTTTTTTACCTGTTCTATAGATATTATCTCCAACAGTTAGGACAAAATCTATGGGCTTGTTTTGATGAGCAAGTAACATTTGTTTAGCTACACTTAATTGTTGTGAACTGCCACAACCCCAATCCCCTAATATAATAAACCGAAATTGATTTTTAATAGGAGATGCTGTAATTAGTGAGGAAGGGCTGATTAATGTAGTAGCTGCAATTGCCCCAATGGACTTTATCATCTCACGACGAGAAAGAATAAATTGATTAGAGTGAAAATTTTTAACCACAATTACACCTCAATGCAAGATTAATGGGAAACCTTAAATGTTGTTAAATGTTGTTAAATGTAAGTGTTAGTTAAATGTTAGATATTAGATAGTTAATGGTTAGATGCTAATTAGTTGTTAGTTAGATACCTGGAAGGATATAAAGTTTTCCTGACAAATAAAGATAAAGAAATAATGGTTGAGAATATGTAGAAAACCTCAAGACTAAATACAGCAAGATATTTTCTGAAGAATTATATAAAGCCCAGAAGTTTTTGAGAAATTATAGTTACCTATTAGTATTAGCAGGCAGATTAAGAAAAAAAGCTTGCAAAATTTCTTAATCTATCAGATAACCAGTTTATCCATTACCGAAAATTTAAAATAACTTACAGGAGAGGAATATTACTTATGTCACGAACTTTGGGTCATGAGCTGTCATTGGACTTTCTACATGTGGTAGAAGAAGCTGCTATTGCTGCTGCCCGTACTATGGGACAAGGAAAACGTAAGTATTCTGATAAAGTAGCGGTAGAAAAAATGCGTGAGGAAATGAAAAACGTGCCAATTCGTGGAGAAATTGTAATTGGTGAAGGCGAAAGAGATAAAGCACCAATGCTTTATATTGGTGAAAAAGTTGGCAAGGGTGCTAATGCAGAGAACAAAGAAATTTATCCAGAAGTTGATATTGCTGTTGATCCTTTAGAAGGAACAAACCTTTGTGCTACAGGTGCTCCTAATTCTATTGCTGTACTAGCTGCGGCTGAAAGAGGTGGGCTACTCAATGCACCAGACATGTATATGAATAAGCTAGTAGTTGGGCCTGCTGCAAAAGGACATGTAAATATTGATGCTCCAGTACAAGACAACTTAAAAATCATTGCTCGTCGCTTAAACCGTGACGTTACTGACCTAGTAGTAATTGTGCTAGATCGTCCAAGACATCAAAAACTAATGGAAGATATTCGTTCGGCTGGTGCTAGAATCCAACTAATAGGAGATGGCGATTTATCCGCAGGTATCAGTGCAGCAGTAGCAGGATCAGGAGTTCATGCCGTTATGGGAATTGGAGGCGCGCCAGAAGGAGTATTAACCGCAGCCGCAATGCGTTGTTTAAATGGTGAAATCCAAGCTCGTTTTGTACTCAAAGATCAATTAGCTGAAGAAGACCTAGATAAAGTAGCAGATGATGCTGAAATTATAGAGAGAATGAGATCAATGGGTATTGAAGATCCTAAAAAAGTTTATACAACTAATGATTTAGCCCCAGGAAAAAATATTATTTTTGCTGCTGCTGGTGTTACTAGCGGCAATATGCTTAAAGGTGTAAGGTTTTTTGGTGATGGGATTAGAACACAATCCTTAGTGATGACTACTTCCCCGCACTATGTCAGATTTATTGATAGTATTAAATTAAACCAAGTCCCAGATGTAGTAGTAAGATTTTAATTTTTTATCAAGAAAAATGAAGAAAAAGAGGCAAGGCTTGTCCTTGCCCCTACAATTACTCTAATTAGAAGATTTTGTTCTGTGCATCCTACTTACCTGTATTATAATTATTCCTCCTATTAAATAATCACTAGTTAAATATATTCATTTCATGGTTAATGTATGTATTGTAAGACCTTAGCAAAAGCTAAAATCTACTTTTGGGTGTTAGTTTTGGTATCTTTAAACTTAATATGTTCAATCACTACAAAAGCACAATTACAGTTTACTTTTACTAAACTAGCAGTTACCCAACAAGAACCTAGTAGGCGTTTTGGGTCAGAAGCCCCATTTCAACCAAGTTTGCGCTATATGCCAACAGCAACTAACACTCCTTCTCGAAGGTTTGGTGCGCAACAAGTAGGAGAGGCTTCTTTAGAAGTGTTACGTCACAGAGCTGTAAAGATTGCTCCTGGGCCAGAGGAGTTAGTAGCAAAAGCAGATAAACTTGTAGATAACAACCAAATAGAAAAAGCTATAGAACTTTATCGTAATATAATATCTAGTAACCCTAAAACCATTAGTGCCCAATTTGGGCTAGCAAATGCTTTACTTGAAGTAGGGGATTATGATAGTGCTTTAACAGAGTTAACAAAAGCACTAGTCATAATACCAGATAATTCTGAAGGACAAATAAATTTAGGAGTAGTACTTTATCGTAGTGGCGATATCAGTAAATCAATAAATCATTATGAAAAGCTACTAGCTCATGTTAAAGAAAAAGACTATCTAGCTTCAGTAAACTACAATTTGGCAGTAGCTTATGCACATAGTGGTGATTTTAAGAAAGCTATTACTAATTATCAAAAAGCCATAGAGCAGCGTAAAGATTACCCACAAGCTTATAATAACCTAGGATTAATTTATGAAGTGCTTGCATCAATTAACTTTCAGCAAGCAGCACAAAATATTGAGTTAGCAAAGAAAAATTTTCTTACTGCTATTGAACAACGTAGGGGCCAATATCCATTAGCTCGTTATAACCTAGCCCGTCTTTATGCAAATGAGCAAAAATATCAAGAAGCAACAAATGAGTTTTTAATTGTGGTAAAACAAAAACCAGACTTTGCCGAAGCCTACTTAGATTTAGGGAATGCTTATTTGCTAAAAACAGTACTAACTTTTCAAGACCAAGTACCACAAGCTATAAATTCTTTTCAAAAAGCTCTGGAAATACGCAATGATAATTACCCGTTAGCACATGAAAACCTAGCTATAGCCTTAAGTATACAAGGAAAGCCACAAGAGGCTTACCCTCATTATCGTAAAGCAATTAATCAATACAAAGAGCCTAGCTTACAGACTTTATACAACATGATTTCTACTGTACAAGGAAAGAGAGGTTTTTTAATTGGTAATGAACTAAGCAGGTCAGAAGATGTAAGTAATTTAAGAAGACAAAGAGACACACAAAAATTAATAGAGCAGGTTTTAGTAGTACTAGAAAAATATGAAGACCTAGATGATGAACTAAAAAATAACCTGGTTTTACGTTATTGCGCAGGACATGCTTATGTTAGCGTAGGCAATTGGAGCGAGGCAGTAGAAGAATTTGCTATTGCTTGGGAACTCTCCAAACAAACTGACAAGGATTCGCTTAACAGCCTAAAAGCAGTATTAGAATTAATAAAATATTATTGAGGAAGGATTATTTAAATGTCACCTGTATCAGCCTCATCAGGAAAAGAAGAACTTTATGAAATGAAAGAAGATGTTTCTCATAGCCCATTATGGAATAAAGATCTTGCTCCTGTACCAGTAAAAGAACGTGATTGGACTACTTACAATTTTGCTGCTCTTTGGATTAGTATGGCGCATTGTATTCCTACCTATATGTTAGCTTCAGGGCTGATTAGTGCTGGAATGAACTGGTGGCAAGCCCTATTTACAATTTTATTAGGTAATATAATTGTATTAGTCCCAATTTTGCTTAACTCCCACCCTGGAACAAAATATGGTATTCCCTTCCCGGTTTTTGCTCGTGCTAGTTATGGCACAATTGGGTCAAACCTACCTGCATTAATGCGTGCTTTGGTTGCTTGTGGTTGGTTTGGAATTCAAGCTTGGATTGGTGGACAGGCTTTACAAGTGTTCTTTCGTACACTTTGGCCAACATGGCAGACCTTACTTGGTGATAAAATTCAAAGCCCTGCTATTATTGCTGGCTATACACCTACAGAATATATTTCGTTTTTACTCTTTTGGGTACTCAATATTTTCATTGTTTATAAAGGGATGAACCTGTTAAAACATGTAGAAAATTGGGCCGCGCCCTTTGTCCTAGTAATGGCATTTTTGCTGATGCTATGGGCAATCTGGAAAGCAAAGGGTCTAGGTGTAATAATGCAATCATCAGGAAAATTTCAAAGCTTTTCAGACTTTTTCCCTGTTTTTATTCCCTCATTAACCGCAATGATTGGATATTGGGCTACACTTTCGCTTAATATGCCAGATTTTACTCGCTATGGTAGGAGCCAACGTGAACAAATGCTTGGTCAACTAGTAGCTTTGCCTACAACAATGACAGTTTTTGCTGCTATGGGAGTAATTATAACCTCTGCATCAGCAATTATTTACAATAAGTTAATCTGGGATCCAGTTTTATTAATTGCTGAATTTAGCCAACCAGTAGTTGTTGCTATTTCAATGTTTACCGTTGTGATAGCTACACTTTCTGTAAATATTGCTGCCAATGTAGTATCACCAGCTAATGATTTTGCTAACGCTTTTCCAAAGTGGATTACTTTTCAGCGTGGAGGCTTATTAACAGGGCTAATTGGCATTATGATGCAACCTTGGAAGTTACTGGCTGATCCTTCAGGATATATATTTACTTGGTTAGTCGGCTATTCAGGAGGACTAGGATCTATTGCTGGAGTAATGATTGCTGATTACTGGCTGATTAGGAAAAAACATTTAGAAGTCCCAGACCTCTATCTTACTAATGGAATATATCGTTTTACTGCTGGTTGGAATATTGCTGCTGTAATTGCTACATTACTAGGATGTGCTTTAGCTTGGGGTGGAATAGTGTTTAAGCCTTTAGCACCACTTTATGATTATGCTTGGTTTGTAGGTTTTTTTGTTTCAGGTAGCACATACTGGGCATTAATGACTGTAATGTCAGTAGAAGTAACTAGAGTTAAGCTTTCTACAGAAAATAAAATCTCGTAGAATTTGTCTTAATTTGTCCTAAGCCCTGATCTTATGCGCTAACTGTGGTAGTAGAAACATGCCTATGTTAGACTGAGCGTTTATCAGCATAAAACTTTTAAGGGTAGTTTTAACCAATGAGCGTTTCGACAGAACATTGTAAGTGGCAGTTGTGTCATTATAACCGTAAAGCAGTAATTCGGCTGGCGCACTCATTGGGATTATTTGAAACTACATCTTCTTTGCTAGTAAAACGTGGGATTAATACTCCTACTGAAGCAGAGAAATTTCTTCATCCTAAACTATCAGACCTATATTCTCCATTTTTGATGTGTGATATGACTACGGCAGTTGAGCGTATTGATAAAGCTATTAAAAAGGGTGAAAAGATTTTGATTTATGGAGATTATGATGTTGATGGTACTACTGCAACAGTAATTCTAAAAAAAACCCTAACAGCTGTAGGTGCATCGGTTAACTATTATATTCCACAACGCCTTGTAGATGGCTATGGTATGCGAGAAGCAGCAATTGATAAGGCTGGCGTAGAAGGTTATAAGCTGATTATTAGTGTTGATTGTGGTATCCGGGCACATGCTGTAGTTGAATATGCTAGTAGTTTAGGAATAGATGTAATTATTACTGATCATCATATCCCTGAAGGAGAATTACCTACTGCTATTGCAATACTTAATCCTAAACGACCAGATTGCGAGTATCCAGATAAAAACTTGGCAGGTTGTGGGGTAGCGTTTAAGCTGGCACAAGCTTTACTGTCAAAATATTCTTGTAGTGAGCAACTAGCCTCTTTATTAATGGTTGCTGCAATTGGGACAATTGCTGATATTGTGCCATTAGTAGGAGAAAACCGTGTTATTGCTAAGTGTGGGCTTGCGGAGTTATCACGAACTAACAATATGGGGTTGCGAGCGTTATTTGAAATAGCAGGAGTAGCTGGGCGTCCAATTACTTGTTATGACATTGGTTATAAGATTGCACCTAGAATTAATGCTGTTGGTCGTATGGGTAGAGCAAGTTCTGCTGTAGAACTGTTTTCCGCGCCAAATGCAGAGGTTGCACTACAACTTGCACGAGAGATGAATGATCAAAATATGGCTCGCCAACGTACTGAAGCCGATATTATTAGCGAGATTATGGCACAGTTAGAAAATGAAAAAGCATTTGAAAAAGATACAGTAATTGTTCTAGCAGGAGAACGTTGGCATCGAGGAGTAATTGGGATTGCTGCTTCAAAAGTAGTAGAAAAAACTCAAAAACCTGCTGTAGTAATTTCTATTGAAGATGGACTAGGTTATGGGTCTGGGCGTTCTATCAAGGAATTTCCCATCTTAGAAGCTTTTGATAATTGTCGAGAACTTTTTGAACATTATGGTGGGCATTCTCATGCCGCAGGACTCACACTTAGAGCCGAAAAT
>CAZHXL010000072.1:12774-13046 GCA_964536575.1 uncultured Clostridia bacterium | reverse complement strand
ATGAACTAAAACGACGAGTAAATGAGTTTGCCAAAAACTTTTTGGCTCAAGAAGAACCAAGCCCAGAAAAGGAAATTGATAACCGGTTAGGGTTTACAGAGATTAATTATGATTTAATGAAAGAAATAGTTATGTTAGAGCCTTTTGGTGCTGCTAATCCAATACCAGTATTTTTGACGGAAAATGTAAGAATTGTTGATGGCCCCCATTTAATTCGAGAACGCCACTTAAAATTCCGTTTATCCCAATGTGGACTTGCACTTGATGCTATC
>CAZHXL010000072.1:10728-12764 GCA_964536575.1 uncultured Clostridia bacterium | reverse complement strand
GGGTGGTGCAGAACATATGTCTAGCTTTTCTAACAATGGCTATTATCGTCTAGTTTTTTCTTTAGCCCAGTCTAATTACTTAAGTGCTACACATATACAAATTGCTATAAAAGAACTTTCTTTAATGTAAAAAAGTGCTCGTAGATAAATCAATAGGCTATTGTCAAATCCTATTACAGAGTATTAAGATTTTACTGATTGCCAAACAGTTTTATAAATTTAGAGAGCGATAAGTCAAAAATGGGTGTAAATCTTGTATTAACAATCCTAATATATTACGCTGCGTTTCAGTACCTAAGCCCTTTGGTGAATACTACTTTAGAATATCGTAAAAAAAAATTTGCTTTAATAAACCCAGAATATTCATTAATAGAACTATCAACCATACCTATTAATATTTTAGATATTGTTTCAAAAATACAAGATAAATTATCTGAAGAAGGATTTATTAAAGAAGTTTTTCTTTACCAATCAAGCCCATTTAGTGAATTTGAAGTATATATAATGGTGACAGTTAATAGAGTAAATAAAGATAGAGCAATAATAATTACTTATAGTAATAAAGCTACAAATGAAGTCTTTAATTATATAAATTATTGTTCAATATATGAAGATGGTTCTGAATTAAATACTGTAAATAAACCACATGGAATATTTAATACTAAAAATGAAAGTAATACTTATAGATTACCAAGCTTTAAGGATCATAAAGAACTTTATAATGTACATAAAAAACTTGAGCAAAATTTTTTCAAAAACCAGGAAAAAATATTACCTACTCCAGGTAGAGAAATATATGAATTTTCAACTACTGATCTAAAATTTTTAGATACACAAAAAGAATTAGGAATGCTTTATATAGATTCAAAAGATAATGCTTATAAATACACTTGGAAAGCAGCTTTTCTTACCTCTATTTCTCAATTTAGGTTAATAGAAAATATAGAAGAACAACAAATAAGAGAGAAAGAAAAAGAAATACTGCGTTTAATATCATAATAGTCTTAATAGTCCATATGATAAATCAATGAGCTACTCATCAGATGCCCCCTACAAGGTATTAATACTCTAATAGAATATTCATCTTTTATAATCAAAAATTTAGCATAACAAACTCCATGTATATTTAAAATAAACCTAATTCCAACAAAATATTTTTTACTTGTTGAGCCATGTTTTTTTTAACAGTCTAAACGCTAATAAACTAACTAAGCGGTTTTACTCCTTTACTTGCTACTAGTAACTATGGTTGAATGCTGCTTTGGTGTTATCTGCCTAAAATTGCCAAAGTTCTCAAAATAATTCAAAAACTTTTTATCTTAAGGAGATGTTATGGTTAATGATATTAAGCCAGAAACCTTAAAACTATTTTACCATGGGATGGATGCTCCTGCGCTAGTGAGAGGATTTCAGGAATACTTGGAATTTTTTCTAGCTAAAGACCACTACACAGCGACTAAACAAGATATTTATACGGCTTTAGCCTTAACTGTGCGTAATAGGTTGCTAGAGAGATGGATTCGTACTCAAGAAACATATTATAAACAAGATGTTAAACGGGTTTACTACCTATCATTAGAGTTTTTAATGGGACGAGCATTAGGTAATAGTTTAGTAAATTTAGGGCTGCTAGATGAATGTCACAAGGCTATGCATGAGCTAGGTTATGACCTAGAAGAAGTCCGTGAAACTGAGTGGGATGCAGGTTTAGGCAATGGAGGTTTAGGTCGGTTGGCTGCTTGTTTTTTAGATTCACTAGCTAGTCTAGAAATTCCTGGCTATGGCTATGGGATTCGTTATGAATATGGCATTTTTAATCAAAGAATTCAGGATGGATATCAAGTAGAATCTCCTGATAATTGGTTACGTTATGGAAATGCTTGGGAAATAGCACGCCCTGAATACCTCTATCCAGTACATTTCTATGGCAAAGTACTACAGTATCGTGACCGTCACAACCATTTAGTTAATGAATGGCTAGAGACAGAAGAAGTACTAGCAATGGCTTATGATACGCCTATTCCAGGTTATAACAA
>CAZHXL010000072.1:0-10718 GCA_964536575.1 uncultured Clostridia bacterium | reverse complement strand
ATTAAGGCTTTGGGCTGCAAAAGCTTCTCGTGATTTTGACTTCACTTATTTTAATGAAGGCGACTATATGAAAGCTGTAGAAGCCAAAAGCGAGTCAGAAAATATCTCTAAAGTGCTTTATCCAAATGATAATGCATTTGAAGGAAAAGAACTAAGACTTAAGCAAGAGTACTTTTTTGTCTCAGCTACTTTACAAGATATTGTACGCCGTTACAAAAAGCACTATAAAACCTTTGATAAGTTTCCTGATAAAAATGCTATTCAACTTAATGACACTCACCCAGCTATTGCTATTCCTGAGTTAATGCGTATTTTAGTAGATGTTGAAGGCATAGCATGGGAAGAAGCATGGGATATTACTGTTAGCACGTTTGCTTACACTAACCATACAGTTTTACCAGAAGCATTAGAAAAATGGACAGTAGATTTATTTAGCTATTTACTCCCACGCCATTTACAGATTATTTATGAAATAAACCATCGTTTCCTTAATGAGGTACGTTACCGCTATCCTAATGATGAAGCTAGATTTGTGAGAATGTCAATTGTTGAAGAAGCACCAGAAAAGCGAATCTGTATGGCTCATTTAGCCATTGTTGGAAGTCATAGTGTTAATGGTGTAGCTGCTCTGCACTCAGAAATACTTAAGGACGAACTTTTCAAAGATTTTTATGAAATGTATCCAGAACGCTTTAATAATAAAACTAATGGAATTACTCAACGCCGTTGGTTAAAGAAATGTAATCCTAAGCTCTCAGATCTAATTAGCCATAAAATCGGTGATGGATGGACTTCAGATCTTTACCAATTACAACAATTAAGACCATTAGCTGATAAAGCAAGTTTTCGTGAAGAATGGAGAGCCGTTAAACGTGCTAATAAAGAACACCTGGTAGATTTAATTAAGCGTGAAAACAATTTAATTATAGATGCTAGTTCAATGTTTGACTGCCAAATTAAGCGACTACACGAATACAAGCGACAACTACTTAATGCTTTACATGTAATAACGGCTTATAACCGTATTAAAGATAATCCCAACAAAGAATTTGTCCCTAGAACTGTAATCATTGGTGGTAAAGCTGCTCCAGGCTATAAAATGGCAAAGCTTATTATTAAGTTAATTAACTCTATTGGTGATATAGTAAATAATGATCCTGGAATACGTGGACTGCTTAAGTGTGTGTTTTTAGCTAATTACAGGGTTTCGCTAGCAGAAAAGATCTTTCCTGCTTCAGATTTATCTGAACAAATTTCTACGGCTGGTACAGAGGCATCAGGGACAGGAAATATGAAATTCGCGCTTAATGGTGCTTTGACCATTGGTACTATGGATGGAGCAAACATTGAAATTCTTGAAGAAGTTGGTCAGGATAACATCTTCATATTTGGTCTAAAAACAAATGAAGTAAAAGAATTAAAACCAAAATATAACCCTTATGATTATTATAACCAAAATCAAGAACTAAAACGTGTTTTGGATATGATTAGAGATGGTTACTTTAGCCCACATCATCGGGATTTATTCCATCCTATTATAGATTCTTTACTTAAAGGTGGTGATAATTATCTGTTGTTAGCTGACTATGCTTCTTATATTGATTGTCAAGAACAGGTTAACCAAACCTACTTGGATAAAGAAAAATGGGCCAAAATGGCAATTTATAATGTTGCAGGTATGGGTAAGTTTTCTAGCGATCGCACTATTAAACAATATGCAGATGAAATCTGGGATGCTAAGTCTGTACTAGTAGATATGACTACTTGCTCATTGTAAGAATACTAGCGTTATAACCTAGCCTCAAACAATAAAGCTTTTATTGTTTGAGGCTTTTGATTAAGTATCATAGGTAGAAGTTATGAAAAAAATTTTTACTTGTATTCTACTGGCATTTTTTTTAATTGATTGTAACGACTCAAAAAAAACTAATACTAAACCAAGCCCTGTTAATAGCCCTATAATAATAGATGTAGAAAACACTAAAACTATCCAGGGTGATTTTTCTGAAAAGAAAGCCTTAGAGTTTTTGTATGGTAATTATGATGAAACTCAGAAAGAATCTAACTGGCAACCTACTAAAGAAGATTTAGCAAAAATAGATGAGAATTCATTATTAAAAGATGAAAAAGACTTCACTGTTACAGCCTTGTTAGTAAATCCTTTTCAACAAGCAAGTATTGATAAATATTTGTTGATTACTGCTGCCCTTGCTCCAGAACGTGCCTGTCATGCTTGTGCACCAATGATAGGAAGTTTTATTTTTAAGAAAAATGGTAATACTTGGGATCTAGAAATAGAGGAAAAGTGCCTTCTAGAACTAGGTTCTTATGGTATACCACCTGATGCAAAACTAATAAAGATTGGCAAGGATAATTATGCTACATTATTTGAAACAAGTGACACAGGTCAAGGGCGTAATTATCAAGGAATAACAGTATTTGCTAAAATAGATAAGGCTTTTAGCAATGTATTAGATATTGAAACAGGTGAAGATAATTCAGGTAATTGTGGTGACAATCTTGCCCCTTGCTGGAGCTATTCTTCTAAATATGAATTTGTGCCAGGAAAAAACGAAAATTTCTTTGACTTTAAAATAACAACTACTGGAACATCAGGTGCGGAAGGGGAAAAAACAACAGCCTCTGTAAATGAAAATAAGCTTTATCAATTTGATGGTAAAGAATATAAAGCTCCTAAATAGGTTAAATACCAGTCGTACAAGACTACTATTACTTTCTAAAACCCTATGGGATTACGTAAATTATCTTTTATTGTCTCTCAAGAAATGGCTAGTGCCCGCTTAGACGAGTTCTTAGCGACACTAATTCCACCTGCATTAGGAGAAACCCTTTCAAAAGCGAAAATACGTAAACTAATCATAGCAGGAGCAGTATATCTTAATCGAAACCGTGTACGCATCGCTTCAAAAACTTTGATTGCTAATGCTCATGTTGAAGTTTATGTAGATCTAGCTAAGCTAAAAAAGGATGATGCTTCAACAAAAGACCAGAAGTTTACTATGTCAAAGGAAAGGGTTTTATTTGAAGATCAGTTCCTAATAGTAGTTGATAAACCTCCAGGGCTACCAACTCAACCAACTGTAGATGAAGCAAGAAACAATCTATATGAAGCAGTTAAAGGGTTTATTTCTAAACGAGATAAAATTAATCAACCTTATTTAGGCATCCACCAACGCCTAGATCGTGATACCTCAGGGGTAATTCTTTTTACTAAAAACCCTTTGGCTAATGCTCCTCTAGCTCAAGCTTTTGCCTCGCATCAGGTTTCAAAGGTCTATCAGGCAATTGTTAGTCGTCCAAAATACGATTTACCTATAAACCCTTGGATCATACAAAATTACTTAGGGCGTATTCGAGCTAATAAAGGTAAACAGGCAAAATATACTGCTGTTAGCGAGCAAGGAGAGTTTGCTCAGACAGAATTTTCTTTGCTAGAGGCATATAAAACAATACTTTTAATACAAGCCAAACCAAAAACAGGTAGGACTCACCAAATAAGGGTTCATTTATCCGAACAAGGAATGCCTATAATTGGAGATAGTCTTTATGGAGGCAGAACCAGTAAGACTATTCCAAGAATGATGTTACATGCTTATAAATTAACTTTTCTCCACCCTATTACCAAAAAAGAGGTTACTATTACTAGTAATTTGCCAGAGGATTTCAAACAATGTTTGTCTTAGAAAATGGGTTTTAATTGTTTTTTAACTACTTAGTTGGCAAAATCAATGGGGCTACTTGCTTTGCTATAGGGTTTGTAATACTATGTAGAGCGAAACTAACTGATTTAATTGTAAATCAAAATAATTTTTAAGATTGATTTATTTATTTTTAAGGAGGACATTGCCTTATGAGTGTTTCTACTGGTGATTTACTAAAAATGGAGCTAATTGCTAATAATCAAGAATTTAGACAATTGGTTCAAGAACATAAAAACTATGAAATGCGCCTAGGTGAATTAGCTGCGTTACCATACCCTAGTAATGATGAACTGCTAGAAGTTGCACAATTAAAAAAGAAGAAACTCTTGGTTAAAGATAAAATGGAATCAATGGTACAAGTTTATAAACGTAAAGCTGCTAGCCATTAATTTAAGCTAGTAATATGATAAAGTTAGTTATTTGAACAAGTTAGCTCAACAACGGGAACAATTCTAGTAGAGTAGTTCCCGTTTTTAGTTATATAGTTTAAAGTTTTGTGAAACAAAGATATGGCAAGTGAAGCATACCCTTATATAATTTTTCTCTCAATTGTCGCTATTATGATAGCCCTATCCCCATTCTATTTAATTGCTCTAGTATTTGTTTTGTTGTTAGCTTTTGTTGTTTACTTTTTTAGAGACCCTGAACGTACTATTCCTAGCGGTAATGATATTATTGTTGCTCCTGCTGATGGGCGAGTTACCAAGGTTGCAAAAGTTAATCCTGATCAAGTAGATTCTCCTAGTCTAATCAGTATTTTTCTTTCACCTCTAGATGTTCATATTAACCGTTCTCCTATTGCTGGACGCATTAGTGAGGTTAACCATATAAAAGGTCGGTTTGTTCCTGCTACTCGTGAAGACGCTTCATTAATAAATGAACAAAATGTAATTACTATTGAAAATGGTGGAGTCAAAATTATTATGAAGCAAATCGCTGGCATTATTGCCCGACGATGTGTGCTGTGGAAAAAGGCTGGCGAATCAGTAGCTTTAGGCGAGCGTGTAGGATTAATTAAGTTCAGCTCGCGAACAGACTTAATTTTACCTACAGAATATAATGTTTTAGTTAAGGTTGGTGATCGCTTAAAGGGTGGCGTTACCATTATTGGAAGGAAAAACTAATGGATAATAAAACTAGTGAAAAATTTTATCGCCGTAGACCTGATTTACGTAAAGGCGTGTATATTGTTCCTAGCTTACTTACTACCGCAAATATTTTCTGTGGCTTTTACTCAGTACTAGAATCCTTAAAAGGGTTTCAAAAAGTGGGAACAGATTTTTTACAATCCGCCAATTTAACACAAGCCCAAGCCGCAATTAATCACTTTGATATTGCAGCAGTTTGTATTGGTTTTTCTGTCTTATTTGACTTTTTAGATGGACGTATTGCACGAATGACAAATACTACTAGTGAATTTGGGGTAGAACTAGATTCACTAGCTGATGTACTTAGTTTTGGTATTGCACCCGCAGTACTAGCTTTTGCTTGGGGATCTTGCTCAATAGTTGAGCTACAAAAAGTTGGTTGGGCAGTATCTTTTATGTTTCTTGTCTGTGGTGCTTTACGCCTAGCTCGTTTTAATGTTTTAGCTCGTAAACCAGCCCAAGATAAATCAGCAAAAAAATATTTTGTTGGTATGCCTATCCCTGCTGGTGCTAGCCTAATTGCTGCTATTGTTCATTTTACTCCTACTCCAATTATTATGCGCAAAACTCAAATAGAGCTATTGGGATTTAATCTTGATGCTAGTCTTTATAGCGTAATGTTAATGATGTTAACAGCCCTATTAGCTTTACTAATGGTTAGTACTGTTCGTTATAGTAATTTCAAAAATACTTCTGGCAAACCAGGGATAAGTAAAAATCAAATGGTACTTTTAGCGGCTGTAATGGTAATTGCCATTTATCAATGGTCACAGGTTGTGTTGTTAATAATGTCGACTTGTTATGTCTTTCTTGGCCCAGCAGCTAAAATTTTTAGCTTATTAAGCCGACGTTCCTCTGCTGAAGACCCTAGTGGTACTGTTTCTCATGATGTAAGCTTAAATCAACAATTATAGGCAAAATAATGGAATATACAAAATATTTTTCTAATGTAGCAGATTGGGCAAAATCCAACCCAATTCGCCGTTTAACTGGTTTGATTAACCGCCCAGGCATAATTTCTTTTGCTGGTGGTGTACCTAGCCCAGAAACTTTTCCTTACAATGAGATTGCAGAAATTGCTAGTCGTATTGTGCATGAAAAAGGTGCAGAAGTTCTCCAATATGGTCTTACTCGTGGTAATCGCCAATTGATTGAATATTTGGTTGATCAAATGCAAAGGCGAGGAATAAAAACAAATGCCGAAGAAATTATGCTCACTAGCGGCTCACAACAAGGTCTAGACCTACTTGCCCGTTTACTAGCTGAACCAGGAGATATAGTACTAGCAGAACTACCTAGTTATATTGGAGGCACTTACGCGCTTAATAATGTTGGTGGAACATTAACCGGCATTCCGATGGCTGAAGATGGATTAGATTTAACAGCAGTCAGAGACAAAGTTCTTAAAATGCGTGATTTAGGGTGTCAAGTAAAACTAATTTACACTATACCTAACTTTCAAAACCCTTCTGGTATTACACTGTCTTTAGAAAAACGAAAAAATTTATTAGCTTTAGCCTCAGAACTAGACCTACTAATTTTAGAAGATGATCCTTATGGAGAGCTTTATTTTGATACCCCACCACCGCCACCAATCAAGAGTTTTGATACAGAAGGACGAGTAATTTATTTAGGCAGTTTCTCTAAAGTGCTAACGCCTGGACTTAGAACAGCTTGGATAGTCGCGCCTAGTGAGATTATTGCTAAAGTTGAATTGATTAAAGAAGCAGCAGATCTTTGCTCCAGTATGTTAGATCAAGCAATTGTTGCTGAATGTGCACGACAAGACTTAATCCAAAGTCGTCTTGGTAAATTGCGGGAGTTTTATCAAATCCGTTGTCAGACAATGCTTTCTGCTTTAGATAAATTTGCACCTAAGGGGACAACCTGGACTCATCCTACTGGGGGATTATTTATTTGGGTAGAACTTGCTAGTCAGATAGATACTACAGAAATGCTTTCACAGGCAGTAGAAAATGGAGTTGCCTACGTACCTGGGGCACCATTTTATGTTAGTGATCCAAAGGTAAATACTTTGAGGCTAGCTTTTTCTAAAGAAACTCCTGAACGTATTTCTGTTGGAATTGAAAAACTTTGTCAGATGTTTTAGTAAAAAATCATGCTTAAAGAAAAAGTTTATTATCAATCAGAAATAGGATTAATTGAAATCATAGTCACTGATAATAGTATTTCTAAAATGAATTTTGTTGATGAAAAACCATCTGAAATTGTTTTAGAAACTAGTAATAATTTTTTAAAAGAATGCCTTGGACAATTAAGAGAATATTTTGCTGGTGAACGCAAAACTTTTTCCTTAAGCCTAGCTCCTATAGGAACAGATTTTGAGAAAAAGGTTTGGCAGGAGTTAGTAAAAATTCCTTTTGGAGAAACAATTTCTTATCTACAACTAGCTGAAAGATTAGAAAATAAAAAAGCTATTCGTGCTGTTGGTCGAGCAAATGGGAAAAACCCTTTAGCTATAATAATCCCTTGTCATCGTGTGATTGGTAGCAACGGTTCTTTGACAGGTTATGGTGGAGGGCTTTGGCGTAAAGAATGGTTACTAAAGCACGAAGGTAGCCGTCAAGCAACTTTCTGGTAAGAAAAAGTAAGCCAATAGTATTTTCTTATTGGCTTACCTTGTAAAAATAACTATTGGTTAGACTTCTATTCTATAACCTGTATCTAAACCTTGTTCTTGAAGCAAAATTTGGTGAATATCAAATGGGTTAGTGTCTCGATCACCAATATTTCTAATTACTTCAATAATATGTCCTATTCCGCTTGCTTCATCTATATCTGCATCTACAATAAACTCTTGTTGAGCATTGCCAAAAAAAGTTAACTGTAAGTTTCCCTTTTCATCAGGAGTCTTAAAACTTTCTAGCAACCTAAACCCTTGTGGTGGTGTGTGTAAAGCTCCTGAAACATCGTCAAAAAGCCCCATTTGGGCTGAGTTTTTTACTCCGTCGCGCAGGGCTTTGTCAACATTGAAAAAAACTCTATCTCCACGAACACGCCTTAATGACTCAACATAAGAAAATACACTAGTGCCATTTAAAAGGTTTGTGTTAGCCATTTTAGTGTAAAGGTTTAAGAGTCCCGCTTTTTGAACCATATCAAGATTATTATAAAGAGCCGCTCCTTTTTGGCCTCCCAACCCTTCAACATTGGTTTTAGCATTACTTAAGACTTGCTTAAGCTCATTTGATAAAGTTTGATAAAGAGGAAAGTTTATATTTTTTATTTTTTTAATCCTAAAAGCTAAAACCTCTCTCTCTGTTGTTACTACACCCTCATTAATCCTTAAGAAATAAGCAAGGTCTTGATAGTGGGAAGGAAAAACCTGTATTTGATAAAGCCCTGGTTCTAAATCATTTACAACCAATGTTTTGTCAGCATCCAGTTCTGTACTTACTGAATTGCTTAATACTGTATGCTTTAGGCTAACATCTATAATCCCTTTAGGATTATTACCATAAAGATCTTTGCAAGTAAGAATTAGTCTACTCATTATCTTTCTCCTTCCCCTTGAGCTTTTTTCATTAAGTCTTTTAATTGCTTAGACACACCTTGATTAAGAAGCTTTTGGCGAATTTCACTAATATCAGCCCTCCTTATCACTGGGTTAGTAGCAGAAAGTGTGACCATATTGGTTGTATTAGCAAAGTTAAATGTACCTAATAGGTGTGAACTAGCTAGGTGAAAAGCTAATTCTTGACCAACCTTTTTTAATGTATTTGTAACTTCATTGCTTGCAACACCCAGTAAAGAAGATAGCTTGGACGTTAAAGAAGGACTATCTATATCTTCGCCTAGGAGGTGAGAGAAAGTTTCTAAAGTCCCCATATCCAACAAAACGAAATTATTAAGTGCTTCTACTGGAACAGAAAAACTATCTGGTAATGGTGTAGCCAATACTTTTTGAGCATTAACAATTCCTGCTCCAAAACCATTTGGCACCGAGCCATTAGCAAAAGGATCACAACTACGGCGTAAAATATCATTAAAAACAAATGTAAGAGTTTCTTCCCCATATCTATTGATTAACTTGTCACGTCCATGATAGGCCAACCATAAAGCAGCGACACCAGCAGTTGTAGCAACAGAAAAAGAAGTCCCTGAACTACGTGTTACGCTGTAGCTCGATGGTGGCTTTGTTTCTGCGCACCAAACTGATTCACCAGGAGCAGAAACATCTACTTTACTTCCACTAGAAGAAAATGCCCAAGTTTCACGATCAGCATTACTTGCAGCTACTGCAATTACTTCATCAAAAGCTGCTGGCCAAACAACGAACCCTACATAATTACCTGCCGCAGCTAAAATAATAACGCCTTTCTTTTGTGCATATTTTACTGCTCTCCTAAGCCGACTACTAAAAAGCCCACCCATACTAATAGAAATTATATGCGCTCCATTATCAGCAGCATATTCAATAGCTCGCGATAAATTACCCATATCAGCTAGTAGGACAACCGAGGTAGAAACTCTTAGAGGAATAATTTTTGCTCCTGGGGCAACTCCGCTAACCCCAGGCTGAGTTTCTGGACTTTGTGCCTTAACTGGGCTAACAATCACACTACTTGTACCAGTTCCATGCCCAGGAAATCGCAGAAGCCCGCCTATCAGCCTGTCTTCGGCCAAACCATCTTCTAAAAAGTTAAACCCTTTCTCTATATGTATATTAGGTAAAGTTTCTGGATTTTTAGTGTACCCTGTATCTGGATGACCAATTATTATCCCGCTACCAGGGGGATTTGCTGGACTTGCACTAGGGAAGAATTGTTGCCAAGCTTCTTTTACTTTTACTTGATCTAAACTCCACTCAGGATCATTACTAGCAGGTAAATGGCCTCCTCCAAATAGCCCTGAGCTAAAATTTATTTCACTAGAAGCTATAGACAAAAGGTTTACATCTCTACTAGCAATAGTCTCAGGTATTGATTCAATAGCAAAAAGCGGCTCAGCATAAACTACCCCAGGTTCATTACGTAATTTATAAGTAATTTCCCAGGCTTGTGCAGGATTAAAGTAGGCTCGGTTATGAGTAATATCAAAACAAGTGTGGCTTGCTGCAATAGGTTCTATTTTCCACCCATGCCCAATGTCTTTGTCAAAAATGCTTTTTAATTTATCTATTGACTCAGATGGTGATATTTCTACTGCAAGCCCTGTAAATTTTGTTTTTTCTACAGAGAGTAAAAAAATATCTCCGCTAACAGTAGGAGTATTTTTTGGTATTCTTTCTTTTGCAGGGCTATCATAAAGTACTAATAAAGTAGGGGGTTCTCCAGGTTTAGAAATTATCGTTATTCCTTCAGGGTTATCTAAACCGTCATCTTCGCTATCAGTAATAGCCATTATTTTTTGTAGTTCACCATTTCTCCCAAGCCACAAAACCCGTTCATCTGTTTGCTTTAATCCATCATGCCAACGATAAATATAAGCTTGCCCGTCTATATCCATAGTTGGGCCTGCTAAAATTAAAATGTCATTTCCATCACGACATAAGTCACGAACCCCTAGACCATTAAGCTGTAGGAAATGTTTTTTATAAGGCTTCCCATCTATTTTTTCTAAATGTAGCTTGGTTTTATCTTTGGTATCTTCTACTATTTTTAATTCCAAAATAACTGCCCAACCACGTATAACGGGCCCACGTAGACCTACAAACACCCTATCCTGATAAACAATTAAACCTTCTATATCTAAACCATTGTCTTTTCCTGCAATGCCCGAGTGTTTTTGGACTATTGCTTGAGACTCTAGTAATTTTTCTAGTAGTTTTTTTAATTTTGGATGTTTTTCTAAATCTTCTTTTGGAATGTCTAAGTCTTTTTCTTTG
>CAZHXL010000071.1:17261-24311 GCA_964536575.1 uncultured Clostridia bacterium | reverse complement strand
TATGGCCAAAAAGTTGTGTGTTTATGTTGGTCCAGATCACCAACATCAGGCCCAAAAGCCTGAGAAACTGGTAGTAAAAATGCAAGCACCAAGACGTCGTGCCTAAAACAAGTTCTTAAATAAAATCTATACTGTAAAAAGTATTAAGAGGAGAAGGAAAGTGGCAGAAACTGTACAAAATTACGGTACAGGCCGTCGTAAAACCGCCGTTGCGCGGGTTTTTATGCGTCCTGGCCAAGGTAATATCACCATTAATAAACGATCGTTAGAAACTTATTTTCCTAATGAAACACATCGAATGATTATCTGCCAGCCACTAGCTTTAACAGATACAAATGGTAAGTTTGATATCTTAGTTAATGTGCAAGGTGGCGGAGTTTCTGGTCAAGCAGGTGCAGTACGCCATGGTATTACTCGCGCTCTGATGGATTTTAACTTAGAACTACGCCGTAAGCTTAAAAAAGCAGGCTTTGTTACTAGAGATCCACGCGTTAAAGAGCGTAAGAAGTATGGTCAAAAAGGTGCTCGCAAACGCTTCCAATTCTCAAAACGTTAAAAATATCTTATTACTCGGGCCACAAGTGCGAGTTGCCACTTTATGGTGGTGTTCTGGGCTTGTGGCTGTAGGCTTAAACTCGCAAACTATCTTAGGAGGTCAACTTGTCTGTTGGAGTAACTATGAAAGAGTTGCTTGAAGCAGGTGTCCATTTTGGTCATCAGGTCAGGCGATGGAACCCAAAGATGAAAGATTATATCTTTGGTGAACGTAATGGTATTTATATTATTGATCTACAAAAAACTCAACGTCTCTTCAAAGAAGCGGTAAAATTTGTTACCCAAGCTGCTTCAGAAGGGAAAACTTTTCTGCTTGTTGGTACAAAACGCCAAGCTCAAGATGCAATTGCTGAAGAAGCAACCCGTTGCGAGCAATTCTATGTTAACCAACGCTGGTTAGGCGGACTCTTAACTAACTTCCAAACAATCCAACGCTCAATTAGACGACTAAAAGACCTTGAATCAATGGAAACGGACGGTCGTTTTGATGCTTTGCCAAAGAAAGAAGTTATTCAATTAAAACGTGAGCGTGAAGCATTAGAAAAAAACTTATCTGGTATTAAGAATATGGGTAAACTTCCTGATGTCATATTTATTATTGACTCTAAAAAGGAAGAAATTGCTGTTCATGAAGCTAATAGATTAGGTATTCCTGTTGTAGCTATAGTTGATACTAATTGTGATCCAGATGGTATTGATTATGTTATTCCTGGTAATGACGACGCGCTTAGAGCAGTTAGACTCTTTACTTCAAAGATTGCTGATTCAGTAATCGAGGGCCGACAAATGGGTATAGGTAAAGAAGAACCTACAGAAGTCGTTATTGCAGCTGCAACTGCCGCAGGTAAATCAAATGGTCAAACCTCAGTTTCAATTCAACCAGTTGAAGCACGCTATTCAAGCGGTGAAGCTGATGATTTAAGTGCTGATGACCAAGATAGTGAAAGATAAATACCTAGTTGGTTTTAGTGGGTAATTTAGCATTACCCTTAAAATATCTGTATTGCTTAAAATATTTTGGAGGTTTTAAATGGCTGGAGTAGAAATCACAGCATCAGCAGTTAAAGGTTTACGTGAAAAAACCGGTGCCGGAATGATGGAATGCAAAAAGGCATTAACTGAAGCTCAAGGCGATGAAGAGAAGGCAATTGAAATTTTGCGTAAGCATGGGTTAGCTTCTGCTAAGAAAAAAGAAGGCCGTGTTGCTGCAGAAGGTATTGTAGGCTCTTATATTCATATGGGTGGTAAAGTTGGAGTTTTAGTAGAAGTTAATTGTGAAACAGATTTTGTTGCTCGCGGAGAAGTTTTCCAACAATTTGTTAAAGATATTGCAATGCACGTTTGTGCTGCTGAACCCCGTTATGTTAGCAAAGAAGAAGTGCCAACAGAAGTTCTAGAAAAGGAACGAGCCTTTGTACGTGATCAAGCTTCAACAGATGAAAAGAATAAAAATAAACCAGAAGCTGTTGTTGAAAAAATTGTAGAAGGTAGAATGGCTAAGTTCTATTCTGAAGTGTGTTTATTAGAACAACAATTCATTAAAGATAATGAGATCACTGTTAATGCTTTGTTGCAACAAATGATTTCTAAAATTGGCGAAAATATTCGTATTCGCAGGTTTGTCCGTTTCAAAATGGGCGAAGGCTTAGAGAAAAAGAAAGATGATTTTGCTAGTGAGGTTGCTGCCGCACTGAAGTAGTTGTAAAGACGCCCCTCAAAAGAGGGGCGTTTTTTTATCTTAGTTATTTATCTTAAAATATTAAGGGTAATTATGTCGGCAACAAAAGCTGCTTATAAATGTGTTTTACTAAAACTAAGTGGGGAAGCACTAATGGGTGATCGTGGTTATGGTATTGACCCAAAAGTAGTTTTTAGTATTGCCGAAGAAGTTAGAGAAGTACACGCATTGGGAGTAGAAACAGCATTAGTTGTTGGTGGGGGAAACATATTTCGAGGAGTTGCTGCTTCAACTGCAGGAATGGATCGATCTTCTGCCGATTATATGGGGATGTTAGCCACAGTAATTAATGCGCTTGCATTACAAGATGCTTTTGAAAAAACAGGCATTCCTACCAGAGTATTATCAGCCATTGAAATGCGAGAAGTCGCAGAACCTTTTATTCGTCGTCGTGCTATGCGTCACTTAGAAAAAGGGCGTATAGTTGTTTTTGCTGGTGGAACAGGTAATCCATATTTTACTACTGATAGTGCAGCGGCTCTAAGAGCACTGGAAATTAAAGCAGATGTTATACTTAAAGCAACTAAAGTTGATGGAGTTTATACTGGAGATCCAGTAAAAGATCCTAGTGCTAAATTACTTTCTAAAGTTTCTTTTCAACAAGTTTTAGAACAAAACCTACAGGTAATGGATGCATCTGCTATCGCATTATGTAAGGATAATAACTTACCTATTACCGTCTTTAATTTACGTGTGCAAGGAAATATCGTAAAAGTTGTTCGTGGAGAAAAAGTTGGTACTTCAATTAGTACCAATGGATAAAGTAACGTTTTGTTATCTAGATTCTGTATTGATTTATCTATAAAGCTTAATTATGGGCAGAAAAATTTTTCCAATGAAAGGAAGCCTTTATGCTCAAAGATCTTATAAAAGATACTAAAACCCGTATGAGTACAGTGGTTGATGATGCTAAACGCAAATTATCAACAGTTAGAACTGGTCGTGCTTCTGTAAACTTACTTGATAATATTTCAGTAGAATACTATGGCACACCAACTCCTCTTACCCAAGTAGCAAATGTAAGTGCTCCAGAAGCACAATTACTTACTGTTCAACCTTGGGATCCATCGATATTGAATTTAATAGAAAAAACTATTCGCTCATCTGATCTAGGTCTTAACCCTAGTAATGATGGTAGAGTGATACGTATTCCAATACCACCACTTAATCAAGAGAGACGCAAACAGTTAGCAAAAATGGTTCGTGATATTGCTGAAGACCACCGTACAGCAGTGCGTAACTTTCGACGAGATGCTAATGAGCATTTGAAAAAACTGCAAAAAGATAAAAAAATTACTGAAGACGATGAAAAGAACAGTCTAGAAGAAACCCAAAAGCTAACAGACTCTCATATAGAAATGATTAATGAAGTTGCTAAAAATAAAGAGCATGAAATAATGACAGTCTAACTTGTTTTGTTATAAGTTAATACTATTTGGCATTATACATTAGGGTTGTTGCTTCTATATTACTGGCAACAACCCTAGTGAATTTAGAATGGTTATATAGCTATATTACCCTAAGAATACTACATTTTAAGTAATAGGTTTCTGGTACAGCGAGTAGTATAGGATGATCACGAGATTGAGTGCGCTTTTCTAAAAGCTGTAGCCGGCGATTAGTATCATTGGCGGCTGACTGTAAGATACCTAAAAACATTTCTTCGCTAATATTATAAGAACAAGTACAGCTAATCAAAACCCCACCAGGTTTTAATAGTTTCAAAGCACGTAAATTAATCTCTTTATAGCCTCTAATTGCGGCTTCTACAGCACTGCGATTTTTGGCAAATGCAGGCGGATCTAAAACAATGGTGTCGAATTGTTCTTGTTGTTCATCAAAAGTTTTTAATAAATCAAAAATGTTAGCTGTCTGGAAAGTGATGTTCGAAAATTGATTTAACGCTGCATTATGTTTGGCTTGATTAATTGCTGCTTCAGAAATATCAACTGCCAAAACACTTTTAGCCGTTTTAGCCATATTTAAGGCAAAACCACCATTAAACGTAAAGCAATCAAGTGCTCGACCATAAGCATAAGATTGTGCTACTAAATGGTTTTCTCTTTGATCTAGGAAAAGACCTGTTTTTTGGCCTGTTAGTAAGTCTATATTAAAACGAATATTGTTTTGTGTAACAACTAATGCTTCGGGTAATGTGCCTAGTAATAGTCCTGTTTGCTCTGGAAGCCCTTCTAGGTTACGTACTTTAACATCGTTACGTTCTATAATGGCTTTAGGTTGAAACATTTCTTCTAGGAGTTCTACCCACATTTGGCGTAATTGATCTGTTGCTTGGCTAAGTGTTTGAATTACAAAATAATCTTGATAGCGATCTATTACTAGTGAAGGGATTAAGTCTCCATCGCCATGTATTAAACGGTAGGCTTCAGCTTGACTAACAATTTGCTTACGTAGCTCAAGTGCCATTTGCAAGCGTGAACGCCAAAAGTCACGGTTGATCTTTTCAGAAGTACTAGTTAATAGACGTAAGGATATTTGAGACTTTGAACTATAAAATGCTTGTCCTAATAATTGTCGCTTAGGAGAAAGTACAGATACTATTGAGCCAGGAGCAGGTTCTTTACCTTTAATAACTATATCACTACGGTAAATCCAAAGATGCCCCTCTTCTAGTCGCTGTTGTCCCTTGCGTGTTACGGCTACTTCTGCCATACTTCATCTCCTAAATTTCGCCTGAAATTTTATTTTAATGTCTAATAGTTTTACACCAACTTAACCCACAAAACAGAAGATTATAGAAAGTTATGAGTTTACTTGATACATTAAATACCGAACAGCATAAAGCAGTTACTACTACCGAAGGGCCATTATTAGTTCTAGCTGGCGCAGGGTCTGGTAAAACACGAGTTATTGCTTATCGAATAGCTTATTTAGTTCAAGAAAAGCAAGTGCGCCCAGAGAGGATTTTAGCAGTTACTTTTACTAATAAAGCTGCTGAAGAGATGCGAGATAGGGTAAAAAACTTGCTTTTATCAGAAGATGATAAATTAGTTAGCCTGCCTTTGATTTCTACGTTTCACTCCTTTTGTGTAAGGGTACTAAGGCAACATATTGTTAAACTTCCTAGTAATGAATATGGCGCCGGTTATAGTAAGGATTTTACCATTTATGATAGCGATGATCAGGCTAAAATGATTCGTAATTGTATAAAAGATCTAAACGTAGATGAAAAACAACTACCTATACGAATGGTACAAGCAAATATTAGCAGTGCTAAAAGTCGTGGTTTAGGTTGGGAAAGTTTTACTAATAATTCAGAAGCACCATTTGGTATAGACCTAAAAAGAGATGCAATTGCTAGTATTTACAAGCTTTACCAACAAAGATTAGGTAGTAGTAATGCTCTAGATTTCGATGATCTTTTACTTAAAACAGTTCAGCTTTTAACCTATTCAAAAGAAACTAGGGACTATTATAATCAACGGTTTAACTATATTTTGATTGATGAATATCAAGATACTAATCCACCTCAATTTGCTTTAGTAAAACTCTTGACAGAGCAAACACAAAATTTGTGTGTTGTTGGTGATCCAGATCAATCTATTTACAAGTTTCGCTCAGCAGATATACAAAATATCCTAGATTTTGAAAAATTCTTTCCTGCTGCTTCTGTGGTTAAGCTGACGGAAAACTACCGATCAACAAAGGTAATTTTGGATGTTGCCAATAACTTAATTCGTAATAACAAACAGCGTCGAGAAAAAGAGCTACGTACAACTAATGATATTGGAGCAAATGTTCGTTACTATCAGGCTTATGATGGAGATAATGAAGCTGAATTTGTTGTTAATCGTATTCAAAGACATTTACGCGAACAGCCAAACATACGCTGTGTAGTTCTCTATCGCACAAATGCCCAGTCTCGTTTATTTGAAGAAGCTTGTCGTAGAGTAGGGATTCGTTACAACATTGTAGGAGGGTTTTCTTTCTACGAAAGAGCAGAGGTCAAAGACACAATTGCTTATCTAAAAGTATTACTTAATCCACATGATAATATTTCTTTGTCTAGAATTGTTAACACTCCTTCACGAGGAATAGGTAAAACCTCTTGGGAGTTAGTAGAAACTACTGCTAGCCAAGAGCAAATCTCCTATTGGGATTCTATTTTAATGTTGACTAATAGTAATAAAGCTAGTGGGCGTAGTTTAGCAGTTTTACTTAATTTTCGGCAAGTAATTGAGAAACTTCAGGCTTTTACTTTGGACTGTTCGCTTTCATCAACAGTTAAAATAGTAATGGAAAAAAGCGGTTATATCCAGATGCTAAAAGATGAAAATACTCCTGAATCAGAAGGCCGCCTGCTTAATTTACAGGAACTAGTTAACGCGGCTGTAGAAACAGAAGATAGGGAAGAAACTCTTAGAGATTTTCTAGATCGTGCTGCTTTGGTTTCTGATTCAGATAGTTATGATGGTGAAATACCAGTAACTCTAATGACTATTCATAGTGCCAAAGGCTTAGAGTTTCCAGTTGTATTTCTAGTAGGAATGGAACAAGGGCTATTTCCTCATTCTAGGACTTTTGCTAATGAAACAGAACTAGAAGAAGAACGTAGACTTTGTTATGTAGGCGTTACAAGAGCAGAAAAGTACCTTTATGTTATACATTCGCTTACACGTCGTGTTTATGGGGAAGAGAATTCTTGTGAGCCGTCTCAATTTTTAGCTGAATTTCCTTTTGAGCTTATGGAAGATCTTTCAAGGGCAAATAGCTGGTTAAAAAATGTTAAGTCAGGG
>CAZHXL010000071.1:10421-17251 GCA_964536575.1 uncultured Clostridia bacterium | reverse complement strand
TCAGGGATTATTCCTCGTAGTCGTACAGCTTCAACTAACTTTATTTCTGAAAGAGCTAATAGATCTACAACTAATTTTGCTACTAAAAAACAAACTACTTATACAGGAAAGACCTATAATAGTGCAGACAGTGTTAAGGATTTCTTTAATCGAGATGGAGCAAAAAATACTGTTTCTATTGCTAGTAAAGAAACCTCAGTTTTATCTAACGATGTTTCTAAAAAAGACTCTACCCCTCTTAATATCACCAATATAGACGCTTATGCCACACAAAAACTAGCACCCGTCCCATCAGTTAAGCCTATAACAGGAGTAACAACCTTTAAGCCAGGGATGAGAGTTAAACACCCTAAATATGGAGAAGGCTTGGTACTACGCCGTGAAGGTGATGGAGAACATGCTAAGTTGCTAGTAAACTTTGCTGGATTTGGCCAAAAGAAACTATTAGAAAAAGCTGCTAATTTGGTAAAGGCTTAACTTAGAAAAAATAGGGCTAGCAAAATTCCTAGCCCTATTTTTCTAGTTTCACTAATTCACTAGAAATTAAAAGTAAAACTATTAGAAACAACCCCATTAACTGTAACAGTTACTTGATTTACACCTTTCTTAATACCCAACTTCTTTTTAGTTCCAGTTAAAACAATCTGTGTTTCGCTTTGTCTGGTAAGAAATGAGCTAATATTTTGTTGATTTACATTTATTACCGCTCCTGATGAACCAAAAGCAGTGCCAGTAATAGTAAGAGTTGGTTTAGTAAAAATAGCATTACTAATGGCTGGACTTGGTGCTGGAGGCGGTGCTGTAATAGATAATATAGCTGTTTGGTTACGAGTAATTGAGCCTGAAGTAGCTGTAATAGCAATATTAAAGGTTGTTGCAGGGCTGTTATTGCTTGTTGTAACCGTAAGTGTAACGTTACCACCAGTAGCCGTTAGGCTACTAGGTGAAAAACTAGTCTGAATATTGCTATTGGCTTGATCAATGCTAGCACTTAAGTTTACTCCTTGGCTAAGTGTTCCACGAGTAGTAACTCCAACAGTAAAACTAGTGGTTGAACCAGCTTTAACCATTTGGCTATTTGGTGAAAGACTTAAAGAAAAGTCTGCTGTAGTAGGGTTATTATTCGCTCTAGTAACAGAAAGTGAGACATTACGACTACGACGTAGTGGCCCTGCTCCTCCAGTTATACGAATGCTTAGGCTAGTAGCTTGAACATCTGGACTAATAGCAACAGTCATTGTAGAACTACGACCGGGAGAAATAGCTGAAGGTGAGAAACTAGTATTAACCCCTCGGTTAAGAGGTGAAACCATAGCTGTTAAGTCAGACGAGCCAGTAAAATTGTTAAGGGCATCTACGGCAATGGTGAAACTAGCAGAGTTTCCTGCTACTACAGACTGAATTTCTGGTGTGACATTTATAGAAAAATCTGGTGCGATATTTAGACGATCAAAACGTTTAACTAGACGAATAGAATTATTATCTGTATCAGAGATTGCTAGATCACCTTCTAGGTTGACTGCTACGCCAGTAGGTTTATTAAGTCTAGCTGAAAGCCCTGGTTCTCCATCACCATCAAAGCCTCGTTTTGTTCCGACTAAAGTTTGAATCATTCCAGTACGGACATTTATTCGTCGAATACGATGGTTAAAGCTATCAGCAAAAATTATATTGTTGTCTATATCTACAGTAACGCCCATTGGGCCAGCTAAACTAGTCATAGTGGCAGGTATACCATCAGACATAAAGCCACGCATTCCATTACCAGCAATCGTAGTAATTATGCGTGTACGCATATCAACTCGGCGAACACGGTTGTTTGCTTGGTCGGAAATGATTAAATTTCCAAGTTTATCAATAGCAACGCTTGAAATATTATTAAAACTAGCATTGGTAGCTAGGCCACCATCACCGCTAAAACCTTTTTGACCATTACCCGCAAGAGTTGTAATTATCGATGTACGTGAGTCAATACGACGAACCCTATCAGCACTCGCAATTACAATATCTCCTGTAAGAGTCACTCCTACAGTAGTTGGTGTTAAGCTAGCATTGGTAGCAACTCCATTATCACCGCTAAAACCAGGTTGTCCATTACCAGCAATAGTCCTAATGCTACCTGCTTGGTCAATTCGTCTAACACGATTATTACCAGTGTCAGCAATTAGTAAATTTCCTGTTAGGTCTAGAGCAATTCCTCTAGGATTAAGTAAGCTTGCTTGCAAAGCAGAGCCGCCATCACCGCTAAAACCTTTTTGACCATTACCAGCAACAGTGTTGATGATTCCTGTTTTAGAATCGATGCGACGAATACGTTGATTGCTTTGATCAATAAAAAAAATATTGCTTGCACGATCAGTTACAATACCGCCATCAAAAAGTAGGTCAATGCTAGCTAATGGGCTAATATTTCCATCGCCACCAAAGTTTTGACGACCATTACCAGCAATAGTACGAATGATATTGTTACGTGCAACGCTACGGATTAAGCTATTTTCTGAATCAGCAATAAGTAGGTTATTAGCACCATCTAGGTCAACATCTTCTGGTATACCAATATTAGCTCGAATAGCTAGTTCACCCTCTCCAAGTGATCCGGGCATTCCTGTTCCTGCAATAGTAGTTATTCTAGCTTCTTTAATATCAAACCTTCTGATACGGCGGTTTCCTGTGTCAGCAATAAATATTCCACCACCAGGCGCAATTGTAATAGCCTTAGGGGAATTTAGACTGGCTTCTGTTGGAGAGCCACCATCACCACTAAAGCCCGCTCGACCATTACCAGCGATAGTTTTAATGATCCCTGTTTTGACATCAAATAGGCGAATGCGATGATTTGCTGTGTCAGCAATCAAAAGATTACCCATAGGATCAAATACAATTTTACTTGGGATATTAAGGCTAGATTGTAGGGCAGGCCCATTATCACCAGAAAACCCAGCTTGTCCATTGCCTATAACGGTGGTGATAACCCCTGTTTTAGTATCAATTTTACGGATGCGGTTATTTCCACTATCAGTAATAAAAATATTACCTGATGAATCTGCCACAGCATGTCCAGGAAATTGTAACATAGCATTTGTTGCTAAAGCATTATCACCAGAAAACCCAAGCTGGCCATTACCTGCTATAGTACTAATAATTCCAGTTTGACCATCAACACGACGAACACGGTGATTAGTTGTTTCACTGATTAATAGATTACCTGTTTCATCTACAGTAATACTTCCAGCAGGTACTAAGTCTAGAGGTGTAGCAATTGCTGGCCCGCCATCAGGACTAGAACCCGAAGCTCCTGTACCAGCCACACTAGTAATTGTGCCACCTTTATCAATTTTGCGAATACGGTTATGTGCAGTATCAACGATGTAAATATTTCCTTCACCATCTGTTGCAATACTACGGCAGAACTTCAAGTTAGCACGCAAGGCTTGGCCACCATCACCTAAAAAAGGAATGCCCCCAGCAATCGTAGTAATTTCACCATCGTTAAGGATTTTGAAAGGAGGAGAGAAAATACTAAATTCTTGTTGAGTTACTCCACCGCGAGTCTGTATCGAGAGAGTTCTTTTCCCCGGAGCATTTTGTGCTGGGACAATTAGCCGAATGCTAGTAGCACTTTCAACAATTGCATCTCTTACCAAACTATCACCAAGTACAACAATACTTTCTGGGCCAAAATTTTTACCTTTTACCACTATTTCTGAGCCACCATCGATTTTATCCATATCTTGGCTAAGGCTATCTATAGCTGGTTGGCCTACAGTGACTACTTTTAGGGCTTCTGCGTCGCTACTAGCTTTATTATCTAGGACAAAGGCTTGTGTACCTCTAACTACTACACTCATTGCTTGGCTAAAACTAACGTTTGGTTGTCCAAGAGATGACATTACTCTGGTTTGCTGAGCGGTTTGGGTAATTACTTTTGCCCCAGAATTGTCTACTACAAAAACATTTCCTAGTTCATCAACACTAACTGAACGAGGAGCATTAAAAACAAATTCATCACTTTCTGCTAGTGGCGAAATACTAGTACTTAATGAATCTAGTTGAGCAGATGTAGTATTAATCTTTCCTAATGTAGTAACAGTACCATCCATTGAAATTGAACGAATACGGTTATTTCCTGTATCCGCTACCATTAACACTTCGCTAGTTGCAGAGCCAAAGAAACTAGAGCTACCAGATTGAACACTTATGGCTGTGGGACGAAAGAGCCTTGCTGAACGTCCTATAGCATCAACTTTACCACTAACACCAGGTTCACCAGCTAATAGACGAACCTCTTGTTTAGTAAAATCAACTAGATAAATAGCGTGGTTTTCTGTATCAGCAATAAAAATATTGCCAGCAGAGTTTACTGCTATACCTTGTGGGCTACGAAAAGTAGCTTGAGAAAAAGAAGTAGTGTTTTGAGTATTTACTCCAGGTGAGCCTGTACCTAGGACAGTAGTTACTGCATTATTAAAATCAACTTTTCTAATACTATGATTTAAGGTATCAGCAACATAAATTCCACCTTGAGCACGATTATCAACAGCTACTGCTGTAGGGCCTGCAAATAGGGATTTTAGAGCATCGCCATCACTTTTCCCTCGGCTACCTGTTTGGCCTGCAAAGGTTTCTGCATCAGCACTAGAGCTTTCTTGTTTAAATATTATGTGATTAGTAGGGTCACTAATATAAATTGCTCCGCTAGAATCAACTTTAGTATCACCAGTTACTTGTTTACCTTTGTTGCCATTAACTTTAGCAACAGTAACAAAAATAGATACACTGTCGCTGCCTCTGTGTGCTGTGACAGTTGCATAGCCTTGAACTTTACCTGATACCATTCCTTTTTCATCTATAGAAGCAATATCTGGGCTGCCAGACTCAAAAGTTACACCAGTAACAGGACTACCATTATCCATAGCAGTAAGTTGGATTTGATTAGTTTCATTTACTACAGGATTAGTATCGTTATTAGGGCCAAATAACTGTAAATTAGAGTTTTGTTGTAGTGGTTTTAATGTTCTAACTGCCAAACTCTTCTTAGTGTTTTTATTCGTAAAATAGGAGGAAGTGCGTAAGTAGTTAGGGTTTGGAGCAATGGGGTGAGCGTTAATGAAGGTTGGAGAAATAAGTTGGAAAGTTAAAACAATTGTTAGCAGCTTACGAATTGTGTTGGAGTGATTTATACGCATAAGAAGCCTCCTTTAGAAAGTAGACTTAAGTGTGTTAATTTTGCTATAAACTGTACCATATTTGCTTTTAGACTACGATTTAGATTATAAAGCTTGAATATTTTTTATCTTAGATAACTTTATCGGAGGTTTTGTCTTAAAGTTTAAAAATAACAGGGTTATTTAGCTTTCATAAATAATAAAGTAATAAAAGCTAAATAACCTTACCCGTAAAAACTAGTTTTGTTTACTTATTTTGAGAGAAAAACTCTTTTACTACTTGGCTATGCAGAGGGAAAGCAAGTTCTTGAGGCTCTTTTATAATTACAGCTTCAGTAGTTTCTTCACTTTCAATAAACCCTGATATTTCTTCGGCTGTACGCTTGTTAGCTAGGCCAAAAATCAAGACAGTTCCATCAGGGGCACTTAAAACATTAAAAAGTTTTACCTCTGCTACATCAGTTTTTACCCCTGATTCTTCAAAAAGTTCTCTTGCTGCTGCTGTTTGCCAAGATTCACCTAGGTTAATGTAGCCTCCTGGTAAAGCTAATAGCCCTTTTTTAGGTTCAATATTTCTGCGAATTGTATATAAACCACCATCTACAGGTAGTAACATTACAGCAACTGGAGTAGGGTTAAGAAAAGTAATGTTTTGGCAATTAGTACATTTACGTGGCCAAGTATCGTTAGGGTTAAACATATGTCCGCAAAAAGAACAATGTGAATTTCTTTTATACATTTATAGTCCTCCAAGCAGTTAGGTTTATTAACTTACGGTTTAATTGTTAAGCTATGTCTTCCAAGTAGTGAGTAAATAGTTAGATAATCTGGTGGTAGTTTTTTCATTATTTGTAGGTGTTGATTAACTGTTTGATAATCACCACGAGCAAATGGGCCAGTCAAAGCTTCTGAAGAGTTTTTGTTTGCAAAGTTTTTTACCGTTCCATTTATTAATGGTAGTAACATTTCCTTTGCTTGCTCTTGAGTGATACCGCATTCGACTAGCATTTTTAAGCTTATATCTAGTAAAGCTACTAAATGTCCACAAGACATAACAGCCGCAGCGTGATAGAGAGCTTTTTTACTAGTTTCAATAGTAACAGCTTTACCTGCTGTAAGTTTAATTAAGTGATTAGCTAGCATTGTAGCGCGTTCATCTCCTTCAACACACCAATAAACCCCTGCTAGTTCAGCCATAGAATTAATTGGAGTAGCAAAGCTTTTTAATGGATGTAGTGAAGCTATTGATGCCCCTAATTTAGCTAGAGGCAGCAATAATTGTGAGCTAAGCGCGCCTCCACAATGAAATACTAAGACTTTTTGCCAGCTATTTGTTTTGTAGTTAGCCAAGCGGTTAACTACATTTTGGATTAGGTTATCTGGAGTAGTAATAAATAATAGATCTGGGAGAGGAAACCCCCAATCAGGAGCGTTTAACTCAGTAGGATAAGTTGCTTGCCAAATTTGACTAGCTTTATTTGCTTGTTCAAGAGTACGAGCAACAATGGTTTCTATCTGATAACCTGTTTCTTTAAGAAAAAATGCGACCGTGTTTCCTACTCTACCTGGCCCAACTATACAAACACGTAAGTTTTCATTCATCTATTAAATCTCTCCGATTGGAAAACTCAAGTGATAGACCTGGCTCATCTGGTAGGCTTTCTA
>CAZHXL010000071.1:8620-10411 GCA_964536575.1 uncultured Clostridia bacterium | reverse complement strand
TGCCTCTTAGTGAGAGAATAATATATATTCTTGTATTTATTTTAATTGCTGGTACTAACCCAAGTGGTGATTTTAAGGTTGTATCGAGTACTTTATTAAGCTTCTCTACAGAATAAAGGGTTAGCTTGCGTGATTCACCATTAAAAAAAGAGGCAAAGAGTGACTCTATTCTTTTAATTTCTTCTTCTTCTGTATTACTTAAGGAATGTAGTCTGACTTTGTATTGGGTTAATAGATGTTGATGATAAATAGTTGCTTGGTCAATAAGGTTTTTTAGAATTTCCAGAGAAACAGCTACATCTACTTTGCGATTAACTCGAAAAGAGCAGTTACAAATAGGCTGAGTCTGTAATATTTCCCTGATAGGCAATTGGCATACACTAGATTTAATTTTGTTTACTATTTCTAAGGCGAGTAAATAATAATGTTGGCTAGCAACATTAAGCTGAGATATAAGCTCAAAAGCCCTCCATTTGTCGCTGTTTAGTATTTCTTCTAGCCCAGTCATTTGCGTAGGAGACACCAAGCTATCGTGTAGGGTAGCATAAAAATCCATATAACGAGTTTGGAAGCTACGATAAACTGTTTCATAACGTTGGCGTTTTTCTTCATCAAATAGGCGTTGAGACTGATCTAAGAATGCTACCAACTCGCTTCTTTCTACCTCAATTTGGCTATCACTAGTACGTTCAGCCGATAAAATATAGTCTTTTGTTTCTAAGAAAAATGGTAGCCATTCTAAAAAGTTGATTAGGATGGTTAACTCATTAACTGCATGGAAATAGATTGCATCTTTTCCCCCAAAACTATCAATTATTTGGCAAAGAGCCGTTTCTACAGCTATTTCTTCGTTTAATAAACTAGTTACTGCACTACTTGCTGCATCAAAATAACGGCGACAAGAAACGATCATTTGCCATAACCTAGTAGTTACTCCATCTACAGGGAGTCTTTCTAAACGATCTGCAATTGCTAGGTTAACCCAATTTTCTTGCCAAGCTTGTAACCCATTACGTATTTGTTCTCTACCTGAGCGGCTAATTAAGTCTATATCTCCTTCTTGCCCAGTTAATAAAGAAAACCATTCACTAAGTGCTTTAGGAGGATGACTAATAGTAGTAGGGATACGAATGTGAGTATATTGTCCAAGATCTTCTTCTGTAGTTAAAGTAGCGGCGGTTAAAACATCACTACTAAGTTCTGAAGTAAATTCTATCCGCCACTGAGAAACTAGGGCTAATAATACTAGTTTTTGTGGTAAAGCTTTTAATCCAAAAGGCTCAGAACGTAGTCTGGCATAAAGTTGACGTATTGATAAACTTGCGCCTAGATCTAGTTCACTGACAGCTTTTAATACTTCACTAGCAATTAAAGGTAGGCTTCCTTCTGGTAAATCTACTTCATACTGTCCATTTACATTAGAGACTAACTGTAGTGGTAAGGCATAGCTTTCAGCCTGAGTTTGAGTAAAAGGAGAATAAGGATCTAGCCTAGCAAAAAGATTTTTGCCTAAAGTGTCTACTTGTTCTTCACTAAGTTCAATACCAAAATAAGGGTGTTCTGGATAACGTATCAATAGGGATTCTGCTAGTAATAGAGAAAACATTTCTTTTACTGTTGAGCCAGCAACAACTGATTGGAAAATTAAAATAGGTCTTTCAGAACCAGGGTTAACAAATTTTCCATTATCAATATAAAGCCTCTGAAAGATTTCTTGTACTTTAAGGTCTACTTTTTCTTGTTCTAACGAGCAATTAATTTTTTCTTGAGTTAGCTGTTCTTTTTCTAGTC
>CAZHXL010000071.1:0-8610 GCA_964536575.1 uncultured Clostridia bacterium | reverse complement strand
TAAGACTAAAGCTTGTTTAAGAGTTATTATATCGTTTCTAGTGGGAGTATCTGGTATCCAGTAAATTAGCGTAGGTGGGTTAAAATAAGGAATATCTATTCCAGATTGATTAATAGGGATTATAGATAGCTGCCAATCCCATTCACAAAGGGTTGGGTTTAATTGATATTCTCCGGTTTGTGCTGCTTCTACTAGTAAATCTATTGGTAAAAGTTCTTCTTCATCCCCTAAGCCAGAGGTAATTAGGTCTACTCCAACAGAGATAGTTGCTAAAGGACTTGGTGATGGATTTTGATTAATAGGAAAAAGCTCAACGTCTGTTCCTACTTTTAATACTCCTGGTCTAGTAGTATTACGCCACAAAATTGTTAGTTCTGTTCTAAGTTGCCCACCTAGTTTTAAGTTCCAGTCGGAAAAAAACTCTCCGCCTACAGTAATTAGTAATTCTGCTAGTCCATTTTCTGTATCTGCTATTCTTTCAACAAACTCTGCTAATATTTCTTCTGATGTTCTAATGGCTTTAATAATAAAACTGTAAGTACGATTTCGCCCTTCTCCACTTACCTCCAACATATCTGGAGCGGTTTTAGCAAAACACTCAACAACTGTAGTTATGCGCTTAGTAGTAGAATTAAAATCACGGTCGTCATAAAGCATTACTGAATCAGCTAACTTACTGGCTGTAATAGGCTTATTAGCTAGCGAAAACAAAAACAATGCTTTAAGAGCTAACTTAGCCCAAATTTTTTCATCAAAGTTGGTTAGGCGGGGAATACCACTTTGGGCGATTAAATCATAAGCAGTAAAAGCACTAGTTAAATACTCATCTTTTCTAAGATCAAATTCAAAACTATCAAAAAGCTCATCTAGTGCTGATAAATTCATTCCTCTACGACTAGCTGCTTTAGAGGCTGATGAACCAATAAATCCTAATAAAGAAAAACTCCGTGAATATGTTCTTAGCCCAGAAGCCACTTCTAATACTGCTGGATGAATAGGGAAAAGAGCTACAAAGTCTTCACGAGACCAAGCAAACTGAGGCATTAGCCTAAGTATTTCACTATATAAATGACCAATTTCTTGACGCTGCTGATCAGTTTTTTTAAGAATAAATTTATCAGCAATATCTCTTAAGTTAATAGCACTTATTCTTTCAATCTTAAATTTATTTAGTAATTCTTCACCAACTTCTGAGAGTATATCTTCGTCTAGGGTAATAATTAAGCTTTGAAATTGTTCACGGAACTGGTCTGACATCCAACTTAACCAACTAGCCATATGTGCTTGTGTGTGTTTATTAGCCCTCATTGGAGTAGATAGACCATCAATAAATAGTACACTTACTACCCCAGGTTTTAATTTGGATTTAATCAACCTAAAAATCCTAGCATCAGAGGTAGAGCTTTCCCATTCAGCATCAGTAAATACTAAAGGATTGGTTTCACGTGTTGCTAATTCTTCTCTAAGTAAGCTTAGTAGGTCAGGGGGTTCTTCAGAAGTGATGTCTAGTTCAATAGTAAAGAAATGTTCGTCAGCTAGTTTACCTGCTGCTGAAACTATGGCAGGGTCTTTAAGTGCGTTGGAGAGACCTGGAGAAGTGGTTAATGCTCTAATTAATGTAAGCAGATGGCTCTTACCAACACCTTTTGGCCCGGTGATCAAATAAGGCCCGCGCTGCCCTGCTAAAGCAGCAAGCAAATTGCCAATATTTTCTTTTAGTCGCCAATTAAGTTGATAGGCTCTTACTACTAGCTCCCCACTAACTCCCTTAAACTGTGTTAATTGGGCTGGAGATTGAACCTCAACATAGGCTTTTATTTGTTGTATAGCCATAGCGTTTTTTTTAATAGATGGATAGTTGAAACTCTAACATAGTCCTAGCTATGGCTGCAACAAAGTGACAAATGGTTTATTAAAATTAATATTTTGAAGACCTTATCAGTTTAGCTTATTAATACTTAAGGATTATTTAGCGGTTCTAATAGCTTCATCTAAAGTAAATTTCTGTTCATAAATAGCTTTGCCAATAATACAACTATCAACACCATCTAACTCTAAAGTTTTTAATTGGGTAATATCAGATAATTTACCAATTCCTCCTGAAGCAGTAATTTTAAGCTTACTTTCTTGAGCAAGTTTTTGGGTCATCTTAATATTTGGGCCACTTAGCATTCCATCTTGGGCAATATCTGTATAGATCACCCTTTCAATACCTATTTCTGCTATCTGTTTAGCTAATGTAATAGCGTCAACTGTAGTAGCCTTTTCCCAGCCTCTAGTTGCAACCCTACCATCACGAGCATCAATGCCTATAGCCAAATATTTAGCATATTTTGTTGCTAGTAATTTTAGTAATTCAGGAGATTCTACAGCAATTGTGCCTAATACAACTCTTGATATTCCTATTTCTAATAAATACTCTAGAGTTTTTTCATCTCTTACGCCTCCACCAAACTCTATCTTAGGTTTAAGTTCTAGAGATATACGGCGGACAAACTCTAGGTTTTTTGTTACTCCAGAAAAAGCCCCATCTAGGTCAACAATGTGAATCATTTCTGCCCCAGCAGCTATAAAACCTGCTGCAACAGCAAAAGGATCTTGATCATAGACTTTTACTTTTTCTTTTTCTCCTTGAGTGAGACGAACACAACACCCATCTTTTAAGTCAATTGCTGGGAGAATTAACATTCTTTAGCCATCCTAGTAGCAAAATTTTTTAGTAAAGTTAAACCTGTATGCTGGCTTTTTTCTGGGTGAAACTGTGCCCCAACAACATTATTTCTACCAGCAATCGCGCTAAAGCTTATTCCATAGTTAGTTGAGGCAATTACATCACTGACTAAAGTAGTTTTTACATAAAAAGAATGAACAAAGTAAAAATAAGCCCTATCAGCAATATCACTTAAAATAGGGTGAGAATAACGCTCGTGAATCTGATTCCAACCCACATGAGGAACTCGTAATTCACTGTCTGAAAAACGAACTACCCGCCCAGGCAATAGCCCTAGCCCTTTATGAAGGCCAAACTCTTCACTTTCTTCAAATAGAAGTTGAAAGCCTAAGCAAATTCCTAGGATAGGCTTTCCTACTTTGGCTGCTGCCAAAATTATCTGGTCAAAGCCAGTTGCTTTTAATGAAACCATTGCATCACCAAAAGCTCCTACACCAGGTAAAACTAAAGCGTCGGCTGTTTGTAATACTTCAGGGTTATTGCTTATTTGTGTTTTTACCCCTACAGCAGCAAAAGCTTTTTCCACACTACGCAAATTTCCAACACCGTAATCAATTATTGTAATCACTAGTAACACTCCTAGCTTAAAGTTCCTTTAGTGGATAAAATACCTTGAACACGAGGATTTGGTCTAGTTGCACTTGAAAGTGCTCGTGCTACAGACTTAAAAACTGCTTCTAGAATATGGTGTTGATTACGTCCATAGAGTAATTCAACATGGATATTAGCCCTGATTGCATCAGAAAAAGAATGCCAAAAATGTTCTGTTAACTCTACAGCAAAAGTACCAATCATAGGTCTAACAGCAGCAGCATTATAGACTAAAAAGGCACGTCCAGATAAATCAACTACGCTTCTAACCAATGTCTCGTCCATTGGAACATAGGCTACACCATAGCGTTCAATTCCTGCTTTATCGCCTAAGGCTTCAGCAAAAGCTCTACCTAAGGTGATGGCTACATCTTCAACAGTATGATGGTCATCAATATGTAAGTCACCTTGACAATTAATTTTTAAGTCAAACAAACCATGGCGTGCAAAAAGCTCTAACATATGATTAAAAAAGCCTATACCTGTAGAAATCTCCGAATGGCCTTGTCCATCTAGGTTTAAGCTGATTTCTATATCTGTTTCTTTTGTCTCTCGATTTACTTTTGCTTGTCGAACCATTTGTTTTTCACCTAAAAATATATTCTAAAAATGCCTTAAAATGTCCAATTAACTAAATATTAGATATGCTAATTGATGTAGATGAGCGCATTCTACCATGTTTTATTGTCATAGATAGCAAATGCCTAAATATCTGATTGCAAAAACAACCTCTAGGATAATTACTTTATTATGTGGTGATTAGCTACCAAACATATGCATAGCTTACTCCACAGCTGTTGTCTTATGATCTATAATTAACAATAAATTAGCCATAAGTTAGCCAATGGTAATAGAGTTAATTTAATAGTTAACTTAAGGAGATTCACTATATGTTTTTATTGTCAAAAATTTGTATTCAAGTATATAAACTTATTCTTCTCAGTGTATTTATAGGTTTTGTTTCACATTTTACCAACATAGAGGCTTTAGCTCAAACCCAAGGAGATTTTGGACTTAGTATTAGCCCTTCTTCAGCCACAATTCAGTCAGGAGGCTCAGCTAGTTTTTCTGTTGCCGTTAGTAAAACGGGCAATTTTAACAGTACTGTTACTTTTGCTACTTTGTCTACAAATGGCTTTTCAATAGGCTTTTCCCCTAATTCAATAACTCCTCCTGGAACTGTCACTATGACAGTCTCAGTTTCTAACTTGGTTAATCCAGGCACTTATACCATTACTTTGAGCGGCTCAGGAGGTGGGTTAACCAGATCAGCCTCCTTTACTGTTGTTGTTCCACAACGAAGTTTTACTCTTAATGCTTCTCCTGGGAATGTAGTGGTAAATGCTGGAACAAACGCAGTTTTTAATGTGTCAGTTAATAGTGCTAATGATGGTGGTAGAACTACTGTGGCACTCAGTGCTGGTAGTAAATTAAATGTTAATTTTGGTACTAGCACTATTACCACTCCTGGAAATACCCCTATGACAGTTATTGTTCCAGCAAATACTGACCCAGGAATTTACACAGTAACTATTACTGGATCTGCCTCTGGTACTGTTAGCCAAACAACTTCTGTTAATGTTGATGTAAGAGCCTCAGGTGATTTTACACTTAGTGTTATTCCTGAAGCTATTTCTCTTCCTGCTGGAGAACAAGCAGAATTAGCCCTTAGTGTTATTGGGTTAAATGGATTTGGTGACACAGTGAACTTGAGAATAGATAGTAAACTAAACACTTCACTTAGTCGCAATACAATTGTTGGGTCTGGAACAGCCATTTTGTTTGTTTCTACTGATCGTACTACTGCTCCTGATAGTTATCCAGTCACTATTATTGGTACTAGCTCAACAAGAACAGGAGTGATAGAAAGACGTGTTGTTACTAGAGTTTCTGTTACTGCGGCCCCAGATTTTACTCTAGTGCTAAATCCTAGTAGTTTAGAAAGCTCTCCTGGGAAATCAGTAGGGTTTTCGGTAGGGCTTAACACTCTAAATAGATTTAATGATGTAGTGCTCTTAGACTTAAGGACACCAAATAACAATATTACTGCTAATAGTAACACAAGTGGTATTACTCCAGGAGTAACAGCAAATGTCAATGTCAATGTTAATGCTAATACGCCTCCAGGAGTATATGACATTAATGTCATTGGTATGGCTAGCGGATTACAACGTAATACAATAATAAAGCTGACAGTAAAAGCTGGTGATTTTGACCTAGTGCTTAATCCAACATCACAATCTATTGTTGCTGGCCAAAAAGCAAACTTTATTGTGGGTATTAGTGCTAGAGATAATTTTAGCGAGCAAGTCTCTTTAACTTCTTCTTCACCACAAAATGCAATTCAAACTAGTTTTTCTGTTAATACAATTAATTCTAGTGGTACTGCTATGGTTACTCTTAGCACTACTCCAGCAACAGAACCTAAAGACTATATAGTTACTATTTCTGCTACAGGGGGTGGGGTTACCAAAAATGCTACATTTACTTTAACTGTTAAGCCAATTGTTGGTGATTTTACTCTTACAGTTAAACCTGAAACACAGAGTGTTTCTGCTGGTAAAGCAACTTCATTTGGCCTAGATATTCAAGGCCAAAATGGATTTACAAACCTAGTGGCCTTAAGTGCTGATTCAGCAGAAAAATCTTTACAAATTGGATTTGCTCCTAGTAGTGCTAGACCAGGAGACAATATATCTATTACTGTTACTTCTGCTAGTACTACTCCTAGTGGAACATATAATATTCAAGTTATTGGTACATCAGGCTCATTGGTAAAAACTGCTACCTTTGCTCTAAACGTTACTCCAGCACCACAAGAAGCTTTTTCTCTTGCGCTTGCTCCAAGTGTACAAAGCCTAGTCGTTGGTGATGCAACTATGTTTACTGTGGGTGTGGTAGGGCGTATTGGGTTTAATCAAGCAGTTAGTTTAAGTGCTACTTCACCAAATCCAAATATTCAGGTTGGTTTTGCTCAAACTAGTCTCTCACCTGGTGCTAATACTATAATTACCGTAAACACTAGTGCTGATACTCCTGCTGGAACATATTCAATTATGATTATAGGTAAAGCAGGCAGTGTGGTAGTTACTCAGCCAGTTACTTTAGTGACACGTTTAGCCACTTTACAAGTAATCATCAATTTTGACCCACCTGCAACAGGACAAATTTCTCCACCTCAAAATGTTAAGGTTATTGCTACAGAGTTAAAACCCCCTGCTATAGCACAAAATTTGGCTAAGAAAATACATCCTTTGGCAGATTCTGATATAGCTGGGTTTAAGATCTATCGTCTTCCTCAACCAGAACAAGGCCAACCCCCGCTAACAGAAAGAGATCTTGTTAAAGACGAAAACTTAATAACCACTTTAGCTGCAAATGAAACTAGTTTTGTTGATCGTGTTATTACAGGAAAAACCCCTACAGGAAACTTTGTTTATAGTGTAAGTACATTTTTTGGAAATGGGCAAAATAGCGGTGGTTCTCAACCTATGGGAACAAACTTGCCTGTAGTTAACAACCCTGTCTTTACACAAGGTACTATTTTTGTTGACTCTCAAAGCTCGTTTATCCAGCTAGGAGCAGTGATAATTGTAAATGGTATGGATGAATACCCATTAATGTTTGATACTACTGGCACACGCTTTACAGTATCTAAGAAAAAGAAAGGCTCACTAAATAATAAAACCCTTAAAAAATTAATTACTAAAGGGGCCACTGTAGAATTAATGATTAAAAACCCCAATACTAAGCTTTCTATTGCTAGGAGTCTAACTCGGACTAAATAAAGCATTTCTAGTTTATGAGAGGTTTTCAATTCTTTTTGGCTGAAAACCTCTCTTGTTATGTTTCTAAACATCTTTTGTGCGACATATTCCAATTAAAGAAAACTGTTTCATATTTTGTAAAAATAAGCTAGCATACCCACCATACCTGCAAGCTTATTTTTACTCACAATGTTTTAATTTTTAGACAAAAAATTATGGCAAATGAACATAAACCCCCCGAATTTTTAGATGAAATTTATCTTGAGCCATTAGAAGAAAATGATCTTTTAGATCCTTCAGATAATGCTTATATAATGGTTTTGGACAATAATACTGTTGTTTCAATTACTCCACCTCCTTCGATTCTTGATTCAACTGAAACAATAATGGCCACTCATAAACTAGACAACTCTATTCTTCAACGCTTTGAAGAACAACAAAGAGCAATTAAGAAAGCAGAAGAACAAGAACGAGAATTAAAATTAATGTATAAAAAATCTTAAGCTTGGCTTAATTATTTAGGGTAGTTAGCTTTTATGTCCTCTTATCCATTAGAGCCTTATCTATTAAAACCAATACCAGAAATTCCTCCGGATCAAGTAGTAAAACACCAAGTTAATTGCTTAAAAAACAACAGTAAAAAAGGTGATGACTTAGGGGTTATGGCAGTTTTTATGTTTGCTTCTCCAAGTAATAAAATGGTTACTGGGCCTTTGGCTAGATTTATTCGAATGGTAAAAAACCCGCTTTATGCCTCTCTGCTAAATCACCAAGAAGCTTACTTTGACCCAATCACTATTAAAGAAAACCAAGCAGAGCAAAAAGTTACAGTCGTTGATGAAAATAATAATGCTAATGTATATATCTTTTGCTTATCTAGACAAACAAATGGTTACTATAAAAACTGTTGGATGACTGACAGTGTGATGAGAGGGTAAAGAAATTAACTCTTTAGAAAGAAACCTATTTATGGAACAAATAGAAATTCCTGATTCAGATGAAAAACTACTAGAAGAGTGTGATGTAGAAACCTTTCGGGCTAGTGGCAAAGGCGGACAACACGTAAACACTACTGATAGTGCTGTAAGGCTAACCCACAGACCAACAGGGCTTAGAACTTCTTGCCAACAAGAACGTAGCCAACATCGTAACAAAGCTATATGTTTAGCTAGGTTACGAGAAAAACTTACTAAGCTAAATTATTCCCCGCCAGAAAGAATTCCTACAGGTAAACCACATGGCATTAAAATTCAACAGCTAGAAACTAAAAAGCGTCAAGGTGAAAAAAAACGTATTCGCAATAAAGTTAATATAAATTTTGATGAAGAATAGGTAAGTTCTTTTTTGGAAGCTATCTTGGACAACTAATATATATTAGTATTGCATAGTGTCTACGGCTAGGTTGTTAGATTAAGTTTTTGTTTTTTATTAATGTTTTGTTTAGAAAAATCAAATATGCTTTCTTAAGTCAACTACCTACCCATAAATGGGTAGGCTTGTTATGAGAGTAGCAAGCCCAGT